>CAKQWG010000098.1 GCA_934278005.1 uncultured Pirellulaceae bacterium | reverse complement strand
GACGCTCACGTCTGGCCGTTGGTGCTCTACTGGATGATGGCGGCGATCTATCGCACTATCGTGCTGTGCGCCATCCTGTGGATTGGATGGAGCGTTTTGGTTCCGCTGGGGCTGGGCTTGGTGGCGCTGCTGTTAACTGCTGGTCTGCTACTGGCTTGGTCGCTGGGAGCCGCGCGGGCCATCCTGAAGATCGGTCACGAGGCAAGGTTGGCTGGAGGTATCCGAGCCGGGCGCTGGCTGGCTGTGGTAACTCTTTTAGCGCTCGGCGCTGCCTTCCTGCTGACGGTACCACTGCCCAATGCGATGCGTGCACGGGCGATTACAGATTTTGAAGATAAACTGCCGCTGTTTGCCAGTCACACGGCCGAACTAGTGCATGCGGCCCGCGTCGATCATGCCTTAGCAGCCGATGCGGTTCTCCTGCAGTTTGCGTCGCCGGAGAGCGATTACGAACTGCTTGAACTGCGCGGCCAGATTGCCAGTATTGAGCAGGCGCTGGAACAACTTCAATTGCGATCGGCGCTAGATCCCACCACCGCTTATTTGATTCCCACTATGAGCGAGGAGCTGCAGCAGTTGCAGGCTCGCCAGCGGGTGCTGCAGCGCGAGATCCAGGCGCTGACTCACACCGCACCGAGCGACGGCTACCTCATGGCCGCTGATCGTGAGATGCCCCGGCCACTTGCATCTCCCGTCGATGATCGGCAGCGCGGCGACCCACTCGCTCCGGAACTCTTAGGCAGTACCTGTGAACGCGGTGCGTTGGTCGGTTGGTTTTCCCCGAAGCAGCGTTTGATTGTGACAGCGATCGTGGCTCAGGACGACGTCAAACGGCTCGGGGTTGGCCAAACTGCACTGATTGGCTGGGACGCCGATGCGCAGAGCGTGCGACGAGGGATCATTTCGCGCATCGCTCCTGAGCCGATCGATCAGCTTCCCAAAGGACTGATCGGCGATGGGGCCCTGCTCTCAGAGCCTGCTGCCGGAGGAAATTTTTTGCCGGCCCAACCCCACTATGAAGTGACTGTTGAAGTTGCTAACCACGCGCGGTCTGTCTCCCGGAAAGATAGCCCTAGCGTGGCCGGCGGAGAGATCGACACGCTCCCAGCAAGTCATAGCGACTTAGCACCGCTGCGCGGCAGTCTCGCTACCGTGCAGTTTGAGTTGCCGCGGCAAACCGTATGGCAGCATGCCACTGAAGTGATCCGCAAAAGTCTCAAGCCTTTTTAAAATTCGGCCATCAGCCGCGTGCCCAGGATCGAGTAGCTGCCGCCATCGTAGCCACCGACCGGTCCGCGCTGGTCGATGTCGCCGAATATCAAATTGGACTGCATCTTGGCGTAGGGGCTCCAGTGCCAGTTGAGTCCCAGTGTGAAATGATTGCCGACGCCACCGGTGATGTCGTCATCGGTGAGGTCGATGTAGTCGTAACGTGCGGCGATTTGCCAAGCACCCCAGCCGCCACCCTCGCGGCAACCGCGCAACCGGTCAAACAGGAAAAAGTTGCGGTGAGGCGTGACCCGCGTCATGGTCCCCGAGGTGCGGTCGTGAGGCAAATACTCACCTGTCACGAAATAGGATACGTAGCCGTAGAAGCCGTAGAACACCAGATCCTCCTCGGCGCCTGGTGTGCTCGCGTCGCGCTGCAAGTAATTAACCATTGTCTCGCCGGTAAATTGCAACGGTCCTAAATTTAGCCGCCCTTCGGTGCCGAGGATCTCGAAGCTATTTGCGCCGACTATGGTGCCCGTGTCAAACCAATACGAATCGGTTCGCGCCTGCGGTTGAGATCGAAAGCGGGCTGCGTTGTCCGCAGAACTTGACGTCCCAGCGTCACCGTCAGGAAACGCAACCGCGCCGGCCAGGGCTAAATGCAGATAGTCTCGCCCATCCCGCTCATACCAAGGGGTGGACGCCAAACGACCGTAGCCACCGAGCTGCAAGGAATCGCCAACGTAGGTGCCGGTGCCCGAGACGTCCTCCAGGTTAAAAACACCGTAGGCCCAATTAAATAGTTCGTCGTTGGTGTAACCATAGAAGGCGGCACCGACGCGACGCGAGTTTTCAACGAAGGCAGCGTTGATCAGCGGTCGCTCAGCAAACACTGTGTAGCGGGAACTGTCCAGGGCATCGAGTCCCAGCGGCAGCTTCTGATTTCCAATCTGAAAACTCCGCTGACCACCATCCCCTCGCCACCCCAGATAGACATCTTTGAAGGTCGGGTCCGACGGATCGCCGAAGTCAACCTGCATCCGCCAGTACATGTTCTCCGGGATATCGCCACTCATCTCCAATCGGATGCGGCGGAATTCAAAGCGGTCCTCTGGATCCTCGCCATAGTTGGCTTGGCTCGGATCGGGGTGCTCTAAAAAACCAATGCCTGGTTGATCCCTAGGGAACGCCCAGTAGTCCATGTGGATCCGCCCGTTGAGTTCAAATGTGGGCTTCTGCTTGGCTTCCTCCGCCTCGAGCTTCTCGCGTTGCTCCGCCTGTTCCTCTTTTTTAGCCTGCTCTTTGGCTTGCTCAGCCAGTTGGTCCTCTAGCTCCTTGAGACGTTTCTCAAAGTCCTCCGGCGATTTTTTTGCTTTAGCGTCAGCCGCCACGCCAACTTGAGGCAAATCATCGGGAAACCGAGGGCTGTTGGCCATGCGAATCTGTGCCGGCGCAATGCCCCCTAACAGACCCCCGGCAATGCATAGGCTCAGCCCAAAGGCGCGTGCAAGTTCGATTCGGTAAGGAGTCAAAGACAGCGTTCCGGCTGGGTTTGTGAGGCCGTGAGTGATCTCAACGGCGTGGATTCTTCGAATCGCTGATGGTTTGTAGCGATTATGTAGGAATCTTCGGCTTTTTCCGCTTCTAAGGCCACTCGATGTCTGCCGAAACATCCGAACTCAACACGGCACTGGCGATGTACCCCGTCCCGCGCTCTTAACCGCCCGCCTGGCCGCATGCCCAACCGTATGCAGTGCCAAACAGTGAGAGGTTTTTGTGGGCCGCGGTGCGACTCCTTATAGTGCTGCGACTTGTCGTAGCTTTTGTGGCCGCTCGACCGGCACGAATGCCAAACGGGGAAAAGGTTTTACGGGGGACGGACTGCATACTGCGTCTACGTTTTGGCTGAGCTCTGCGGCCCTGCGGGACTGTGAGCACTTTGCGTCAAGAAGCAAACTCAGAGAAGGCAAGGACGCACAGAGGCCACAGAGCACCCGTCACCGTGCTCCCACTGCGAACCTATACTTTAGCGGGCTCAATCTCCCAACCGCTGCGGTAATCCTCTTTAATAATGGCATTGGCCGCGGGTAGATCGATGGCCTTCATCTCAGCCGCGTTCCAGCGAATGGTCTGCCCCATTCTAAGCGATAGGGCTCCCAACATGGCTAGCTCGGTAAGCTTGGCACCATAGCCAAACTCGCTGCCGGCCGCTTCGCCCCCTTTGCAGGCATCGAGCCAGTTGCGGTGGTGGCTCTTGACGCGTTGGAGAGTCGGCTCGGGCTTTTTGAAATCGGCCATGCGGCTCTCAGGGATCAATTTCGGTGCGCCGCCGGCTCCACCGCAAAACAGTGCGCCGTCGTCGCCGATGAATAAAACGCCGCGGCCGGGCAGTGGCTGCTCCGCCGGCCAGCCTTCGGGCCGTGGTGGTTTCAAACCACCGTCGTACCAAGTGACTTTAACCGCCGGACGCGCGTCGTTGGCTGCAAAGTGGTAGTAGCCGATGCACCCATCGGGACCCATGCCCGGACCAGCTCCCGCGCCGCTGAAATCGACCAAAGTTGGATTGGCTAAGTCCAGCGCCCAGCAAGCGGCGTCCAGATCGTGGCAAGCGAAATCGCCGATGTTCGAATTGCCGAAGTCCCAGAAGTCGCGCCATGCTACGGGTACATAGGCGGAGTCAAATGGTCGCGGTTGACGCGGCCCCTGCCATAGATCCCAGTTCAGCCATTCGGGAGCGGACCCGCCTGCACCCGGTTGAGTGGGTTGCCCGGTGAGGGTCGGATTCCAGCGATTGCCGCCAGACCACGCGTGGACTTCGCGGACGGTACCGATGGCTCCAGCCCAAATCCATTCGCAGGTCTCACGCATGCCTGCGGTGGAGTGCCCCTGATTGCCCATCTGTGTGGCCAAGCCAGTTTGCTTGGCCAGAGTTGCTATCGTGCGAGCTTCCCAGATGTTGTGCGTCAGTGGTTTTTCACAGTAGACATGCTTGCCCGCATGCAGGCACTTGGCGGACACATACGCGTGCAAGTGGTCGGGTGTTCCACATAGGACCGCGTCCAGATCCTTCTGTTGATCGAGCATCTCTTCGAAGTTTTCGTAGGTCGCGCATGTGTGAGTGCGATCCTTGGCCCGATAGTGTTTCTCGACCAGTTCGCGTGTCGGCTCGCGGCCGCCCACATCCTTGTAGTAAAACTGCTGCAGACTAAACGACTTGGCCGGGTCGGCTACGGCGACAACGCGCACGTCATCCTCGCCCATCATCTCGCGCAACACTTGACGGCCGCGCCCACCGGCACCCACGATGGCCAAATTGATTTTTTCACTCGGCGCAATGTAGCTAGGACCTCCCAGTACATGTCGCGGGACGATATGGAACATGGCCACGGAAGCGGCGGCACCCTGGATTAATTGACGACGTTGCATGTTGCTCTCCTGAGATGAATACACAAATTAAGTCAGCGTGTACCACAGAGTCTAATTCATTTCTCCACCGCTTGCTTTGGAGCGCCGAAAACCGGCGGCACAGGACGAATTTCTGCATTGCGGCTGTCGCCTGGTCTCAGGGCCAAAGAGGAGCAGCATCACGGCAATGAGTCGATCGCTCGCAGTATCCCCTCGGCCTTGTGCCACGTCTCTTGTTCTTCCAGATGAGGATGGCTGCCCGCCACTATGCCTCCCCCGACGGGAACTTGCCACCAACCGTCACACGCCGTTATCGTGCGAATTAGGATGCTGGTGTCCATATCCCCAGCAAAACTCCAATAGCCCAGACTGCCGCAGTAGGGACCGCGAGCGGTGGGTTCCAATTCGGCAATGATTTCCATGGCTCGGATCTTAGGAGCCCCGGTGATTGAACCGCCTGGAAAAGTCGCAGCTAGCAGTTCCGCGGCAGTCATGTTGGGCGCCAAGCGAGCGGTGATGGCGCTTACCAAGTGCCACACAAACGGGAACTGCTCCAGGCCACACAGTTGTGTGACTTTCAGCGAAGCGGGATCGGCCACGCGCGACAGGTCGTTGCGCAAGAGGTCGACGATCATCAAATTCTCGCTGCGATCCTTGGCGCTATGCAGCAGCAAATCGGCGATGGCCGCATCCGCAATGGGGTCGCTTAATCGCGGCCGCGTCCCTTTAATTGGCCGCGTTTCTATTTCGCGGTCCAGTACTCGTACAAAACGCTCCGGTGAACAACTGATGACCTGTGTTCGTCCGAAGTCGGCATAGCCTGAAAATGGCGCGGGATTTTGCTGCCGCATATGCAGATACAGTTTTTCCGCTGCACAAGCTTCCTGCCGCATTAGCCGCTGCGCCAGATTCACTTGAAATATGTCCCCCTCGTGAATGTACTGCACGCAGCGCTCGACGGCACCTCGAAAGTGAGCTGCAGAAAAATTGCTCGTCCAGGCGTCCGACCACCGCGTCGGGAATTGTGGCGCCAACTGAGCTGGCCGCAGTCGGTACTGGCGGTCCGGTCGAGCCGTGGTCGGATTGCCATCGCGGAGCGTTGCAGGAGCTTCCAAGATGCTGAGGAAATATTGAAGTCGACGATAGGCGTGCCGCGCGCGCTCAAGGGGCCGAGTCATGGGCCAGCCCTGCGATACGATCCAGCCCCGCTCCTGTTGGTGATCCCAACTGAGCACCACATCGTACATCCCGAGCGCGGCTGCGGGCAAACGAAACTCATTGTACTGAGCGGCGGGAATCGTTTCAAAAGTACGCCCCAGTTCGTAACCCAGCCAGCCCATCCAGCCACCCTGCAGCGGCGGCAAATCGGGTAGCCGCGGTTGGTAGAACTGATGCAACAGCTCGGTCACATGATCCAGCACCGCGCCGACCGGTTCGTCAACACGGATCTTACAAAACGGATCAGCAGCTAAGTAACTGTACCGCCCTCCGCCAGCCCGCGCCGCGGCTGCGGATTGCAAATTGCTATCCAGCCAGACAACGCCGCCTAGACGGGCTAAGCGCTCGAAGCAGTATTCGGCGGTGTACGTACGCGGCAACGGTCGCACCAATGGCTGGACGCTGCTGGCAAGTAGCAATGGAAGAGGTGATCGCGAAGTGCTCAAAATATCGGACAATTTCATAAGTCGTACTTGTTCCACAACATCTTATCTACAATCGATAAAATTGACACGGGTGCGAGGGGCCACAATTGGTGGAGCTCCAGGTAGGCATTGCTACTAAAACTCAGTAAACTGGCCGCTTCTGCCTAGTGCATCTGACAGCCAAACTTTTACACAGCGTCCGAGAAGCAAGATGACAAAAGTACTTAACGTAGCCATGGTGGGCCTGGGCTTTGGTGCCGAATTCATTCCGATCTATCAAAGTCTGCCAGCCACCAATGTCCTGGCTATCTGTCGTCGCGACGCACAGCAACTCAAGCAGTCTGGAGACGAATTCTCGATCGAGCGGCGGTACACCAGCTTCGAGGATGTCCTCGCCGATAGCGATATCGACTTCGTACACATCAACAGCCCGATCAATGACCACGCTTGGATGTCGCTGCAGGCTCTAGACGCCGGTAAACACGTGATGTGTACCGTGCCCATGGCTACCACGCTCGATGAGTGCCAGCAGATTGTTCAGAAAGTTAAAGCCACCGGGCTGAAGTACATGATGGCAGAGACGGTGGTCTACAGCCGCGAGTTCCTATTCATCAAGGATATGTTTCAAAACGGTGAACTGGGCAAGATTCAGCATTTGGCTGCCAGCCATCCCCAGGACATGGACGGCTGGCCCGATTACTGGAATAAGATGATCCCCATGCACTACGCAACCCACGTGGTCAGTCCATGTTTGTCACTGGTCGATGGACTGGCCGAATACGTCAGTTGCTTCGGCTCTGGCACGGTCCGCGATGAGATCGCTCAACTTTCCGGCAATCGCTTTGCGGTCGAATCGTGCCACATCAAGATCCAGGACAGCGATTTGACGGCTCACGTCTGGCGGTTTCTGTACGATGTCGCTCGCCAGTACCGCGAGAGCTTCGATGTCTATGGCACGAAGCGCAGCTTTGAATGGACACTGATAGAAAACGAACCACACGTGATCCATACCGCCAAAAAGCCGGAACCGGAAATTCCTGAAAAAGTCGAAGTGCCTGATTTCGCGCATCTGCTGCCGGCCGAGATCCAGCGTTTCACCCTGCCTCAGGAAATTCACGATGCTCAGCATCTGTCTTTCGTGCAAGGCGGCGGACACGGCGGTTCACACCCACACCTAGTCAACGAATTCGTCAACGCGCTGCTGGAAGATCGCGATCCGCGGCCCAATGCTGTGACCAGCGCTAATTGGACCTGCGTCGGCATCTGTGCTCATCAGTCGGCGATGCGTGGGGGGGAGATCGTGCGCCTGCCCGATTTCACCTTGGCTAAATAGTGGACGGATTATCGGCCGCGCGGCAACTGCTGACTGAAATTTTTGGGTTTGACGACTTTCGTGGATCGCAAGCGGAGATTGTCCAGCGGACGCTGCGCGGCAAGCATTCGCTGGTACTGATGCCTACCGGCGGCGGTAAGTCGCTGTGCTACCAACTGCCCGCCGTGGTCTTTGCGCGTCGGCCTGAGCGATGTGAGCTGGGGCGCGAGGAGCAGGGCAGGGAGATGGGTGATGGAGAGCGCAGGGGGGAAGTAGAGGGGGAAGTTGGTATAGAGACCGACGCGGAGCGTGGGGCCACACTGGGGGAAGAGAAAGGTGGACGAGTTTGTGAGACCGACGCGGAGCGTGGGGCCACACTGAGGGAAGAGAAAGGCGCGGAGCGTGGGGCCACACTGAGGGAAGAGAAAGGTGGACGAGTTTGGGAGACCGACGCGGAGCGTCGGGCCACACTGAGGGAAGAGAAGGGTGTAAGGAACTGTGAGACCGACGCGGAGCGTGGGGCCACACTGAGGGAAGAGAAAGGCGCGGAGCGTGGGGCCACACTGTGGGAAGAGAAGGATGGAAGAGTTTGGGAGACCGACGCGGAGCGTCGGGCCACACTGGGGCAGCGGTTGACCGTGGTGCTGTCGCCTCTAATCGCGCTGATGAAGGATCAAGTCGACGCGCTGCTGGAACGCGGTATCGATGCTGCCTTTATCAATTCATCACTCCCAGGCGACCAGCGCGCTAGCCGACTAGCTGCCCTGGCAGCGGGCCGTTACGAGCTGCTCTATGTAACCCCCGAGCGCTTCCGCAAGCAGGAATTCTTAGCAGCTATCCAAGGCCGCACGATCAGCCTGCTGGCGGTCGACGAAGCGCACTGCATCAGCCACTGGGGGCATGACTTCCGCCCCGACTACACCCGGATTGGCGAGATCCGCGAAATGCTGGGCAAGCCTACTACGATTGCGCTCACTGCCACCGCTACGCGCGATGTGCAAGCCGACATTGTCAAACAGTTGGGCCTGGCGACCGAGGATGTCGAGATCTTCCACGAAGGTATCGAGCGCCCCAACCTGAGCCTGGATGTGCGCGAGGTGTGGGGCGATGACGATAAACTAAAGCAGATTGCCGAGGTTTTTTCGCGCAATCCGGGCTGCGGCATTATCTACTTCACGCTGATCAAAACTCTACTCCGCTTCAGCGAGTTCTTTCACGATCAGCGCCTGCCGCACTTGGTCTATCATGGCGATCTGCCACGCGGCGAACGGCGACGAGTGCAAGAGCAGTTCATGCAGGACCGCGATCAACTCGTCCTGGCCACCAACGCCTTCGGCATGGGCATCGACAAACCCGATATTCGCTTTGTGATTCATGCGGATCTACCAGGATCGCTCGAGTCGTACTATCAAGAAATCGGCCGGGCTGGACGCGATGGACGGCCGGCCGAATGTCTGTTGCTGTACGACCAAGCCGACTTAGCCACCCAGCTTGAGTTTCTGCGTTGGAGCAATCCCGACGCAGACTTTTATTTTCGCTTGCACGACTTCCTGCAGCACGACCAGCAACAGATCAATGCCTTTGGGATCGAGTGGCTGCGCGAAAAATTGCACGCCAAGCAGAAGCACGATCGCCGCCTGGAGAGCGCTCTGGGCATGCTGGCCCGCTACGACATTATCGCCGACGCACGCCCGCCGCTGCGCATCGGCCGCGTCGCAGAGCTACCGGACGAACTGCGCGATGCGCAGGGCTTAGCTGAAAAGCTTGAACGCGATCAACGCAAACTACTCAGCTTGGTCCAATATGCCCGTACCGATATGGATCACCGCCAGTTCTTAGAAAACTATTTCATGGGCGATTCAACAACCCGACCAGCGGCCAGCCACGGCGGTGAAGCTTAGCTTGCCGCACTAGCGCAGCGGCTTGGTACTGCCGGCCCACTGCCAACTCCCCTTGGCTGCCCCGTCGGCCAGTGGCACAATCTACGCACCGTTCGCCTTCGCGCCCAGCTTACTCTGCCAATTGTTTCCAAGCCATGTCTGCTCCTCAGCCCAAGCCCGACTCCGGAACTTGGCTCGATTACACGGGCTATGTCGCCTTGCGCTGCGTCATCAGCTTGATCCAGTCGTTGTCCTTGGAAACTTGCGACCGATGGTGCCGCCTGCTGTCCGTCGCCATCTCGGACTGGACCAAGATCCGCCGCGATCCGATCGACGGAAACTTACTCAAAGTCTACGGTCCGCTGTCACCCGAGCAGCAGGCTCTGCTGCGGCGGCAGATGTGGCACCATCTGCTGCTGATGCTGTGCGAAATCGCACATGCGCCGCGAAAAATACATCGCACCAACTGGCGCGATCACTTCTACTTGCGCGATAAGAACGAGATCTATCATTACATGATGGACCCGCGGGCTACCGTGCTGGTCACTGGGCATTTCGGGAACTTTGAAGTGGCCGGATATCTCGTCGGCTTGTTCGGCATCCCGACCACTACGATTGCGCGCCCACTGGACAATCCCTATGTCAACGATTTTTTTACCGACTTTCGCTCGTTCGGCGGTCACCAGATTTTGCCCAAGGAGGGGAGTTCGACGCGAGTTCAAGAAGTGCTCAACGCAGGCGGGACGATCGTGTTATTGGCTGACCAACACGCTGGCGCCAAAGGCTGCTGGGTTGATTTTTTCGGACATCCGACGTCATGCCACAAGGCCCTAGCACTATTTGTCCTATCCGCACGCGCACCGATGATCGTCAACTACACGCGGCGACTGGGGCGCCCATTGCGGTTTGAGATGGGCATGACCGGCGTGGCCGATCCGGCCGACTTAGACGCTGCTGAGGTGCCACACTACTTGGAATCCGTCACCGATTTGACCGAGTGGTACAATCAGCGATTGGAAGCTGCTATCCGCATGGCCCCTGAGCAGTACTGGTGGCTGCATCGTCGCTGGCGTGGTATCCCCGACTTCGCTCTGCGCCGCCTTGAAGCGCGCCGACAACACAAGCTCGCTGCGTCTCGGCGTTAAACTGATTGCGGCTACTTGATCACCGTCACATAATATCCCACCTTTTCCAACTTCTCTCCGCTATGATCGGGACAGTTCTGGGCAACCCCATCCTGTAATGATTTCCCGTCTGGAACGCCCCATACGCAGGCTGTCTGGCCATCCGCTTGGACCGCGTAGCCCAGCGGACCAATGGCGGGAAGCGTCCAGTCGCCGGATCTTAAGCCGACTTGTTCTAGCTCTTGCAAATTTTCTGGCCACCGCGCGTGCTTCAGTTGAAACAGTTTTACAGCCAGCGATGTCAGCACCAAGCGGCGCGAGCGCTCGAGTCGGTCAAATGCCGCGGCATAACTTTCAAACGCCGGCTGAAGCATGGTGGGTATAAAGGGATCAGCCTGCTTGTCTGTCAACTGTGCATCGAGTTCTCTGTAGCGAATCGCAAACTGCCCCGCAGGCGACTCCGCTAAAGCCTCTAGCTGAGTGAATCTTTCGAGATAGAGCAGGCGTGTGTGCGGCGAATACAGTGGACTTTGCATAAAGTTCATGCCGAGCGCCTTTTCGGACTCCAGCGACCGCCGCCAGCTTTGGGCCAGCGGCAGAGGCCTCTGCGCGTGCTCGATCAACTGCTCTAAATCTGCTTCGGTCCACACGTTGGCGAACAGCGAACGCTGGATGGCCGAGTAGCGCATGCTGCGCAGGGCCATATTGACCAACTCTCCCACGATAAACAGATCCCAATCGAAAGCGTCGGCCGTGTTTTGCATTGCCTGCAGATCGCGCATCGCCCGCACCGGATCACTACCGATGATAGCCTGTTCGAAATCCAACTGCAAAATGCGTGCGATCTGCCTGGATTCCTGCAGCTCAGGCAACATCGTGTTAAAGCCACGAAAGTCTATCGGTTGCCAGACCGGCGTAGGATATTTCTCCGCTTGGTAGATCAGCTCGAGCAGCGGTCGTGCTTCCTTCAAATATTGATCGACTAACTCGTGCTGTTGCCACTGAACGCCGACCTCGAGCGTTCGCAGCGATTTTCCATTTCCAATAATGGGCAAATCGTTGATCGCACTCCAGCCTACACTCGAGCTGAGCGCGGTGATCTCGCTCCAGGCCGCGGTCCCTTCTCTCGAGGCCGTTTCGGCAAAACGTTTAGCCAGCCAAGCATCGGTGGGTGCTGAGCTCGCCGCGCCAACCGATGTCATCCGAGCATTCATCGACTGGTGGGCCCGATATTCGCTAAACAGCAGCCAGCCGACATAGACCGCGAAGCCTGCGATGGGTATTACTACCATCGGAACCAGCCACTTGATCGAAACCAGTCGCCTATGCGTCGCGTACTGAGCGGGCAAATCGTGAGGAACGTTCATAGTGTCTCTCTGCAAAGTTACAGGTTTCATACACGAGCCTA
>CAKQWG010000097.1 GCA_934278005.1 uncultured Pirellulaceae bacterium | reverse complement strand
GCCCGCGACTCGCCCGTGACATGCCCGTGACTTGCCCGTGACTTGCCCGCGACACACCAGCTGACAGTGCGTGTGGGCGGGCCAGGATTCGAGAGTTTGCGGAACCTTTTGAGCCACCAAACGGCGTCCCTTCAGCTTTAAACCGGCCGAATCATTATGTTATACTCATATCGCAAACGGTCCATTTTGGGTTGTTTGAAATGATGCATAGAACAGCGCAATCGCCTCGTGACACTTAAAATTGAGAGCGGCCATGGCTTATTTCACACGCCAGCGAAATGTTTGGACATCGAACTCGGGCAACTTTCCAAGGCCCGTGCGCAAGACCCAGCCTCGAAGCCGACGGCCTGCACGATCTGGATCTCGCCGGCCACCTGCAGGTCGAACACCGGTGCTGGAAAAGTTAGAGATGCGGAGCATGCTCTCTGCCAGTCCGCTCGCTGGCCGGCCCTACTTCGACCTGGGCCCGTCCGACGGAGTAGCGTGGGACCAACCACGAGTCACGGTGGAGCTGAGCGATGCAGCGCAAAACGTTATCGGGCCGCTGACGTTCAATTCTTGGCTATTGGATACCGGGGCCAACACGATCCTCGGTTTTCAAACCGCAGTGGGAGACATGACGGGTCCCCCCGCGTATCAGACCCAGGGGCGTTTCGAGGAACTTGGCGTAGGTGGCAGTTCCATGTATGACATTTCCAAATCTTATCGTTTCGATTTCGCGGGCGAGAGCGGAGTTCGCAATACGCTGTTGGATACGCGAATCATTACCGATGCGACGCGCGACGTGAGCTTTATGGGGCCGCATGGGATTGTTGGCATGCCGGCCATGACCGAGCGCGTGACCACGCTTGACTTTACGCCCTGGACGACCTTCACCGGGTTGGATTTCTATATGAAGACCGACTTTGGCAACGAACTGCCGGAGTACAGCGGTCCGCGATACACGCTCGCTGTCGACAATCGGCAAGAGTACTTTCCCGAGCCCCACGTACTGCCGCTTGGTGGTCCGCCCCCGGCCTGGGCGGACATCCCCTTTTTTGCTGCGGATCTGATGCACAACGGCCAGTCCTCGAGCGGCAATTTTCTGTTCGACACGGGCGCACAGGTCAGCATCCTCAATCGCCGCATGGCATTCGAACTGGGGCTCGATAGCAATAACGACGGTAAGCTCGATAGCCAAGACGCCAGCTATGCACGCGACGAAACCATCAGCGGTATCAGCGGCTCGACCAGCGTACCGGTATTTCTGATCGACGAAGTGCACGTGCCGACCGAGGAAGGCCCCGATTTGGTGTGGACCGATCTGCAGTGGCTGGTGCTTGACATCGATCCAGGCATCGATGCTGTCTTCGGCTTTGACAACATGACCAGCGGCTGGATCGAAGCCGTCGCGGTCGATGGCAAGTCGGGATATA
This sequence comes from uncultured Pirellulaceae bacterium, assembly GCA_934278005.1. Classification (GTDB taxonomy): domain Bacteria; phylum Planctomycetota; class Planctomycetia; order Pirellulales; family Pirellulaceae; genus Aureliella. The sequence continues at coordinate 10,701 of CAKQWG010000097.1, read as the reverse complement.
TCCTAAAGTCGCACCTCGACTTTCGAGGCTACGAAACTACCGGCAAGGGAAAAATCTACTTCGATATCAATCCCGAAATCCATGCCGTGGTCGATCCCAATGGACCGGGTGCGGTGATCGACGAAAGTGGCGGTTTGACCAGCATCAGCGAGACGGGTATCAGCGACAGTTACACGCTGCGTTTGGCAACCGCTCCCACAGCCAATGTGCGCGTCACCTTGACGGATCCTGGCGACCAGCAGGCGACGGCCGTCGACGCCAATAACCCCAGCCGCAACTACCTGGAATTCACGCCTCAAAATTGGCACATCCCGCAAACTGTGTTGGTCAACGGCGTCGACGATTCGGCTGTGGAGAGCTTTCATCGCAGCTTCATTCGGCACACCAGCAGCAGCACCGATCCGGCCTATCAAGCGGTCGGCATGCCACGCGTCGTGGTCAACATCGCCGACAACGACTTCCCCGGCGTAATGCTCATTCCCAGCCACGGGGCGACCGAGGTGAGCGAGGCGGGGGCTACCGACACCTATCACATCGTGTTGACCTTTCCACCGACCCAGCCGGTAACCATCGCCATGGCGAACGTGCAGAATCAGGTCAGCGTCACCGCCCTGCTAGGCGGCGCAAGCTCGCTTACCTTCACGCCACAGAATTGGAATGTGCCGCAGCAAGTTCTCGTCAGAGCCGTCGATGATGCGTTGGCCGAGGGGACTCATAAGACCTACATCAGTCACTCGCTGACTACGGCCGACAGCGAATTCCAACAAGCCTTCATATTGCAAGAGATCGTCACCATCGATGACAACGATGTGGCTGACACGCTGCCGCCGCGCGTGCTGGACGTGCAAATCGGTTCAACCCAATGGGGCAGCTCCTTCATCGATGCGGTCGATGGTGGCGGGATTGGCAGTGGCAATGGCCGCGGTTTGTCGCTAGTCGGTCCTGGTCAGCTGAAAAACTCTCCGTGGATCAACATCGACCGCATTTATATCGAGTTCAGCGAGGATGTGTCCGCTAGCTTAAGTCCAGCCAAAATGGCGCTGGTGGGTACCAATTTGGCCAACTACATGCCCGGTCTGTCGCTCGTCTATGGCGTCGATGGCACCAACGTTGCCACGCTTCGCTTGGCCGCTCCAATCGCCAATGACCGACTGGTGCTCTCGTTGCTCGACTCCATCACAGACGCCGCGGGCAACGCCTTGGATGGTGAGTGGAGCGACGGCGGTAGCATGCCTTCGGGCAACGGTGCGGCGGGCGGCCGATTTGATTTCCGCATGGCCGTTATGCCCGGGGATGTGGACAGTAACGGAGGGGTCAACAGCACCGACCTCTACGATGCATACGGCAAACTGGGCACGGTTATCCGCAACAATAGCGACGCCTATTTCGATGTCACGGGCAACGGCGGCGTGAACTCGACAGATCTCTACAAAGCCTTCAGTTGGCTGGGCAGAGTCCTGCCGCGGGCGCCAGCCCCAGCCGCCTTTGCTGGTGCCCCTAGCACTGCCCAGCGTCCTATCCATGGGCTAGCCGATTCGCCATCTGAGTCCACTACGCCTGGCAACGTAGCCAGTCTACCGGCGCTGCTGGCCGGCTTAGAGCGCAGACCCAGCCTGCGGCTGAGCACGGCGCAAGCTCTGCTTCAAGAGCGACAACATGGAAGCAGCGCAGCGTCAGTTTGCCGCCAAGTTTTAGAGGCACCTGTTCCGGTTGTATATGTGCCCTCTGCGACCAACAGCGCACGGGATGATTGGTTTGCAGCGCTGGATGATGGGCCAATCCGTTCAGACTATAATGTACGCCAAGCTAGCGACCAGCCCGTAGCGCAAGCCGCGACCATGCCACCGGCGGTCATGCTTGCCACCAAGCGTGACCGAAAAATTCATTCTCGCTTCGGAAGCGAGTCGAGCGAGTCGAGCGAGTCGAGCGACTTGTCGGAGCCTAGTGCTGAGAATGGGCCTGGCCAAGTGACCCATCTGCCTGCTGATCTCGGACATGGTTTCTAACAAGTAGAGCGATCGCGAATACCCGGACTGTTAAATTTCAATCGAGGGCTCCTGATGAACGTGGCTAGCTGCATAAAACGACTACTCCCAAAACTCGTCCAGCCCACTAAGCTTGCCGCCAGCTTCATGGCGGGGGTCGGCGCGATCTGCATCGCTGTAGCATCTCCTGCAGTAGCCGGTTTGGTGCTCCGCATTGGTCCGGAGACGACCAGCGTTACTCGTCCGACGGCGGGCAACACCACCACGGTCACGTTGACGGTGTTTGTTAGAGCCGATGCGAATACGGAATCGATCGCGAACTACACAGTGCCCATCGATTTAAGCCCGCCCGGCGGCCCTGGCAGGCCGATTGGGATGACACTGGGCGGCGGTACCATTCGCACTCTTTTTCCGGAGCGGAAATTCACTAGTAAACCGCTGAACGACCCCAACGGTGAAGCGGATTTCGTGGCTAGTGTGGTTGGACCATTCGCCGATCCCGTACCACCGCCGGTGGTTTTTAATACGGATTTCAGCCCACTGTTTGACTTCACAATTTCCATCGACGATACCGTAGCGCTGGGCGACTATTCGGCAAACGCGGTCCGCGGCGTGCTATTTTCCTTCGATCCTGGCCTGACGGACAGCGTTCAGTTTAGCCCGCCAGCGGCGATCCGCGTGGTAGCCGTACCGGAGCCATCCGGGCTGGGCGTGCTAGGACTGATAGGCGTGCCTTTTGCGTGGCGACGCAAGCGATTGCCGCAGCCGAGTTGATCTAGCGCGAAGTTGAAATCAACTTGCGTATCGGTGACCTTTAAGGCAAGGGCGGGGGCTGCCGAGTGCTGCTACCCGCGGCGGGGCGGACGAGCGGGTTAGAATGGATAGTTGCAGTTGGCAGCTTGTTGGCTGGCGGCGCACTCGTTGACGAAGTCTTCGTCGAAGTCGGCGAGGCTTGGAAACTGGCCTGCGAAACCGAGTTAGCTGACGATCCGAGTTCCGCCGGTGTGGTGGTCGATGCGGCTGTTCTGGAATCAACTTTATCAGCTCGTGGAGCCCACACCGTTTTCGAGCTGGCATTTTCCGCTAGGTAGATCTCCTTCTCACCCATTACCTGTCGACCGTTAGTGAATTTATACAGCGCGAACACGATTACTCGGTCCGCTGCTGGCGCTTCTCCAGTCCATGGAAGGCGCAAGTGAATCCCCTGCTCGCTTCCAATCGGCTGCAGCTTTTGCTGAACTTCGGCAGCCGTAAACTCCCAACGTCCGATTTTGGCTTGCTCACCTTCGCGAGAGGGATCCAGGGCAAAAACCAATAGCTCGGCAGAAGTCGGAACCATCTGTCCAAGTTCGTTCTTAGGCTGCAAGACTAAGTACAGTCCATCGGGATCGGGGCGCCCATCCATGTCGATTGCCCGCGACAGGGCTGGATGAAAAGCCAGCTCGATCACGCGTGAATCGGTTGGTTTGTCGCCTGCCCCATCCAAAGGATTATCTGCAGTGCCACCGGCTGCAAGCACTGCGGACACGCGTTGAGTCGGGATATCGATGCGTGCCAAGTTCATCTCTAAATTGTCTTCAGGAGCTAGCGGCGAGCCGTCGACGCGAAGCGACAAAGGAGGCAGAGGCGGCGGAGTAGCTACGCCAGGATCGATTGTGGGAGGCAACAATTCTTCTAAATCGAAGTCGCTGTCCCGGTCCCGCGGGGCCTGGTCTTGGGGGCGCGGAAATTTTGGTGTGGCTGGCGCGGGTTGGCTAGAAGATTTTTGCGGCGGATCGGCCTGAGGTGCCACTTGAGGCCCACTGGGCGGCGGCAGTTCGTCGCTGTTGGAAGGAGCTGGGGTTTGGCGGCTGGGGTTCGATGGCTGTGCCGCGGGGCCCTGCTCCAAAATCGAACTCGGCTCGCGGGCAGGCGATTCGAGCATCGGCTCAGGCTTATTGGGCAACTCCTGCGGGCGCGACTCCGGCTGACTATCGCTTTTAGAAAAGGGGGCAAGGAGCGAGCGTTTGGCAGGCGTAGCAGCTTTAAGAACTTGGTTTTGGTGCCGCAAGACTTCCAACTCTTGTTCGAGCAGCTTGTACTGATGGTCGTACTCGTAGAGCTGATCTTCCAGATCGCGAATCTCCGCAGCCATATTCTCCGCGTATAGATCGCGGTAGGCGCGACCGTGGCAACCTGACAGCGCAATGCACCCCAACCAACCCCACAGGGCCAGCAGCAATGGACGCATCGTTTTTTTAGGCAGGTGACGCAGGGGAGTCTCTCCGCGTTGGAAGTGAATGCGGTGTGAGTACCGCAATTTCCCCGGCTGTGTCAAGTGCTATCTAACTGCCGAAGGGGTCCGCGCCGCCGACTCCGAATGGATCTGTGGCGGGTTCACCGGTGGCGGGTTCATCGGTGGCGGGAGTGGCCGGTGCTGGAGCGCCAAAGGGATCGCTTGCACCTCCGAAAGGATTAGCTCCGGCAGCCGCCCCTCCGAAAGGATTAGCTCCGGCAGCCGCACCACCGAATGGATTGGCTCCGGCAGCGGCCTCCCCAGTACCGAAGGGATCTTGGCCGGCCGCTGGCGGGGCTGTTTGACTTGCCCCCGCTTCGCTCTGCTCAGCTTCCTCTGCCTCGCCAGCAACCACGGGCTCGACCAACTTGGGCAGTTTGGCCTGGAACGAGCGCAGACACTGCACGCGGCCTGCCGTGTCGACTAAGTACACTCGATCGCTGGTCTGATTGACAACGCTCGTCGCTAGCGACAGCGGTTGAGTGCTGGCCAACAGCCGGCCTGTCTGTGCGTCGACTGCGGCTAGCCGCTCTGCGAGAGTCGTGCAGAACAGCTTGCCCGATGCGACGGCCAGCGGTTGCAGAATTCTCATGCCCGCTTCAGTCCACAGCAGCGCCCCTTGGTTATCATCGATGCACAGCAGGCGTCCCGATTCGTTGGCCACGTAGATCCGCTCACCAATGACCAGCGGAGGCGAAGTTAGAGGTTCGCCCGTGGTGACATCCCACACCATGTTCTCCAGCTTTGGATCTACGCCGATCTTGGCCAAAACGCCTTCGACCGACCCCACGTAAAAGGCATGGTTACCCGCTGCCAAGCAACCGCTCATGGCAGATGCGGCGGCATAACGGGTCCACATCCCAGGTGTGTCTCCACCGCGCATCGTGTACATGTAGCCGTTGGACGAAGCGATCGCGCAAAACGACTGGTCTTTCAAACTCACGGGCTGGCCCACGGATCTACCTGAGATTTGGGCCGTCCAAGGAATCACCGTTGTGCCAAGTCCGTAGGCTTCAATGCGGCCGCGAAAATCGGACACATAGGCTAGGTTTCCAGCGACCGCCAAGGCGATCGATGATCCGTACTCCAGCTCCTTGCGCTGCAGTTGCTTGCCCGTTTGCCAGTCCAGCAGATACAGATGGCGTCCATGAATGAGCGACACGCCCGCCGGAGACAGTGCCGCTGGATGAGCGGGTGCCGAGGACGAACCGCAGGAACTGCTCCACAGCAATCGCCCCGTCTCAGCATCCAGAGTTTGTACTAAGCCGTCGCTGGTCGCGACGACTAAGCGGATGGTCGGAACGTTGGTTTCGATTACTTGAAAGCCATCGTTGCGACCCAACAACCGCGCGGCTCTCTCAGCGGCGAGCTGTTTGGCCGCTTCGATCCCAATTGGCTCGCCCTTGGCATCGAGTGTGTCCGCCGAAATTTCAATCGTACGACCACCTCCCAACTCTCCAGAACCCAACTCCACCGTGGCGTATTTACGCGTGGCCGCGGCGGAGCTGTCGACCCACAGATCGGCGCTGGCAATGCCACGCCCGAATTTCGGAAGCTGCAGCTGAGCTTGCCAGGCTACCTCCAGTCCTAACTGTCTCGCATCGGCGGTGGAAACTTGCGCGTGAGCCCTGGGCATCGAGCCAAGCCACGCACAGGCGGCCAGACATAGACACGAGAGCCAAGGCAGCAGGCGGTTGGGACGAGCTTGCATGGGTGGGTCTCCTCCAGAGACATCACAGATATTACGGACGAGTTTGGCGGGCGGCGCTTGCAGCGTCTGCCCTGACAAAGTTTTTATGCACTAAAAAAGTATAGTCCAACTCGCGTCGATTGATAGATTCTCAAGCGGCAAAGCTCGACCGATGGGCAATTCTCCCGCGTTCCGCAGCCTTAGCGATCTGCGGCTGAGCGGTACCAGCCCACTAGGCTCGCCCGGGAGCGCGATGAGTGCAGGGGCGAGCCAGCAATGGGCTGGGATGAACCTTGAATTAACGCATCAGGGGTTGTCAAAATAGAGTCACAGCCTTAACCTAAAGGTAAAAGCACTGCCGCCAACGTTGGCTAGGCCACCCTTGAGCTCATTTGTATTGTCGGAATCCCATGGATACCACCTGCTTAGATCACATCCGTCCCATCGATCAGGTGGTGCTGGATTTGCTTCGGCAGTACCACAGCCTGTCAATTCAGACGCTGACCGAAAAGCTGGAGGTGACCGCTACAGCGGTTCGTCAGCGGCTCGAGCGTTTAGTACAGGTGGATCTAGTAGGTCGGCGCAAGTCGAGCACAGGCCGCGGTCGGCCGCAGTTTCATTACTTCCTGACACCGTTGGGAATGCGCTACGCATCGGCCAGCTATACCGATTTGGCAGCGGCGCTGTGGTATGAGATTTTGGAGCTTCCCAACCCGCTGCAGCGCAAGCGGATTTTGCGGCGAGTAGCCAAGCGCATGGGGCAGGATCTAAAGGACTCGCTCCCGCCGAATGGCGATTTGACCGAGCAGTTTTCTGCAGTGGCTTCCGTGTTGGGCCGACGCAAGGTGCCGGCCAGCGTAAATGCAGATGGAGATCTGCCGATCCTTGAGATGCATGCCTGCCCGTATCCCGAGTTGACCGGCGACGATCCCAGTCGGCAGCTATGCGAAATGGAGCAGGAGATGATCAGTGAAGCCATTGGGCAATCAGTTCAACTGGATTGTTGTCGCTTGGACGGACACCAGTTCTGCCAGTTTCGGCCCGTAGTCCAAACTGTCCAATAACTTATTTGTTAGCATTCCTTCAAAGAAAAGAATCTGAATTCGATGAGCCACGTCCTCAAGATTGAAAACCTTCACGTATCGGTTAACGGCAAGTCCATTTTGCATGGCGTGAACTTAGAGATTAAACACGGTTCGACCCATGCATTAATGGGCCCCAACGGTTCGGGCAAGAGCACGTTAGGACTAGTCATCGCTGGGCATCCAGGCTACGAAGTCACCGAGGGCACGATTACGCTCGACGGTGTCGACCTGTCCGAGATGGAAGCCGATGGCCGCGCCCGGGCTGGGATCTTCATGGCTTTCCAGCGCCCGGTGAGCGTCCCCGGTGTGAAGATGGCTGACTTCCTGAGGCACGCTACGACCAATGTTCGCCGTCCCGACCGCAAGGAGGGCGAAGAGCTGATCACCATGCGCGAGTTCCGCAAGGAACTGCGCGAAAAGATGGAACAACTGAAGATGGATCCAGAGTTCGCGCGGCGGTATGTCAACGAGGGCTTTTCCGGCGGTGAAATGAAGCGCGCCGAGATCCTCCAGTTGGCTATGTTGCAGCCGAAGTTCGCCATCTTGGACGAGACCGATAGTGGGCTGGACGCCGATGCTGTGCGGCTGGCCAGTGCCAGTATCGCCGAGATCGGTCGCAATAAAATTGGTCTGTTGATCATCACGCACCACGACAAATTGCTGGAACACAATCCGCCCGACTTTACCCACGTGATGCTGGGCGGCCGCATCGTCGAAACTGGCGGCGTTGAATTGGCCCAGGAACTGTACTCGCAGGGCTACGAGCGCATTCGAATTGCCTACCCCGAAGCCGAGCGAGCCAACCAGGAAATGCTCAACGACGAAACTGCGGAAGTTTCCGTGGGCTAGTCGTTCGCCGATCGCCACGGAAGGCACAACTCAACCAGTCGCGTCGCAGCACGTGCACAGCATCGATTCAGAACTGACAACTAAACAACTTTACATATAAGAGTGCAAGCATGGCTACCGATTTGGGAACAGCTCCGCTAAGCGTCGCCACTAAAGAACACATCGGCGAAATTAACAAATACAATTTCCGCACCGAGAGCACAGCGATCTTCAAATCCCGCAAGGGGATCGATCGCGATATCGTCTGCCAGATTTCGGAAATCAAGGGCGAACCACAGTGGATGCTCGACTTCCGCCTGAAGTCGCTGGACATCTTCAACTCCAAACCCAATCCGGTTTGGGGTGGGGACATCTCTCTCGATTTCCAGGACATCTATTACTACCTCAAGCCCTCTGACCATAAGGGCAAGACGTGGGACGATGTGCCGCAAGAGATCAAAGATACTTTCGACAAGCTTGGCATTCCCGAAGCGGAGAAGAAGTATCTTTCAGGGGTAAAGGCTCAGTTCGAGAGCGAGGTAGTCTACGGATCGCTAAAACAAGACTTGGCCGATCAAGGGGTCATCTTTCTTGATACCGACACGGCGGTGCGCGAGCACCCCGACTTGGTGCGTGAGTATTTCGGAAAGATCATTCCGCCGAGCGACAACAAATTTGCTGCGCTGAACTCTGCCGTATGGTCGGGCGGTTCGTTTATCTATGTCCCGCCAGGTGTGCACATCGAATTCCCGCTACAGGCTTACTTCCGCATCAACGCGGAAAATATGGGTCAGTTCGAACGTACGCTGATCATCGTCGACGAGGGCGCTTCGGTGCACTACGTGGAAGGCTGCACGGCCCCCATGTACACCAGCGAGAGCCTGCACTCGGCTGTGGTGGAAGTGGTTTGCAAACGCGGCAGCCGTTGCCGTTACACCACCATCCAGAACTGGGCTAACAACATCTACAACCTAGTTACCAAGCGGGCCGTGGCCTACCAAGATGCCACTATGGAATGGGTTGACGGAAACCTGGGAAGCAAACTGACCATGAAGTACCCCGCGGTGTACATGGTCGAACCAGGGGCTCGGGGAGAGATTCTGTCGATTGCCTTTTCCAGCAAGGGACAGCATCAAGATGCGGGTGCCAAGTTGGTACACGCAGCACCTCATACGACCGGACAGATCATCAGCAAGTCGATCAGCAAAAATGGTGGTCGCAGCAGCTATCGAGGTCTCGTCCGCGTGGAAAAAGGGGCCAAACATAGCAAGTGCAATGTGGTCTGCGATGCACTCATTCTCGACCCACAAAGCCGGTCCGATACCTATCCGTATATCGAGATCATGGAACAGGATGTCAGCATCGGTCACGAAGCGAGCGTGTCACGTATCGGTGAAGAGCAGTTGTTCTACCTGATGAGCCGCGGACTGAGCGAGGCCGAAGGCAGCACGATGGTCGTCAACGGCTTCATCGAACCACTGGTCAAAGAACTCCCCATGGAGTACGCGGTGGAAATGAACCGCTTGATTCAGTTGCAGATGGAAGGCTCCGTCGGCTAGGCAGTCACGCGAAGCTGCAGCCGTCAATGCTATGCTCGCTGTCTCTCCGGCCTTCCACAGCCGGAGAGGCTGGGCAGAGCGACTACAAGCGACTACATCATAGCCGGCGAGTGACGCCGCTAAGCCCGGCCACTGGCGGCACAATTCCGGCAGCCAACGGCAGACGCTGCGGCGCGACAGCCCCAGTTGCCGCTGCATAGGTCCCAACCGCGGCAATAACGGCAGTAACGACAAAAACGCCTATTAGCAACGGCGAGCACCATAACGGCAACAGCAACACGCCCAACCGATTGATCACAAGCAAGAGTTCCTCGTGGCCCGCTGCTACTGGGAGCCCAATGAAAACAGCTTCTAAATCACCTCTTAACATTTTGAGCGACATGTCTACGACCCAGGCTGACACACTTTCTCCCAACTTCGACGCCACAGGCTTCGATACCTTTTTGCAGTCCCGCCACGAGCCCGACTGGTTGCTCGATTTGCGCAAGCAGTCCTGGGAGCAGTTCGAGCAGGCGAGCTGGCCGGATCGCAAGCAAGAGGAGTGGATGCGCAGCGATCTGCGAGGTTTCAAACTCGACCGCTACCGCATGCCGCTGATCGACCGGCCGCAGGCGCAAGAACAAGTTGTCATTCCGCGCCGATTGGAAGAGGGTATTGCGCCAGCCGGCAGCATGAAAACGCTCGACGGTCGAGTCGAGCACGAGGAGCTGCAGGCTAAATGGGCAGACAAAGGGGTCGTATTTGGCGACCTCAGTCGGTTGGCGGCCGAACATGGCGACCTGATTCGCCAGCATCTGTTCTCCGTGATCGATCCGGCACAAGATCGTTTCGCCAAACTCCACGCGGCAGCTTGGAGTGGTGGTCAATTTTTGTACGTACCACGCGGCGTGTGCGTCGATCAGCCGCTATATGTGGACGCGGGCATGAGCGACGGCGGAATCGATACCGGGCACACGCTGATCGTCATCGAAGAGGGTGCCGAAGCCACGCTGCTATACGAATCCAATAGCCCGCACGAAGAGGCAGGCGGCCTGCACATCGGGGGCGTAGAGATCATCGTCAAACCGGGTGCACATTTCCGCTACGTCAACTTGCAGGACTGGGGACGCGGCGCTTGGCACTTTGCCCATCAGCGCGCCACGGTGGACCGCGATGCTCAACTGCAGTGGACGATTGCAGCTCTGGGATCGCGCTTCTCACAAGTCAATCAACACGTGTCGATGGTCGGCAAAGGTGCCAACTGCCAGGTCAATGGTGTGCTCTTCACTCGCGATAAGCA
>CAKQWG010000096.1 GCA_934278005.1 uncultured Pirellulaceae bacterium | reverse complement strand
AAAAACCAGATCCAAAAAAACCAGATCCAAAAAAAACTGCTGAGGAGCGACCGATGAAAGCCATTGCCACATGCATTCTGCTAGCTGTTCTTCCATGCAAAGCCGTCCATGCGGACTTGATTACCATTCTACTGGGTAAACATGTTATGGACAAAGCCGTCGATGGTGTGCCCAGTGGCTCCATCACCTTCGATGAGCTGACGCTGACTTTGGTCGCTAACGATGGCATACTCAACGCCACGAGCGCCAGTTATGGCGTCAATGCCGAGGCCTCAGGCGACGCAACCGCTCTGCTCGATGGCGGCAGTGGCATCGCTGAACAGATCGCGATCTCCTTTAATCGTCCGGTCGAGTTCACGCAGTTGACTTTGGGCCAGTATGGCAGCAGCGAAGTAGGGCTGCTAACGCTGGGCGTCAATCAACCGCTGACCCTGCTTTCGACCGGCACCGGGGCCAACGTCTTCGACTTCACCGCCGCCTCGTTTCCACTGGGCAATTTTCTGGCTCCCGGCCAGACCGCAATCATCAGCTATGTCTCGGGCAACGGTTTTTCGCTCGATGGCCTGCAAGTCAATACCGTTCCCGAACCGGCCATCTTTGGACTCAGCGCACTAGCCATGGCAGCGCTCGTGCTCACGCGACGCCAGCGCCGCTGCGCTACCCGACAGTCGCCGAACCGCTCCGCGGTTGGCGAAGTGAGACCCGATAGTCGCCGAACCGCTCCGCAGTTGGTGCAGTGAGAGCCGATAGTCGCCGAACCGCTCCGCGGTTGGTGCAGTGAGAGCCGACCGGCGGAGCGGTCGGGCGACTATCGCGCAAGCGACAGTAATATTAAATCCATAACTGTCGCCGCGCTGCATACACTCCACACAGTCAACGGCGGAGCGTCGTGCCACACTGTAGATCGCCCAGTCACCGCACTTGCCGCTACCTACGGACTGAGCCCGTAAAATCGCATTTTATCATACAAAACTTCGATTCCCGTGGGCCACGCGAATTGGTACAACAACGAGAGCCACGTAGAGTACCTGCGGGTATTGCTCAGGAGCTTGCGGGCATGAAGGCCCATGTATTTTGACCTCAAATCATTAAGGAGCAGGTAGGGATGCACTGCCAGACTCGCGTTTCTTCGGATCGATCTTCCCTTACTCTCGCTTTGCGACGCGCACTACGGGCCGCTTGCGCTGGCTGGCAATCGCGCTGCAGCCGGCCAGGCGTCGTAGCCATCGCCGGCGGTCTACTGCCGCTGGCCTGCCTCTCAGTGGCAACGGCCGCGGATCAAACTGAAAAACTGACCAAAGCCTTATCCTACAAACCGCGACAAGCAGACGTAAATTACGAACTGGTCCCGCCCGAAGCCATCGCCAAGTGCGAAATTGATGAAACGGCTCGCAAGGATGGCAAAGGTTTTTGGGTTACGGGCCCCAATGGACAGCCGCTGCGCTGGTTTGCCGACACCAACGGCGACAATCGCTTGGATCGCTGGTGCTATTACAATGCGGGCGTGGAGGTCTATCGCGAGTCGGACACCGACTTCAATGGCACCGCCGACGAATTTCGGTGGCTGAGCACCGAGGGGATGCGTTGGGGCCTCGACAAAAACGAAGACGGCACCATCGATAGCTGGAAGATGATCTCAGCCGAAGAGGTCACTGCGGAGGTCGTCCGCGCGGCCGCCTCACGCGACGCTAGCAAGTTTCAGCGACTGCTGATCAGCGATGCGGAGATCGCTTCGCTGGGGCTGGGCAAAGACAAAGCCGATTCGTTGCGGCAACACGTTGCCGACGCATCCGCCCAGTTTTCCGATTGGGCCAGTGGGCAGAATGTGGTCAGCAGCAACAGCAAGTGGACCAACTTCGGCGCCGATAAACCGGGCGTGGTGCCTGCGGGCACTGAAGGCTCCGAAAAAGATGTCATCGTCTATGAGAACGTGGTCGCGCTGCTGGAGGATTCGGGCGCTACCAAGGCTGGTGCCAAACAGCTGTTGGTAGGCACCATGATCCAGGTCGGCAACGCTTGGCGACTGGTCGACCTGCCACGCGCGGTCAGCGAAGGGGCGGTGGTCTCGGACGCCAGCATCTTCTTCCCCGCGTCGTTTACTCCGCGCGGTGCTGCCAGTGGAGCCCCCGCCGAGGCGGCTGGAGGCATTAGCAAAGCCATGCAGACGCTGATCACATCGCTGCAAGAGGTTGACGCCAAACTGCATGCCAGTGGCAGCACGCCCACGCTGCAAGCCATGCGCGCCGACGTGCTCGAAAAATTGGTCTCCTCGGCCGACACGCCCGCCGAACGAACGACGTGGATTCGACAGTTCGCCGACACCGTTAGCGCGGCCGCACAAACCGGCGACTATCCTCAAGGCGGCACACGCCTGAAAGACTTTGCCAGCAAACTGTCGACGGTCAATCCCAGCCAAGAGGACGTGGCTTATGTCATGTTCCGCGCGCTGACGGCCGAGCACAATTTGCAAATGCAAAATCCCGAAGCAGACTTTGAGGCTCTGCAGAAGACCTATTTGGAGGATCTGCAAAAGTTCGTAACCAGCTACCCGACCAGCACCGACGCGGCGGAAGCCATGATCCAAATTGCTCTGTCCGCAGAGTTTTCCGGCGAAACCAAGACGGCTGAACAGTGGTACGCCAAGGCTTCCAAGAGCTTTGGGCAGACCACCGCTGGCAAAAAAGCGGCCGGCGCACTAGAGCGACTGAACCTAGTGGGACAGAAGTTTGGCCTCCGCAGCCCCACTCTGGACGGCCGCACTTTTTCCTCGGAAGCCTACCTAGGCGGCCCCGTCGTCTATCACTGCTGGGCCACTTGGTGCGAAGGCTGTAAAGCTGAGATGCGAGCTCTGAACGAACTCAAATCCAAGTACGCCAAAACCAAACTTCAGGTGGTGGGCATCAATTTCGATAGCAATGCCGATTTGGCCAAAACGTTCGTTCGCGAAAACCGCTACGACTGGATCCAGCTGCACGATCAAGGGGGCCTCGAAAGCGAGCTAGCCGTCAGCTATGGCATCTTGACGCTGCCTTTCAATGTGGTCGTCGATAAAACCGGCAAGGTCATCACCACCGGCGTCCACTGGACCGAACTCGATGCCGTGATCGAAGATCTCGTCAAGTAACTTTGGGATCGAACCAGTTTGCTCAGCGAACTATCCATAGTCCGAGCAACTACCACACCCATGCACCAGGTGCGGTAGTTGCTCCTGCGTGCGACAAGTCCGCGCTGTGTCACGCGCTGTGTCACGCGCTGTGTCACGCGCTGTGTCACGCGCTGTGTCACGCGCTGTGTCACGCGCGACACCGCATGTCACACGACACCACCCACTAAAGCTCAAACTATCGAAGTGAAGCAATCGAAGGTTCAAGCTATTGAATCTCGCCCCCCAGAACTTCTGCGATGGCCTGCAAGTCGCGAAAGCGCGCCACCTCTTGCGGCGTGCCTGTGAGTTTGGTGTTCACCCCACTGCAGGCGACCAAGCCCGGCAGATCCCAGTAGCGAGCTGCTCCGGGCAGAAAATTGGGGTCGCGAATCGAAGCCACTGTGGCGAACGAAAAATCATCCGCGGCCAGCTCCAGCGACACTTTAGCAGTAGCAGTAGCAGCAGTTGGAGCCGTAACAGATGCAGCCCCCTCTTGCGCGAGATCTGTACTGACCAGCATGCCAGCCGCCGCCAGCGGTGCGCCCGCTCCGCGAGCGCGGAGCACAATGGTCGCTTCGGGTGACCGCTGAGCCAGTGTCTGCAGTGCGATCCCCAGCTGCTGAGCTCGCTTCGCCAAAAGTGGTAGGTTGTAACCATAGGTGTACGCCGCAGCCAGACGCGGGTTATCCACCAACGGCTGCAACGGGCTCTGTTCTTCGGCTGAAGCCACCTGTGAAGCCTGTGAAGCCTGTGAAGCCGCCTGGGAGGGCTCCTGGCCGGCCAACTGGATATTCCACAGCTTGCTCGACTGGCCGTCCTGCACGGCAATCTGCAACTCGCTCTGCGGCTGCTCGAGCGAATCAGCCGCGGCGCGGGGCTGTGCCGCCGGTCCCGCCTGAACCACATGCAGCTCCCATGGCGGCAAATTCGCATTTTCAAATCGCAAGCCACCACGTGCGAGCTCGCTCACAGCCGTCTCCACCTGCGGGGTCGTCAGCCCCAAGCAGGCGCGCCATCCATCACGCAGCGTGTGCGCTAGCTGCTCGCGCTCAGAGCCCCCTGATTGCATCTGTCGCTGCATCTGATCGTCGATGTTCTCGGCCCACGCCTTGAGCAGTGCGCGCTCAAATGCCTCGCCTCCTTCCGGCTGAGTGTGCGCTGCATCCCAGACGCTCAATTCATCGCGCAAGGCGATATCAAAATCTCGCTCCAAAATTGGCTTGCCGAACCCCAATCCAAAATGGTCGTTCACCCAGCCGTACAAGGCGACTCGGGCGACGTGATTAAAGTTATGGTCGAAGTGAATAGCCGGAAACAAAGCCACTTGGCTCTTGGCATCGAACAGGCCGTAGAGCTTTTGCAATTCAGGAAAGCCATCTTGGGGCATCGTCTTGGTCCAGTCGTTGGCCGCGGTCATGCCCAGTGGCCGAGGTGCGATGAGGGCTGCCAGTTCGACATTGCCGGTGCCGGTGCGCAGCAGGCATGCGTTCTCGCAGGTACAGCCACCCTGCATGCCGGTGCTGACCATCACAGCCGGAAAAGCCACAGCGATGCGGTCGTCGACCGCGGCCCCTAGGAACGACTGTGTCCCACCACCGCTGGCACCAGAGATGGCGATGCGAGTGGGATCAACTTCGGGCAGCGTGAGCACCATATCCACGGCCCGCTGAGTAGCCAGGGTCTGCAAGCCGATCACCGACTGATTGTGCGACTCGGCCAGCGGGCTATAGAGCAGCCATCCGCTGGCATCGACCTCGGACTCAGCCGGCTGACTGGCAAAGCCGTGCGCTCTGTGCCGGCTGATCTGCTGGCTATCGCAGTAGCCAAGCATATCCCAGTGCAGAACGACGCAGCCCATGCGGGCTAGCTGCACACAGCGAGCTTGCATCGGATTGTGCGCAGCGTTCTCAAACCGCTCGGCACCACTGGCAAGCTGACGGTTTATTTCGGCTTGGCTGGGTGTGTAGAATCGCGCCTCGTCCCAGTGCCCATGCGGCGCGAGCACCGCCGGCCGCTGGCCGTCGGAGGCGACATGCTTGGGCCGATAGAGATTGCCGGTGACCAGCAAGCCGGGCAGGCTTTCAAATGTCACCTTCTCGATCGTGTAATCATCGCGCTCGATGCGGCCGTAGATCTGCGGCTCAACTGCCGACAATTGCGGGCGCGGGAACAGCCCCAATGAAACTTGCAATTGCAGTTTCAAATCCTGTGCACGAGCCTGCCAGGCAGCCAGCGATTCAGGAGGTGTAAACGGGCAGTGAGTGTTTAGATCGCGCAGCGGTGGAGCGTCGGCCTGAACGGTCGTCGCCGAAAAACATAGTAGGCACAGTAGGCCAGCAATCGAGAATTGAATTCGCATGTTAGATGGCTTGCATGGGAGGGAGAGTGAAGCGGGACAAGAAGCGAAACGCGCCAAGAGCTCGACTACTGCGTAAATCAGTTCGCTCCGGACGCACTGCGCTCAAGACACCCCACTTTACACTCTTTGCGCACGGTTTACACGTCGCTCAGCACGCCACTCAGGTACTCTCGAGCCGGTGCGGCCCGCTAACTGAAAGCGCCACACAGACCCACAGTGACATGGAAGAGATGCGGGAACGGAAGAAATGCAGCGATCGAAAGACGCATCACGTCTCCCGCCGCTGCTCGGCAGGCTGGTGCGGTTCGAACGTCGTGCGGCGTTTCTGTTCAGCGTGTTTGATAGCGTCCAGGGCGTGCTGATAGAGTGTCTCCTGCAGCCGCACGGTGGGCTGGCCATGTTCGGTCTGGCGGCGGATGTACTGACCGTCGGATTGCAATTGCCAAGCATTGGATGTGTCGCGAAAGCCGATCTCTAACATCTGAATCAAGCGCTGTTTGGACAGCCGGTCATCGACCGGGATCAGCAGTTCGACTCGCCGATCCAGATTGCGCGGCATCCAATCGGCGCTGCTGATGAAGACTAGATCATCGCCTCCGTGATGAAAATAAATCAATCGCGCATGTTCGAGAATGCGGTCGACGATGCTCACCACGGTAATGTTTTCGCTCAGGCCCGGCACGCCAGGCCGCAGACAGCACACGCCGCGGATATTCAGCCGCACCGTCACGCCGGCCTGGGAGGCACGGTACAAGGCTTCGATCAAGGTCGGGTCGGCCAGCGAGTTGAGCTTGACCATGATCAGCGCGCGTTGGCCCTGCTTCTTGCGCTCGATCTCAGCGTCAATCAATCCCAGGATTCGCTTGCGCAGTCCCAGCGGAGCCGCTTCGAGCGAGTGAAAGGGCTGCGGTTGGCTAAAACCGGTGATGGCATTGAACAATGCGCTAGCATCAGTGCCCAAGTCATCGCTGCACGTAAAGTAGCTGATGTCCCCATAGATGCGCGCCGTGGCTTCGTTGTAGTTACCGGTGCCAAAGTGCATGTAGCGGACGATGCCGCGCGGTTCACGGCGGACGATAATGCACACCTTAGCGTGCGTCTTGAGATTCTTCACGCCGTAGATGACTTGCACCTGCGCTTCCTCTAACTCCTGCGCCCATTCGATATTGCGAGCCTCGTCAAAGCGCGCCTTGAGCTCGACGACCGCGGTTACATACTTACCGCGTTCGGCCGCCTTGCGCAAGGCGGCTACAATCGGACTATTGCGACTGGTGCGATACAGGGTCTGCTTGATGGCCAGCACATCCGGATCCTCGGCGGCCTCTTCGATCAAACGGACCACTGGCCCAAAGCTCTCGTAGGGATGGCTCAGCAATACGTCTTGTTCCGCAATAGTTGAGAACATGGACTGAGTGGGATCGATCAAGGGACTGCGCTGCGGACTCCACGGCGCGTCGCGCAAGTGATCAAAACCTTCCAGCCCACTAAGTTGCATGAAAGCCGATAGATCGAGCGGGTCGGGGCTGTGGGCCGTCTTCTGTTCGTTGACGCGCAACATTTGCTGCAAGAAGGCTACGGTCGCCGGCGGTGCCTGGGCTTCGATCTCCAATCGCACGCACTCGGCCGTCTTGCGCTGCTGCAGCAACTCCTTCATACCGTGCAGCAAATCGGCAGCCGAATCCTCTTGAATGCTCACGTCGGCATTGCGCGTGATGCGAAAGGTAGTGGTTGACAAAATCTTTTCGCCGCCAAAGAAACTCTCGGCAAAGTTGCTGACGATGTCCTCTAGCAATGCAAAGCTGAAGCCGTTTTCCGTGGGTAGCGTCAGCACGCGCGGCAGTGCGCGACCCAGCGGAATAACAGCGAAGCGGAAGTCGGCCCCTTCGGCGTGGCGCTTGGCCTGCGGAATGTCCAGTTGCACGCAGACGTACAACGCGTGATTAACCAGCAGCGGAAAATCTTCCGAGACATGGATGGCCATGGGGCTCAGCACCGGCAAGATCTCGTCATGGAAGATGCGGTCGGCCGCTTCGCGATGCTTGACTCCTGCCGTGCTCAACTGCACGCGCTCGATGCCATGCGCGGCTAGAGCTGGTTCGATCTCCTCTAAAAAGCAATGGTACTGCTGTGCCAGCATCTGCGTAGTGCGCTGGCGAATGGCATCGAGCTGTTCGGTGACCGACAAACCTGAGTGGTCGGTAGAAGCCATGGCGGCTTGATGCTGCAGCTGTAGCCCGCCCACCCGCACCATGAAAAATTCGTCCAGATTGCTGCTAGTGATGGCTAGGAACTTGAGTCGTTCCAGCAGCGGTACCGCGGGATTGAGAGCTTGTTCGAGTACGCGCTGATTGAATTCGAGCCAGCTCAGTTCGCGGTTGATGAAATTTTTTTCGGGTAGCAAGGCCATATTTCGCTTGTTGGCTCGTTAGAGAAGTGCAATTTAGTGAGGTCTACCGGCGATTCTAAAACGGGCTCAATCCCGTTGAAGCGCCATTATGCTGTGGCACACTTATGCTGTGGCAGACTTACGTTGAGGCACAATTACCCATGGGCGCAGTTATGCCGGGGCGCAGTTAGGTTGAGTCGCAATTATAGCGTGGTCGAGTCACCCATCGCTATTACTTGTTATCTGCAATCTGCTTGCGAATCCAAGCGGCGGCTCCGACCGTGGCGGCATCGTCGCCGAGCTTGGCGGCGCGGACTTCGAATTGATCGCGGTAGCATTCAAAAACATTGCGTTTGGCGACTTTGCTGATCTCTTTGACGAACAACTCGGGCATGGCTTCGACCAATCCACCGCCGAGCACGATGCAGTCCGGACAGATCAGCAGGACCACGTTGGCTACGGCTTGACCTAGGATCTCGCACGCCTCCTGGACCACTTTCAACACGGCGGTATCTCCGCTGCTGATCGCTTCGGCAATGGTCTTGCTACGTATGGCGCTCAATTTGGTCCCGGCCTCTTTGAGCAGGTGCGGGGCTTCACCACGGTAGGCTAGCTTGGCCAACTCTCCGGCGATCGCCAGGCGACTTGCTTCGGTTTCGATCGTGCCGGTCATGCCGGTGGCACCCACGCGCGGCGAGCTACAGATCTTGATGTGCCCCAGCTCCATGCAACTGAGCAGTTTGCCGCGCAGTATCTGGCCATCGTAAACGCAGCCACCGCCAATCCCAGTCCCCGGAAAGATGCCCACCACGGAGCGCGAGCCCTTAGCTGCACCCGCATGGAATTCGCCGTAGACGCCGGCGTCGACATCGTTCAACACCGCCACGGGGCATTTGAACTGATCCTTGAGCAGCTTGGCGATGGGGACGTTCTCCCAGCCAAGATTGACCGCGACGCGGACAATGCCGTGTTGCCAATTCCCCTTTTCCCATTCCACCGGACCCGGGCAGCCGATGCCGATGCCCGCCAGTTTATCCAATGGCACATCGTGTTCGGCCAACAACTTGGCAATCGTGCTACGGATGCGGTCGACGTTCTCACCAGTCGCCTGCTCGCTGCGCGTCCGCTTGCGCTGCGAATCGACAACTTTCAAATTTTCATCGAACAGCGTACATTGCATTTTGGTGCCACCCAGATCGAAACCGATCCAGTAGCCAGGTTTTTTTTCGGATGTCACGAAACTGTTGATCCTGTGGTGTGGATTGGCGAAATGCTAGAGTACGGTTGCAGCGCGCGGAAACCCGCTATCGTCTGTTACAAGGCAGTCTATTGTGACCCAATGATGGCTTGCCGCAACTGGCAGTGAGTCGGATGTTGGCCTGTGGAGTGACATTTGTCCATGGGACAGCCTGCGGCTTTCCAGTTGACGCGTGTCAGTTCCTACAAAAAGTACCAAGCGGTGAGAAGGCTCACTAACAGCTGCAAAGCATAACGTTGCTTTATGCGCAGCCGTCCCGACACCAAGCACCCTATTCTACGTAGCCCCCCAAATAAGGCTTGCGGCTGCAGCATGGTGCGTACTGGTCCGCGACTGCTTCTAGTCACTCGTACGAACGTGCTAAATAAGACGGCCATTAACGACCGACGATTGCCTAGACTTTTCTTGCCTGAAAATACCGGAGGTTGCAAAGATGGCGTCTACTCCATAGCCTACCAAAAGCATCTTTGCAAGCAGAAATGGCGTTGAGTAACGCGAATAGTAACTGACCAAGATATAGGGCAAACTCCCAGCCAGGTAGATCAGAGAAGCAGCTACGAAACCCGCCTTTTCCCGATTCTGCCCGGAAATTAGCACAACAAGGAACCCAATAAACGGGAGGGGGAACACTAGACGCGTTATTGACGTCGTCAACTTGTCCTCTGCGGAGCCACGCTCTGGCTGATAGCAGAGCAATGCCGCACTTGCTCGACTTAGGACACGTTCAACAAACTTTCTTGGTTCGCGCATGATTGCCGCTAAAGCCTCGGCTTGAAGGTCCGCGACAAAGTTGATTTCCCCCGCCTCGCGATATCGAATTCGATGCAATGAGTTTGGATGCCCTACATGCTTCTTGAACGTTTGTTCGTCAAGCACGCCGTCATCGTCAAGACATTGAGATAACCAGAGTTCATACCCCGCGTTGGACTTAATGGGAATCAGAGTCCGAAAGACAAGGAGGTTCCGTACCGTCCATGGAGTTACCGCGATTAACGACATTGCGATCGCAAAAGCAAAAAAAGTTCGTGAAATCCCGCGAGTCTGCGGAACCAGAGCAATCCTGGAACGACCAAATGCAACCACTAAGTTTGCAGCCCATACGGCACCCAACACTGGTGAGCAAAGCGCTGCGAGCCCACCGATTAATCCGCATTTCATTCCCGAAGAAGCTGAGGCCTTACCGAACCGGGCATCGGAGAAAGTCCACCAAATCAAGCCTACAAATAACAGTATGATCCCTACATCGTGTGCACTTTGGAAGACATCGTGAAAGCAGGCAAATAGGAAAACAGGAAAAACAATGTAACCAATGAAAGCTCTACCGATTCTTGCCGTTTCGCGCAAAAAAAGCCAGCCAGTGCAGAAAACCACAAACGCCTGAAATCCTAGCATAAACTCTGCAACGCGCGCTCGGCTATCACTGAGTACCAAATACGCTGACGCCAGCAGCACCGGTTGCACGGGAGGCATCCAGGCAGTTGGCCCAGAAGGTTCTTGAAACGGGTCGGAAAATCCCCTTCCAGCAACAATCGCCCTAGCGATAGAGTCAAACTCCGCCCCCAAATAGGCTGATCGGTCGCTTGCAAGCCAGCTCATACTCTCGGGTTTCCGGCGCTTTTGGTCCGACACTAAGAAACAGAAAGTGACAATAAAGAACAAGAAGGCGAATTCCAGGACCCATCGAGACTCAATCAGAACTTCTCGCGTCGAGGAACATGTTTCTGAATTACACATGTTTGACCACCTTACTTTTTGGAAGCCACATCACTGTCGATAGGCGAGGCGAGCTCGTGCAACAATTCGCCATGCGATCAAGATGGCCGCCAGCAGTGCCGTGAAACCCCAAAAAGTGGCTAACGACGTTACCCGCCCAGTTGGCAAAAGATCACCTTCGTCGGTTTCGATCAGCTCCTGCATGCTATTTGCGTTGGCGACCTCTTCCATTGTAAGTCCTCTCTTTGTGCCATCAGGCCTAACCAAGTATCGCTCTACAGCAGCACCTCGGGTATCGCGAACTACAGAATTATTCGGAATCTTAACTACAAGATCAGACGTTTTGCAGTCCAGAACAACCTCTGTTACACTAGTCCTTTCCATCCGCCAGGGACTACCTTTCAAGAAGCTAATCTTCTCCCAACTTACCAGAACAGAAACCCCTTTCGCATTTGTTGCGTATTTAAAAAATGCTTTTGAAACCGGCTTGCCATTCGCAATTTCAATATTTGACACTATTCTCCAACCGAATTTTTCAGCGAGCTGGACCTTGGTCGACCCACCTCGACCATTATCTATGATAACAGATGCAATCGGTCCAGAAATAGAATCTTCGATAACATTAATGTCAAAGGTCGGAATTCTGATCAAAGCTTTTGCCGCATCAGATTCAGCTGGTTCAAGCCAGTTGAGAAAAACGTCCGAATTTGAATGCTTGGTCACGAACGCCTCAGACGCGTTATTTATATTAACGGAATAGGTGCTGCTCGGATTTACTCCATCTTGATACACGTCAGTCGCGACCGCCTCCAGGATATTGCATTCAATACCATCGAATCGCGCTCTGGTTCCTACGCCACTTATTCGATAAACGAAGCCTTCTAACTCGTCGACCACCGGCGGGCCGTCGACCACTGAGTTTGTAAAGATATCACTAGTCGCATTGGTTCGCGCTGCTGCATCCCAGCGGTGAACCTTGGATTCGATTCTACAAGACACTTTTGGTATGGCGTGGTCTTTCCAGGACGAAACAAGCTCCTCTACCGTAATCTGTGCGACACAACTGTGAGCAGACGACACCAATCCTGCTGTCAATGAAACCAGGATACAATACTTGATTCTCATTGCAAATTCCGATCAAAATATTAGCACGCCGAAAGGCAGTGTCTTTACGGCACTGCCTTATGTCGCCCGTCACACAAGCATTTCAGGTAAAGATGACATCACCACAACCTGTCTCAGGGACAGATCTCATGTAGTTGCAGTTTCGGCAATTAGAAGCGCTTTCAACGTCCATCGTGCCGCAATCCGTATCACAACTTTCGCAGCTAAG
>CAKQWG010000095.1 GCA_934278005.1 uncultured Pirellulaceae bacterium | reverse complement strand
CCCTCGCCAAACGTGGTGGACCATCTTTTGGAGGAAAGATCGCCATTCCATAATGACATCTGACCCGCACCGCCAACTACCAGCCAATTCTTAGTGCGGCAAAAAGTGAATGCGTACCATGGAGTCTCGGTGTGGATATTTCGAATTGGTTGCCAGGTGCCTGATTCAAGCAGCGAAAGTTTGCGCGTAGCGCCCTGACCCAAGACTAACACGTCCGCATGGGGCGAAAACTGGGCGCGTGCACCAAACGAACCTCCACCCTCTAACAAGTCCGTTTCCTTAAAAGTTGTCAAATCCCAAACGCGCACCGTCCCTTGCCAGCCCGCTCCTACTACAAAACGACAATCGCGTGAAACGCTTAAGGTGTGAAGGTGACTGGGGAAACTGAGCTCTTTCATCATTAGCCCGTCGGATCTGCGGAAAACTTTCACAGTACTTTTCGGCGAGTCATAGGCGATCAGCATCAAATCCCGCGTCGCAACGAACACTGGCAAACACCAGCGATTGACTCGGTCGGTAAAATTTAGTTGCACAATTCCCGTATCGGCGTATTGCAATGTGCCAGCGTTGCCCTGGGAGTCTGTGAGCACGACTCGGTTGGATTGGGTCACTTGGCCGACCGGCAGCGGCGGTGGTGCAATGCTTTGGCCGCCCAATAACGCTGTCAGCGAATATCTGCTTACCCGCGGTTCCTGTTCCCACCCGAGCCACAGCGCATTTCCGGATGTCTTGGGGATCACGACACAAACCCTACTATCTTCGCTCTTCGACTCTGCCAAGACTCGCGCGCGATGCCAGGATGCTGGAGCTCCGCCACACTTGAAAATCTCTAGTGTTCCGTCAAACAATCCAGCAAACATGGTCCGCCGATCCTTAAAAGCAATGGACTGGATTTGGCTAGCCAGCTCAACTCGTTGTTTGACTTCGAAGCTCCCGGTGTCGACCACGACCAATCTCGCACCGTAGCCACCGAAGGCCATGCAATCCGACTCGGGAGAGAATGCGATGGCAAGCGTCCCGCTTCCTTGCGAATCAATTGATTTGACTTCGGTCCATGTATCTGTTTGAAAAATTCGAACCGAATCATTGCCATCCGCCGTTGCCAGCCATTTTCCATTGGGTGACCATGCTAAGCAGCGGACCACGCCCGCGTGTCGCGGGAGTGTGTGTCGGCAGGTCTCCGCATGCAGGTCCCAAATGCAGACGATTCCCTCGCGATCTCCGGTTGCTAATAGCTTGCCATCGGGCGACCAATCCAAACCATTGATCGTGTGTTCATGTCGGGCCATCGTGTGTGCTTCGGTTCGGTCGGCCGTGTGCCAGATTCGCAGCAGCCTATCGGTGCCGACGGAGGCGAGTAGGTTACCGTCAGGCGAGAACCGAACCCGGGTAACCTCGGCATTGGCTGGATGGATGCGCCCGATTTCTTGGCCATGTCTGCCATCACACAATACGATGTCTCCACCGCGATCTGAGCTGGCTAGCCAGCGCTGATCGTCCGACACATCCACGGCCAGCAAGTCGAATCGGTGATGACACATTTCGATCAGCGGCTTCGCAATGCAGCCCCACAGAAAGCGAAGTTCGAAACGGTCGCGCAGCGGCGAGCTCGAGCGGACCCACGGTTCTAGCTCTGTCAGGGCGTCTTGCGATCGTCCGTGCACTAGAGCCCCGCCGGCACGGTGCATGGCTTGTGCGAATTGGACCTTTTCGAGCTGCCTTGTAGATAGCTGTTGACGCATTTCAGCGGTAGTCGCTCTGGCTCGAGATGATCGCATGCTGTTCCACGATAAGACCATAACAGCCAACAGTCCGGCCATAAGACATTGGATGGCTTCAGGTCACGATGGATGATCTGCTTGCTGTGGGCGTGCTCCACCGCTTGGCAGACGTCGATAAATAGTGTCAGACGTTCATGGATGGACAACTGAAGACGATTGCAATAAGTCGTGATAGCCTGACCTTGCACCAGTTCCATAGCGAAATAGGGATGACCAGAGGGAGTCACACCACCATCGAAAACATGAGCGATGTGGGGATGGTCCATCATAGCCAACGCTTGGCGTTCGGCCTCAAAGCGGGCTACGACCTGCCGGCTGTCCATGCCTGGCTTGATGACCTTAAGTGCCACCTTGCGGCGCAGTGGTTGTTCCTGCTCCGCCAGATAGACGATTCCCATACCTCCTTCGCCAATCACTTCGCGCAGCTTGTAGGGGCCAATTTCAGCACCTATGAAGTCGTTAGCATTCGACTTGGCTGGCACGGCGCTCTGCGTCAAATAATGTGCGCTACCTCCATGACGGGTGCTCTCAGCCAGGAAGTTGCCGGCCTGCGCATGGGCCTGTACGAGCGCTTCGACCCTGGCTCGCAACTGCAAATCCTGGCCACACGCGCTGGCGATAAACCGGGTCCGCTCCTGTGCGGACGTCAAGGCTATGGCTTCATTAAAGATGTCTTCTAAGTTCGGTCGCATAGTCATCGCCGATCACTCACTCTAAGTCGTAGAGTCGCCTTAACTTATTGCGCTAATGCATCAAACAGCCAGGCTCCAGCGAATGTCCACTGACGTTTGACAGTGCTAGAGGAAGTGTTAAGTGCATCGGCTGCTTCTTCAATGGTCAAACCTGCAAAGAACCGAAGTTTGACCACTTGGGCACAGTGGGGATTCTCTTGCTCAAGTCGGGCCAGAGCTTCATCGATGGCCAAAAGAGCCTGGCAGGGAGCGTCGGTCGCACACTGGATATGAGCTAGGTCAAGTCGTCGCATATGCCCGCCGCGCTTGATGCGTCCTTTGTCGCGAGCGCGATTAATCAAAATGCGTCGCATGGCCTCCGCGGCCGCCGCAAAAAAATGTCCGCGGCTGTTCCACTTCTCGAGCTGTGTGCCATTGACGAGCCGGATATACGCGTCATGCACCAAGGCTGTAGCCTGTAGTGTTTGACCGGGCTTTTCGTGAGCCAGTCTAGCTGCAGCCAGCTTGCGCAGCTCCTCGTAGACGAGCGGCAGCAGCTGCTCGGCGGCGGAAGGATCACCCCCCTCGATCTGTGACAGGATGTACGTGACGTCGTTCATACCGCCGATTATATCCAATTCTCTGCCGGTCAGATTGGTCGAATCGGCTACTATGTGCCTCACTTATCTTCGCCAAGTCTCGAAGTGTCCGGTGGGGCCGAATGAGCCAAAGATGAACTCTCGAGAAATTTTTCTGCATTTCCCTCAAAATTTTTCTGCATTTTTGATCCGTTGCGACCGCAGACAGGGCACTGTCGTACAGGCAACCGCCCCCGGCAAGAGGACTGTCAGCTAGAGTGCCAGCGGTTAACCCGGATTCTTCATCAGCCGTGTAAACATCCTCGCTGCAACTCGTTGAGAACCCTTCTTTATATTCTGCTGGAGTCAATGTGTTAATCAACACCATCGCCAACCTTCTTTCCTTATTGAAAAAGCTTCGACGACTACAATTTGTGCCCATCAACGATACCGTTGTGGCAGGTAAGGATGCGGATTTTGGCCTAAGCGACAACTTACTGACCAGCAGCGATGGAATGTCACTCGAACTCTCTGGAATCCATGTTGCAAATCTCACGGGAGGGACTGGCAACAATAGCTTCGCTATAACCGGTTGGACTGGGACAGGGAAGTTGACGGGGGCTGGTGGAACGGAAGATCGCCTTGTCTACCAACGCAACGCGGATATTGTTCTATCGAACACAACTCTTGCCGATAATCTAGGACTAAGAATTGACCTAGCTACGATTGAAATTGCGGATCTCGGCGGCGGCGCTAGCAACAATAATTTCAATCTTAGCGGTTGGACGGGTAATGGTTCAATTGACGGAGCCCTAGGCAGCGACAGTCTGACAATCGTCGGCAATTTGAACTTTGCACTGAGTGATATTTCTTTGTCGATCGGAACGAAAGCCGTTGCGCTCAACAGTCTCGAAGTAGCCGAACTAACCGGTGGCGCGTCGGCCAACACATTCATTGTCAGTGGCTGGACTGGCACCGGCACGCTGATGAGTGGGGGTGGGAATGACAAGCTCATCGCAGCCAAAATGGGCACGGTAGTATTGCGAGACAACCGCCTAAGCTCTGCGGACGGAATGGATGTCGCGCTGAGCGGTATCAACACGGCCAATCTAAGCGGCAGTGTTGCCAACGACACCTTTGATCTAAGCCAGTGGACCGGTGGAGGTAGTGTGCAAGGTGGAGGTATCGACGATTACGATACAATCTTGACTCGTGCCAGTGGTGCGACGACTCTGAGCAATGCGTTGTTGTTGCGCGCAGGTCTTCCCAATATCGTCTTGGCTGAATTGGAAGCGGCTCAACTGTACGGTGGAATCGGCGATGATACGTTCACGGTTAGCGGTTGGACAGGGGCTGGCTACTTGGTTGGCGAGGAAGGATTCAACACGGTAGTGGCATCTAAAAATGTCGATTTTACCCTGAAGAATGACGAATTAACGACCAGCGAAGGCATGTCGCTGCAGTTGTTGGGTATTAGCCAAGCCAATCTGACAGGTGGAAATGGCAACAACAGTTTTCTAGTGACTGGCTGGACTGGCAGCGCGACGTTGGTCGGAGCCGGGGGAGTCGGCGATCGAGTTGAAATTCAGAGCGACGAAGACATTCAGTTGTCCAATACCAGCCTTGTTCACGGATCGGGCCGCGTGTTGACTCTAGCGTCAATCGAAGTGGCCACAATGACGGGTAACCAGAGTGACAACCATTTCGATCTCACTGGCTGGACGGGCACAGGATCCATTGCGGGGCTTGGCGGAAGCGATCGTGTGACCAGCAATGCAAATACCAACTACGTTCTAACTGATAGTTCTCTGTTGATCGGCACGAAACTGATTGAATTGAGTAGCGTAGAGTCAGCCGAGCTGAGCGGTGGAAGTTCAGCGAATACCTTCAATGTGAGCGGCTGGACTGGTATGGGAACACTTGTGGGCGGAGGTGGCGGCGATCTCGTGAGCGTGAGCAAAAGCGGGCTCATCGCGCTCAGCGACAGTCAAATCCATTCCGACGATGGAATGAATCTATCTCTGTCTGGACTTACCAATGCGAACTTGAGTGGGGGAGATGGAAACGACACATTCGCTGTATCGGGTTGGACTGGCGGAGGAAAGTTATTTGGCAATGGGACCAACGATCTTGATCGAATCATTGCTCAGGCTGATGGTCTGTTAGTTCTCAGCAATACTGCATTGGCTCGTAGTGGTTTGCCTACGCTAACACTCACGTCCGTTGAAGCTGCGAATTTAGCCGGCAGTGCTGGAGACGATTCGTTCAATGTGTCTGGCTGGACAGGTAGTGGGCGGGTGAACGGTGCCAGCGGCACAAACACGCTGATCGCTAGCAAAAACTCTGACTTTACTCTAAACGATGTTTTGATCAGCAGCAGTGACGGCATGTCGTTGGACTTAAGCGACATTCTCAGCGTGCATCTTACTGGCGGAATTGCAAACAACACGTTCGATATCAGTGGTTGGTACGGGTCTGGGACGTTGACTGGCGGGGGAGGAACCGCTGACAAAATTGTTTATGCCGGAGGCGGGAATTTCCGGCTGTCAAACACGCATCTGTCAGACACCCTCGGACCTTCATTGTCGATTGCCACCATCGAAGTAGCCGAATTGAGCGGCAATGCAGATGTCAATAATTTCGATATAACCGATTGGACCGGAAGCGGTTCCATCGCGGGAGGTGCGGAGCGTGACACAGTTATTGCGGCTGGAAATGTCAACTATACACTTGCGAACACATCGCTGACGCTCGGCTCAAAGGTAATAAACTTGAGCGGAGTAGAAGTAGCTCATCTAATGGGAGGCGGCTCGGCGAATACCTTTTCTGTCAGTGATTGGACTGGCTGGGGATCCTTGTCAGGTGGCGGCGGCAATGACGTAGTAAACGTCGCAAAGAATTCCAACTTTACACTGTCAGATTCTGAGCTGCTCTCCACGGATGGAATGAGCCTAACGCTAGTGGGAATCGGGACCGCCAATCTAGCAGGAGGCCTCGGCCAGAATCAGTTCGACGTCAGTGGATGGAACGGTCGCGGTTCTATTGCTGGGGTATCGGCGCTGGATGTTGACATGGTGCTGGACACGGTAATCATGATTCGCGATGGAAATTTCAAGGTGTCCGATACTTTGCTGTCCGTTGCTACCGCATCGTCGACAACCACTATTTCACTAACCGGCATCGACTATGCGTACCTAGCAGGTGGTTCCGGCAACAATTCCTTTATGCTCGATGATTGGACAGGGCGCGGCGTTCTACACGGGGGCGGTGGAGTCAATTCACTGGCCATCGATCGAAACGTCGACATGCAGCTTTCTGACTACGTGATCACTGCTTCCGACGGGATGTCGATGGATCTTATTCTCATTGGTCTTGCAGATCTTACGGGAGGAGTAGGGAACAATGTGTTGGATGCATCGCTGTTCACGGGCAACGCAACTCTGGACGGCGATGCGGGCGATGACATATTATTTGGCGGAGTGGGTAATGGAAAACTGTTCGGTGGCGCCGGAAATGACATTTTGATTGGAAACGCCGGCAGCGATATTCTGGCGGGGCAAGCCGGGCGGGATCTGCTAATTGGTGGATTTGGCGAGGATTCGCTCGATGGAGGAATCGACGAAGATATTCTGATCGGGGCATCCACCGTCTACGGCAACAATGAGCAAGCGTTAATCGCGATTATGGCTGAGTGGAGTTCCACGAACCTGCTCTACTCAGAACGCATCTCAAACATAGCATTGCTCCTAGGAGGCTCGAGCCTCATTGATGATGAAAATTTGGATGTTATAAAGGGTGGCCGCAACTTGGATTGGTTCTTGGCCGCTCTCACAGATGATTTGATTACCGATCTGAATCGTGGAGGTGCTGAAACAGTTAGCTGATCTATGCTTACCTTGAAATTTGACAGGTACTAGGGCCTATTGCTACACTGCCTAGCCCATGCTTGCTCGAGTCTCCATCCGTCGGGCAGCATGCCATCTTTCATAACGATGAGGGCATGTGAACCGGAAATCAAACGGCTTAAATCGTGAGCCTAGGATCAGATCTAACTTAAACATTGATGCATTAGTGTGAACATTGACCCACGGCGGCCCTACCGCGAAGCCACGCAGGCTGCCATCCTGGGCTTGGCTATCAATCTTATACTTGCCGTCATAAAGCTCATTGGCGGCGTGCTGGGGAGTTCCTTCGCACTGCTCTCGGATGCGGCCAATTCCGTCGGCGATGTTTTGACATCCAGCGTAGTGCTGGTTGCGCTGCACGCCGCTCAAAAGCCTGCCGACGAGGAGCACCCCTATGGGCATACGCGAATCGAAGCAGTGGCTGCATCGAATTTGGCCGTGCTGATCCTCGTGTCCGCCGCGTGGATTGGCTGGGAGGCAATCCAGCGTTTTTCCGTGATGCATCCAATTCCACCCCCCTGGACGCTGTGGATTGCCGGCGGCAACGTTCTCATCAAAGAGTGGCTCTACCGCTACAAAATGCGAGTTGGCCGCAGAACCGGCTCCATGGCGATCGTTGCCAACGCCTGGGATCATCGTAGCGATGCCTTGTGCTCATTTGCAGTCCTGATCGGCCTAGCCGTCGTTCGCACTGGCGGCCCGCAGTATATCTGGGCGGACGAAGTTGCCGCTCTGGTCGTCGTCGTCGCCATCATGTGGACGGCCATCAACCTGCTGCAGCAGAGCACGCACGAATTGATGGACGCTCAAGCCGATGAAGAATTGGTCACTGCCATGCGGAAGGTCGTTCTACAAGTCGAAGGCGTGCTGGCGGTCGAAAAGTTCTGGGTCCGTAAGTCTGGACTAGAATACTTGGCCGATATTCACATCGAAGTCGACTCCGAAATCAGCGTCTACGTCGGTCATCAAATTGGTCACACGGCCAAGGCGCGTCTCATGTCCGAGTATCCCATGCTGCGCGACGTTTTAGTCCATCTCGAGCCACACGCTGTCAAAAATCCCTGATCGCTCCGCCGATCAGATGTTCTGCTCTCTGATCCCATACTTGACTCTACGCCTGACGCTCACTCCAGTCGTCGTTGCCCAACGGGACTGGCTCGTCGTTGGGATCGCGGAATTTATAGCCCACGCCTCGAACGGTCTCAATTAAATGCGCATGTTGGTTGAGCTTTTTGCGGAGCGATCGAATGTGCACGTCGATCGTTCGCTCGAGCACCATCGTGTCTTCACCCAGTGCGACGTCGATTAACTCTGAACGTTGAAAAACGCGGCCAGGCTGACGCAGGAGACACACCAGTAGGCGGTATTCGCTGTGAGTCAACTGGACCAAGCGCTCATCGATCGTGACCCGGCAACGCAGTTGGTCAATCGCCACTCCCTGGCTAGCGATCAGGTTGGCCGCATCGACGACGCTGTCTCTGCGGCACAGCGACTTGACGCGTTCGAGCAATACTTTCACGCTAAAGGGCTTGGTGACGTAATCGTCAGCTCCAAGGGCAAAACCGATCAGTTGGTCGGATTCCTCCGCTTTAGCAGTCAGCATCAGGATGCGCGCATCCTTGGTGGTGGAGTCTGCCCGGACCCGTCGGCAAACCTCCAGTCCGTCCAGGACCGGCAGCATGAGATCCAGGATGATAACATCTGGCAATTTGAGCCTGGCCTGGGTCAGGCCATCCTCCCCATCGTGGGCAACGATCACGTGGTGCCCATCTCGGCTGAGGTTATAGCTAATCACCTCAGCCAACGAGCGATCGTCTTCGATGATTAATACTGTCGTCTTTACCATTGCTTTGTATTGCGTTCGTCTGGCCTGGCGGCGAGGATACTGCGATGACGGACAATTTCGCCACTGACCATATAAATTGCATCTTCAGCGATGTTGGTCGCCAGGTCAGCGATGCGTTCCAAATGGCGTACTACCGAAAAACAGTGCAGCGCCGGTGCTACCAGCTGGGCATCGCTTTGCATAATGTGCCTCAGTCTGCCAATCAACTGCACGTGCAGCTCATCGACTTCGTCGTCGCTCAGGATCACCTGTTTAGCAGCCTCGACGTCCATGTTGATAAACGCATCGAGTGCGCCGCGGAGCATCTGATTGGCCTGGGCAACCATGGGAGCAACACCCGTTGGAATCGCGAAATTCGGGTAGTCGCTAACGCCGATAGCCCGCTGTGCGATGCCAACGGCCAAATCAGCAATGCGCTCTAAGTCGTTGTTGATTTTGATGACAGTGGCGATGCGTCGCAAATCGGTGGCTACTGGATGATGCAGTGCCAACACTTTGAGACACTCCTCTTCGATCCACACCTCTTGAGCATCGACCAGTTCGTCCTGGCGGATCACTCCATCGGCTAAGTCCAAGCGTCCCTCTTGTAGTGCACGACCCGCTTTGTCGATCATCTCCTCGACTTGAGCACACAGAGCTAGGATGTCGCGGTGCAGGCGCTGCATATCGCGGTCTAAATGTTTTGTCATAGTGGCTTAGCCGAACTTGCCCGTTACATAGTCTTCGGTCTGCTTTTGACGCGGACGTGCAAAAATCTGATCGGTCGGGCCGTATTCGATCACTCGCCCTTGGAAAAAGAAGGCCGTCATGTCGGACACTCGCGAGGCCTGCTGCATATTATGCGTGACCATCACAATTGTATAATGTTGGCGCAGTTCATACACCAGATCCTCGATACTGCTGGTCGAGATCGGATCGAGGGCCGAACACGGCTCGTCCATCAGCAGCACTTGCGGACCGGTAGCAATGGCCCGCGCGATACAGACTCTTTGCTGTTGTCCGCCGCTGAGGGCTAGGGCCGGTTTGCGCAGCCGATCTTTGACTTCATCCCATACGGCTGCTTTGCGCAACGACCACTCGACTAGACCATCCAGTTCAGATCGCGACAGTCGCAGGTGCAAGCGTGGACCATAGGCGACGTTGTCATAGATCGACTTTGGAAATGGATTGGGTTTCTGAAAAACGATACCGACCTGACGCCGCAGGTCGACCACATCGGTGTTTCTGGACAAGATGTCCACACACCCTAGCTGCAGTTTGCCTTCCGCTCGGGCCGATGGCACGATGTCGTTCATGCGGTTGATCCATCGCAGTAACGTCGTCTTTCCACAACCGCTGGGGCCAATGAATGCCGTCACACGGTTCTTGGGAATCGCCAGTGTGATCTCACGCAAGGCCTGGAAGCCGCCGTAGTAGGCGTTGAAGTGGTCAATGTCTATCTCGGTAACCGCGCCGGACTCCTTCTTCGAATAGCCTGCCGCATCGATTTGCATTGGTGGTTCCTTTTGTGGCGCGGTTTTGAGGGGATCCACAGCTATAACGCTTCGTTTTTCGACAGTAACTGGCACCGGATTTCCCTTTTCGAAAGTGTTTTAGCTAAGTGGTCTTTGCGTGCGATTGCGGATCAGTACGGCGATTGCATTGAACGTCAGCAGCACCGCGAGCAGGACGATGATCCCTTGGGCGGCTACGCGGTGGAACTCGCTCTGCGGACGGGCCGCCCAGTTAAAAATCTGCAGAGGCATCACCGAAAAATCATCCATCAAATTTCCTGGACTTGAGCCGATATAGACGATGCCGCAAATGATCAGCACCGGGGCGGCTTCGCCGATGGCGCGGCTCATAGCCAAGATCGCGCCGGTCATGATTCCTGGGGTCGCAGAGGGCAGAGTCACGCTTCGAACCGTTTGCCAGGGCGTAGCGCCAATTCCCAGCGAGGCTTCGCGCAGAGATTTCGGAACTGCACGTAGAGCTTCCTGTGAGGCGATGATCACCGTGGGCAGCACGACCAACATTAGAGTCAAGCCGCCCGTCAAGACGCCTCGGCCTAAGGGAAACCGTAAGTAGTACCACGCCTTGTGACTAATCCTGCCGGCTTCTGCAGTTGAGCGGAGCGTGCGATTACGCATCGCTTGGCTTGGTGGGAGCGCATCGCCCGGACGAATGACATTAATCGCCACGCGGTCTCCGGATAGGGTAAAAGCCATCAAGCCGCTGGCCAGCGCCACAGGCGGAGTGCTCTGGTTCTCTGCTGGCACCAACAGAATTCGCTTCCCCTCGCTGACGAACTGGTCAAAGTACTTGGCACCGATCTCGACGACCGGTTCGTTAGCTCCGCCCATCAGTCCGAACATCCCGGCAAAGGCTGTCAGTCCGATAATTCCATAGACGACCGAAGGCACGCCGGCCAGGTTGCCAATGTTAATTTGAATGAATTGATGGAGCGCACGCATGGCTCGCCCACGAGGCTGGAACTCTTCTAAAAAAATCGCAGTTGCCACACCGATAGGAAGGGTCAGCAAAGCGCACAAGCCACACACCCACATCGAACCGAATAGGGCTGGACGAATGCCTGCTTCAGCGGCCGTCGCACTGGGGGCCGAACTGATAAACTGCCAATCGAGGCCAGGTAACCCCTGAAACAAGATCGCCGCTAAGATGAATGCCAGGATCGCCACCGAGCACCAGGCGGTGGCTTGACAAAACCGCACGAACAGATGATCCACGCGGTGACGCCTGCGCAGCGAACGATGGCGTCCAGGCTGAGCCCGCTGCAAACTCTGCGGAGAATGTATGTGATCATCGCTCATTCATAAGCCTCGCGAAATCGCAGCCGAACTAGGTTGCCTAGAACGGTCAAGGTCATGGTCATGGCAAATAACACGGCCGCCACCGCGTACATCGAGTAATACTGCATGCCCTCGTGACTGGCGTCGCCGAGTGCCATCTGCACCATCCAACCGGTCATCGTCTGGATCTCATTGCGCGGGTCGAGCGTCATTCGCGCGGTGGATCCGGCGGCCAAGGCGACGATCATCGTCTCACCCACGGCCCTGGCAATCGCTAGCAGGAAGGCGGAGACGAGACCCGATAAGGCGGCCGGCACAACGATCCGAGTGGCCACGTCAAAACGCGTTCCTCCCAGTCCATAGCCGGCGTCGCGCAGGCTGCGTGGCACCGCACTAAGTGCATCTTCGGACAGCGAGCAGACGGTTGGCAGACATAAGATGCCCACAGCCAACCCGGCACTCAAAGCGTTAAACACGTTGAAGCCGTCATGGACGAACTTCAGCCCCGGGGTGATCACTGTCAACGCGAAATAACCATAGACAACTGTGGGCACTCCCGCCAATACCTCCAGTGTCGGCTTTAGAATCGACCGCAACCGTCGCGAAGCGTATTCGCTCAGGTAGACAGCGGTGACGAGCCCCAATGGCAAGGCCACCAGCATGGCTACTACCGTCACCAACATCGTTCCGCTCACCAGCGGCCAAATGCCAATTTCGCCGGAAAA
>CAKQWG010000094.1 GCA_934278005.1 uncultured Pirellulaceae bacterium | reverse complement strand
TGTATTGCACCACAGCGCCGACCAGTTCGACAGTTGCGGCTTGCGCAGGCGACGGCTCGCGCTATGCAGAGCGCTGCCCCGTAAA
Source organism: uncultured Pirellulaceae bacterium (assembly GCA_934278005.1). Lineage (GTDB taxonomy): Bacteria > Planctomycetota > Planctomycetia > Pirellulales > Pirellulaceae > Aureliella. Next base: position 12,246 of record CAKQWG010000094.1, on the reverse strand, counting down.
ACGTTCGTACCGTTTGGCAAAACGTAGGGTCGAGCGGCCACAAAAGCTACGACAAGTCGCAGCACTACAAGGGCTCTCTCGCGGCCGGAAAATCCTCTTCGGCGTTTGACGATGCGTGGGATTGAGCGGCCACAAAAGCTACGACAAGTCGCAGCACTACAAGGAGCTCTCTCGCGGCCGGGAAATCCTCTTCGGCGTCTGACGATGCGTGGGATCGAGCGAACTCTGAAGCTACAACAAGCCGCAGCAGGCCGCAGATGCACCGGTCAACTGGCCCAACGCACGCGGCTCTATTGCACCACAGCCCACATCCATCCGATTAGTCGCGGACTGCGCAGGCGAAGGCATGGCCCCACTCTCTGCAATCAGCAAGGACTGCGGAGCGATCCACGACACTGGCGCCAGTCCCGAAGCTTGCGTCTGGCTAGAAACAGGATGTTCTTGGCGTAGCGCGGTCCTAGTCGTCGCGGATCGCTCAGTGCGCGGAACAGCCATTCCAGCTCCAGCCATTGCCATATCGCCGGGGCGCGCTGCGAAACGCCCGCGATGAAATCAAACGAAGCGCCGAGCTGAATACTCAGTGGCACTTGCAGCTCAGCCAAATTGTCGTGGATCCATAGCTCTCCCTTGGGCTGTCCGAAGGCGACCAGCAGAATGTCGGTCCTTGCAGCATGAATCCTATTGAGCATTTCGCTGTGCTCGTCAGCCGTCAATGCGCGAAACGGCGGCGAGTAGCATCCAGCCACTGGCAAGTTGGGAAACATGCGACTGAGCTCGGCTGCAGCCGCTTGAGCTACGCCCGGAGCGGCACCTAAGAAGAAGATGCGATAGCCCTTATCAGCTGACAAGCGAGCCAGCTCGACAATCATGTCGGCCCCGGTCACTCGACACGGGAGCGGTTTGCTCGTCGCGCGACTACGCTTGACAATAGGATGTCCGTCGGCCACCACAGCCGCGCTGCGGGTGTTGACCTCAGCTAACCGCGGATTTTGCTCGGTGAGCATCAAGTAGTTTAAGTTGGCGGTGATGAAATACTCCGGCTGCCCACGCTCGATAATTCGCTCCGCCAGCTCAAGCGTCTGCTGCATGTCCAGACGAGCGAAATCCACTCCCCACACATGGCAAGTGTCTACATTTAACGCGGGCGGTTCGACGACCGCAGGGCTGAGCGGAATGGGAGCTGTGGTGGCCACGGGCGACTGTGGCAGCGGGCATGCTGGGGGGGCAGGGGCCAGCACAAAGCTGGCCGGTGATAGGCCAGGATGACGTTCGTTGAATGATGAGTTGGCAGACATCTGAGTGTTCAAAGTATGGGAATCGGGAGAGACTCGTTCACCTAAACGTAGAACACGGCTACACTCATGTTGTAATTTTTATATCAGTAACCCAAGACGAATGGACCGCTCGTGCGGGTAGTAAGCATTGCCACAACAAACACACCCAGCTAGCGCAGTTGTTCTCGTTATTGAAGGCCTCGGTACCGGATTGATCGGCACGTACGGCTCGAGCACAGCTAGCACCCCTTCGCTCGACGCGATGGCCGCCGAGGGCATTGTGCTCGACCAATGCTTTGTCGACTCTCAAGACATCGACCGACAGCTGCGTAGCCTCTGGACCGGCGCACACGCGCTGCAAACAGACTCTCTGCCCTGGAATCTCTGGCACAGCTATGCGGCTCAGCACGGCGATCGGGCGACTTCCGCCGACGGTCCTGTCAGTGCCGCGCGACTATTGACCGACTCAAGGGAAGTGGCCGAACTGGCTAGTTTCATGGGTTGCCCCCAGGTAACATTGGTCGAGCCCGAGATGCCCAATCAGCCCGCCAGCGACACGGCACATTGCTGCGTGGTGGAATTGTTGGCTACAGCAGCGAGCGACTTAGCCACAGGCCCCGCTGGGCTGGTGTGGATTCACAGTCGCGGACTGCGGCATGCGTGGGACGCACCGCTGGCCATGCGGGCCCTGTTCGCCGACCCGGACGATCCTGAACCGCCACAGGACGTCGAGCCACCGGCGATCGACATCGACGCTACTACCGACCCTGACTTCGTTGTCGGCTGGGGACAGGTAGCAGCCGCTCAGACGACCGTTATCGACGAGGCGATCTCGGCTATCCGCGAGGCGGTCGCACAACGCGCAGACGCAGGCAGTTGGTCATGGCTGTTCACCTCCCTGGGTGGCGTTCCGCTGGGGGAACATGGCCGGCTGGGCTGGGGGCATCCACAACTGTTCGGCTCAGAGCTGCAGACGGGCACAATCTTCGTCCCGCCTGGCGGGCTGCCGGTTGGCTTGCGGCGTCCCGAGTTGTTCCAGTTGCCAGATATCGCCGCCACGTTGGCTGGACTGCTGCACATCGAGTGGCCCGACGGGCTGTGGGGGCGTGATGCGTTGGCCCTGGGGGCAGCTCAGTCGCCCGACCGCTGGCCCAGTGCGTTGCGTTTGGCTATGGTGACAGATCACCTGTGCTGCTGGCTGCGTTCGCCTGCCTGGTCCGCCGTGCTAAATAATTTAGATGGTGATGCTGCCTTGCAAGCTGCCCAGTCGGAAATGCACGGCGATGTTTCCGGGGACAAGCTATTTGTCAAACCGGAAGATCGTTGGGAAGTCAGCCAGATCGCCGACCGTCGCCGCGACATTCTGGCCGTTCATCGTCAATTGGCCTCGCTCTTCGTCACGGCTGCTCAGCGCGGCGATCGCACGGCGCTGCCTGCGCTGGGTGAAGAGTTACTCAACCTTCTCAGATAACGACTGTGTGCTATGAAAACGATCGAAGCGGTTCCGGCCTGCAAGCCACGGCGTAAAATCTTGGGTATGTCGGCGATCCTCCTCCCGTTCGTCGAGGAGCAGACGGCGACAACAGCCGCGATGTCAGGCAGCCTGTCAGGCAGCCTGTCAGGCAGCCAAGCTGGTCAGCCCTCGCTCGACATGAGCAAACAGATCGATTGGGAGGGCTTTCGAGGCCATGTTCAGCGAACGCTCGATGCAGGGCTCATCCCCGCAGTGAACATGGACACTGGCTATACCAATTTGATTGATGACGCAGTTCGCCAGCAAGTGCTCCGCGAGACCCAGCAGTTGTGCAGCGGGCGGCGTTTTGTGGCTGGGGCTTTTGTAGCCGATCATCCTGGCAGCCCGTTCAACTCAGATGCCTATCGACAGCAAATTGACGCCGTTCAGACGCAGGCGGGAATCCCCGTAATATTTCAGTCGCACGGTTTGAGCGAGCTGGACGACCATGCGGTGGTCCGAGCCTACCAGGATTTAGGGGCGGGCACCGAGCAGTTCGTTGCCTTCGAGCTAGGTGCGATGTTTGCACCTTTCGGCAAGATCTATTCAGAGGAAGTGTACGCGGAACTGGTCCGCATTCCGCAGTGCCTGGGAGCCAAGCACAGTTCGCTCAATCGTCAGCTCGAATGGCAGCGGCTGGCGATTCGCGATGCGATTCGCCCAGACTTCCACGTGTTGACCGGCAATGACCTAGCCATCGACATGGTCATGTACGGCAGCGACTACCTGCTCGGCCTGAGCACTTTGGCCCCCGACCTGTTCGCTCTGCGCGACCGATACTGGCTGGACGGTGACACTCGATTCTTCGAGCTCAACGATTGGTTGCAGTATCTAGGCTTCTTCGCATTCCGCGCCCCGGTGCCCGCCTATAAACACACCGCGGCGCAGTTCCTGAAACTGCGTGGCTGGATCGCCAGCGACCGCACCCATCCGCGCAGTCCGAGTCGACCGGCCAGCGACTGTGACATCTTGGCAAACTGGTTGGAAAATTCGGGTTTCTGCCCGCAATAATTCAAAAAAAACAGGCGACAAGGAAAACCCTGCCGCCTGCGTTCATACTGAATCTTCACTGGCTAGCTGCCAAAGACCTATAGTGCCTCGCTGGCATCGCCATCGCCGGCTTCAGCCGCTGGTTGGCTCTGCTGCAGCAGTGGGAAGCTTTCTTCCAGCGCGTCGGTACCGCGATTGACCAAGTCTTCCAAAGCTTCGCGACGGTAGGAAACCTCGGATTCTTGGAAACTGCGGAAACCGGTTCCAGCTGGAATCAAGTGGCCCAGGATGACGTTTTCCTTTAGACCGACCAAGCGGTCGACCTTGCCTGCCAGAGCAGCTTCGGTCAATACCTTGGTAGTCTCTTGGAAGCTGGCCGCGGAGATAAAGCTACTGCTCTGCACCGATGCTTTGGTAATCCCCAACAACTGCGTACTGGCCGTGGCAGGCTTGGGCTTCTTGCCCTTGGCAGGTGCTCCGCCCAGTCCTTCAACTTGCGCATTGGACTGTTCAAAGGCGTCGCGTGGGACCAACGTGCCGATTGAGTAATCGGTATCGCCTGGATCGGAGACCTTGATGCACTCGGCCACTTCGTTGTTGATACGGCGGAACTCGAACTTGTCCATCACCAAGCCAGGCAGCAATGTCGTATCGCCGGCCGACTCGATTTTCACCTTACGCAGCATACGAGCGATGATAACCTCGACGTGCTTGTCGTTGATCTCCACACGCTGACTTCGATAGACCTGTTGAATCTCGTGAGTCAAATACTGTTGCACAGCTTCTTCACCACTGACGCGCAAAATATCGTGTGGTACGAGTGGTCCGTCGACCAGTGCTTGACCGGATTTAACTTCGTCCCCGGTGTGGACCAGGAAGCGTTTACCGTGTGGCACCAAGTGCTCGTGCTCGACGCCACTTTCGCTGCGCACCAGAATCGTACGCTTGCCCCGGCGCTTGGTTTGCTGCAGTTCGACCAGACCGTCGACCTCGGCAATAACAGCTGGGTCCTTCGGCTTGCGGGCTTCAAAAATCTCGGTGACTCGTGGCAGACCGCCGGTGATGTCCGACAAGCCCTTCGATTCCCGTGGCATCTCCGCGATGTCAGCCCCAGCAGCTACGACCTTGCCTTCTTGTACCGAGATAACGGCACGTTCAGGCAGGTAGTATACGTCCAGTGGCTTGCCGTCGTTATCTTCGATCACAATCTGTGGGTGCAATTCACCCTTGTGATCGATGATCAACATCCGCACACCACCGCCTGGATCGCGTTCGACCCGCATGGTCTCACCTTCGACCACGTCGTCAAAGCGAACCTTACCACCCACTTCGCAGATGATTGGAATCTTGTGCGGGTTCCATTCGCAGAGCACTTGATTCTCCGACACCGCCTCGTCCTCTTTGACTCGCAGAACAGCGGCGGCGGGAATGTCGTACTTCTCTAGCTCACGTCCACGGTTATCGACCAGGATCAATTCACTGTTGCGAGTGAGCACGATTTGCATGCCTTCCTCGTTGGTCACCGTACGCATCTTAGCAAACTTAGCGATACCGCTTCGCTTAGCCTTAATCTCGCTCTCTTCAACGCTGGTATTAACCGCTCCACCGATGTGGAAGGTTCGCATCGTCAACTGAGTACCTGGTTCGCCGATCGACTGAGCGGCGATGATACCGACGGCCATACCCTCTTCGACCATGGCTCCGGTAGACATATCCATACCATAGCAGCAACGGCAGACACCCAGTGAGGCTTCACAGGTCATCGGGCTGCGAACTTGAATCTTCTCTAAGCCCATCTCTTCGATCTTGCGTGCGATTTCCCGAGTGATCATCGCATTCTCTTCCACAATGACTTCATCGGTCACCGGGTTGACAATGTTCTGGCGCGATACGCGGCCAGCGATAGCTTCGGTCAAACGCACTTCGACCTTTTCGCCGCGGTAGACAACTCCCTTGGTGATACCCTGCGTGGTACCGCAGTTTTCCATGGTGATGACTACGTTCTGAGCGACATCGGCCAGCTTACGAGTGAGATAACCCGAGTCGGCAGTCTTGAGAGCCGTATCGGCCAGGCCCTTACGAGCACCGTGTGTACTGGAGAAATACTCAAGTACGGTTAGGCCTTCACGGAAGTTAGCTTTGATCGGCGTCTCGATGATCTCACCGGTAGGCTTAGCCATCAGACCACGCATACCCGCCAGCTGGCGAATTTGCTCGATACCGCCCCGAGCACCGGAGTGGGCCATCAAATACACGGGATTCACATACCACTCACCAAGGTGGTCGTCATGCTCCATGGCGGCCATCATATCTTTGGTGATCTTCTCCCGGGCGTGGGTCCACAAGTCGAGTACTTGTCGGTAGCGTTCGACTGGGGTAATCAACCCGCGGTCGTGACGCTTCTTGTACTTCATTACTTCCTTTTCGGTTTCAGCGATGTAGGTGAACTTGGAATCGGGCGTGACTAGATCGTCCGTGCCGAATGACAATCCGCTCTTGGTCGATTCGCGGAAACCGAGTTGGTTCATGTCGTCCAGCAAGTTGATCGTCGCGCGTCGGCCCAGTCGCTGATAGCAGTCGGAGATAACCGCGGCCAAGTCGCTTCCACGCAGCGGATAATTGTAGAAATCCATGCCGTTGGGAAGCATCATATTGAACAGCACTCGACCGTAAGACGTGGAGATGATGTCCCCGAACTTGCCGGTTCCATCCTCAGTCTTGACACGACGGTGCTTAGGCAAACGCACTTTGATTCGCGCGTGCAGGTGTATGACGTTCTGGTTAAATGCCAGGTCGGCTTCTTCCATCGAAGCGAAGGTCATGCCTTCGCCTTTCATGTTGGCCTTCTCTATCGTGATAAAGTAACATCCCATCACAGTGTCCTGCGAGGGACTCATGATTGGGCGCCCGTTGCTAGGGGCAAAAATGTTGTGGGTACTCATCATCAGCGTGTGGGCTTCGACCTGGGCCTCAATCGATAGCGGCAAGTGCACAGCCATCTGGTCACCGTCGAAGTCAGCGTTAAAACCCTTGCAGACCAGCGGATGCAGGTGGATTGCGTTACCTTCGACCAAGATCGGTTCGAAGGCTTGGATGCCCATGCGGTGCAAGGTCGGAGCACGATTCAAAAGCACCGGGTGGTTGCGGATCACTTGCTCTAGAATGTCCCACACCTCTTCGTCTTTTCGCTCGAGCATCTTTTTTGCTGACTTGATCGTATCGGCGTGGCCTAGATCCTTGAGCTTGCGAATGATGAACGGTTGATACAGTTCCAGGGCGATCTTCTTGGGCAATCCACACTGGTGTAGTCGCAGTCGCGGGCCGACCACGATCACACTTCGAGCCGAGTAATCGACGCGTTTGCCGAGCAAGTTTTCGCGGAAGCGACCTTGCTTACCCTTGATCATATCGGTCAGCGATTTCAGCGGGCGGTTGCTGCTGCCGAGCACCGGACGCTTGCAGCGGTTGTTGTCAAACAGTGCATCGACCGACTGCTGCAGCATGCGTTTTTCGTTGCGGATGATTACTTCAGGCGCGTTGAGATCCACCAGCTTGCGCAAACGATTATTGCGGTTGATTATCCGGCGATAGAGGTCATTCAAATCGCTGGTTGCGAAGTTACCGCTGTCCAGCAGGACCAGCGGTCGCAGATCTGGAGGAATCACCGGTATCACGTCTAACACCATCCATTCGGGACGGTTATCGCTATCGCGAATCGCTTCGACGAGCTTCAGACGTGTGCTTAGATCCTTCTTCTTCTGCTTGCTATTGGTCTCTGCCAGCTCTTTGCGCAGAGCGTCTCCGAGGGTCGAGAGGTCGAGGCTTGTAAGCAGTGTGCGGATAGCGTCCGCCCCCATGCCAGCTTCAAAGGACCCTTCGCCATATTGCGTGCGGGCTTCGCGGTACTCTGCCTCGCTGAGCAACTGCAGCGACTGCAGTTCGGTGTCCTTGGGATCGATAACCACATAGTCTTGGAAGTAGATGACCTTCTCGAGGCTGGAGGTCTTCATCCCCAGCAGTGCACCCAGACGACTGGGCATGGCTTTGAAAAACCAAATATGCACGATCGGCGCGGCCAGCTCGATATGGCCCATGCGCTTGCGGCGGACGCGCGAGTGAGTAACCTTCACACCGCAGCGATCGCAGATCATGCCCTTATACTTCATCCCACGGTACTTACCGCAGGCGCACTCCCAGTCCTTCTCTGGCCCGAAAATACGCTCGCAGAACAAACCATCTTTTTCAGGACGATAGGTGCGGTAGTTGATCGTCTCGGGCTTTTTGACTTCTCCAAACGACCAACTGCGAATGTCTTGAGGACGCGCAAGACTGATCTTGACGGAAGTAAAGTCATTGACGCGATCGTAACTGGTTTCGGCTGTCGACATATTTCGCGGCTCCTAAGGATTGCGGAAGTCGGCTCACGCTGGCAGCATGAAGGCCATGGCTTCCAACCGGTAATGCTAATAATCTAATGTGATGTGTGTTGTCTCGATGACCAACTTGATTCAGCTCAGTCAATTGGCGAGCAAGAATCGAAATTGAAGTGTCTTTTGAGCAAACGGCAGGCTTCGACAAATATCAAACGGTTCGGCTGGCCAGCGTTGCGACTGGCACCCGCGGCCCTTGTTGACTGGCCCAAGCACTGCCGGCGGCGAGCGCTCGACAGTGATTGCCTGGGCGAGTAAGGCTAGCGCCGTGGCGTGGCGTGGCGCTAGCGGACTGCCGCGGTTACAGCTTTCGCTTCTCCAGTCGCATGTTCAGGCCCAGCCCGCGAATCTCGTTGGTCAACACGTCAAAGCTAGCAGGCGTGCCGGCCTCCAAAGTGTTTTCTCCCTTGACCATCGATTCGTAGATCTTGGTACGTCCCTCAACGTCGTCGCTCTTGACCGTTAGCAACTCTTGCAAAATGTAAGCAGCTCCATAGGCTTCTAGAGCCCATACTTCCATCTCTCCAAAGCGTTGACCGCCGAAGCGAGCCTTGCCGCCCAGAGGTTGCTGAGTAATGAGTGAGTACGGTCCCGTGCTGCGAGCGTGAACTTTGTCGTCGACCAAGTGGTGGAGCTTAAGCATGTAAATGTAGCCCACGGTGGTCTCCTGCGCCATCGGCTGGCCGGTCCGACCGTCGATCAGCCGCACCTTACCGTGACGTGGCAAGCCCGCTTCTTCCAAGCAATTGTTGATGTCCTCTTCCGACGCACCGTCAAACACCGGCGTCAGGGCCTGGAAGCCCAGCTTCGCGCCAGCCCAGCCCAAGTGCGTCTCCAGAATCTGACCAACGTTCATCCGGCTGGGAACCCCCAGGGGATTGAGCAGAATCTGCAGCGGCGTGCCATCGGGCAAGTGCGGCATGTCGGCGATCGGCAGAACTTTGGAGATCACCCCCTTGTTTCCGTGGCGACCGGCCATCTTGTCACCCACACTGATCGTCCGCTTGGTAGCCACATAGACCTTAACCATTTGCAACACACCACTGCGCAGTTCGTCACCGCGCTTCATGCTGTTGAGCTTGCGGTCGCGAGCATCGATGGCATCTTCGACTTCAGGCCAGTGCGCCTTGTGCACCTTGCGAACTTCCGCGTGATGCTTCTCGTCGAGCTTATTGATTAGTCGCGAAAGATTGAATGTCTGCGCGTTCTCAGCCACAAACTTCGGATCCTGCTCGCCACCCAGAGGTGTACCATCGTCATCGGTCAATTTCGAACCGATGACCGCTTCGATCTGCTGTACGAAGTGGGTGAACGTGGTCGAAATCTCGGCATTGCCAGCGCTCTCGATCTCCTTTAGTTCTTTCTCGAAAAGCTTGCGCTCATCGTCTGACAAGCTCATGCGACGGCTGAATTTGTGAGTGTCGATGACGATGCCTTCGATCCCCGATGGGACCTCCAACGAATCGTTCTTGACGTCTTCACCAGCCCGCCCGAAGATCGCATGCAACAGTTTTTCTTCTGGTGTCAGTTCGGTTTTGCTCTTAGGCGAAACCTTACCAACCAAGATGTCGCCGGGGCGGACAAAGGTTCCGACCTGGACAATCCCGCTCTCGTCCAAATTCCGCAAGGCCTTTTCACTGACGTTGGGAATATCCCGAGTGAACTCTTCACGGCCGAGCTTAGTTTCACGAATTTCCACATCGAAGTCTTCGATATGGATCGACGTATAAGTATCGGCCCGCACCAGCTCTTCGCTGATGATAATCGCGTCTTCGTAGTTGTAGCCGTCAAACGACATGAAGCCCACGAGCACATTGCGGCCGAGTGCCAATTCGCCTTGGTAGGTCGCCGCACCGTCTGCGATGATTTGGCTCTTCTCAACCTTATCGCCCAAATTGACAATAGGCTTTTGGTTGAGACAGGTCCGCTCGTTTAACCCGCGATACTTTTGCAGCGGGTAGACGTCCGAGCCAACTTCGATCTTAGTGGAATCGACGGCGGTTACCTTGCCGGCACGCTTGGCGCGGACAACCATCGCACTGTTGATAGCCACCTCGCGCTCCATGCCTGTACCGACGATCGGCGGCTCAGCCACCAGAAGCGGCACGGCCTGTCGCTGCATGTTCGAGCCCATCAATGCGCGGTTGGCGTCATCATGCTCCAAAAACGGAATCAGACCCGCCGACACACCTACCATCTGGCTCGGGGCGATGTCCATATACTGCATGTCGCTTGGCAACACGATCTGGAAGTCAGCGCGATAGCGGGCGATCAAGTTTGGTCCAGCAACCAGCTCGCCGTCCTTGACCTCAGTATCCGCCGGGCAAATGTAAGCGTCCGCTTCTTGGTCAGCTCGCAGCCACAGCACTTCGTCCGTCAGGCGGCCTTCCTTGATCACGCGATACGGGGTGACCAAGAATCCGTATTCATCAACTCCGGCGTAGATGGCCAGCGAGCTGATCAGACCAATGTTGGTACCTTCGGGCGTCTCGATCGGGCAAATTCGCCCATAGTGAGAAATGTGCACGTCGCGGACTTCGAAGCCGGCTCGTTTGCGGTTAAGGCCCCCTGGACCTAGAGCCGACAAGCGTCGCTCGTGGGTCAACTGGCTCAACGGATTGGTCTGATCGACCACCTGTGACAGCTCACCGCGACCGAAGAAGTACTCGATCGCTGCACTAATGCTCTTGGGATTTACCAAGCTGCGGGGGGACATTTCGTCCACTTCCTTGAGGCTCATCCGCTCCTGCACTGTGCGGCGAAGCTTTAGGAAGCCCTTGCGCAATTCTTCACTAGCCAATTCGTCGATGGTTCGCAGGCGACGGTTGCCCAAGTGGTCAATGTCATCGAACTGAGCGCCCGACTCGGGATCTTGCAGATCGATCATATACCTAATCGACGCCAATAGGTCCTCCGGCCGCAGCGTCATCACGTCTTCCGCCACGTCGAGCTTGAGCTTGCGGTTGAGCCGGAAACGTCCGACGCGACCGAGCCGGTAACGGTTGACATCGAAGAACTTCTCATGGAATAGCGTGCGAGCTTTTTCCAACTGAGGCGGGTTGCCTGGGCGCAGTCGTTGATAAATTCTCAGCAGTGCCTCTTCATGGCTGCTGGTGTTGTCCTCGGTCAGCGAATTGACGATCAGTGGCGTCTTAGGCGCCTCCATAACCTCAATCTGCTTCAGACCGCAGGTGCAAATCGTCTCGGCCACGTTCTTGAGAATCTTCTGTCCAGCTTCGATGATAATCTCACCGGCGCGGTCGGAATCACTTGGGTAAACCACGTCATCGACCGAGACCTTGCCTTCGATCTTGTTGACGCTGCGGCCATCGACTAACTTCTCAACTTTGGTTTCATAGAAAGCCCGCAGCAGTTGACTGTCGGAGCTCATCTCGGGGCTCATCGCGCGAAGCAGAGTCATCACCGAGAACTTACCGCTCTGGTCGATGCGGACGCTCAAGCTGTCCTTCTTGGTAACATTCACTTCGATCCAGCTGCCGCGCTCAGGGATAACCCGGCAGCTTGGCAGCTTGCGATCTGTGGTGGCTTCGAGCTCTTCGACGAAATCCACACCGGGGCTGCGGTGCAATTGACTGACCACGACCCGCTCGGCACCATTGATAATGAACTCGCCACCGCCGAGCATAACTGGGATGTCGCCCAGATACACCTCCTCCTCAATGGGCTGTTCACGATTCAGTCGCAGCCACACCTTCAACGGCTTGCCGTAGGTCAATCGCAACTGGCGACATTCGTCCGGCGCATAGCGCGGCTTACCCAACTCGTAGCGAAGATATTCCAATGAGACTGTCTTATCGTAGCTCTCGACCGGGAATATTTCGCGAAACACCGATTCGAGGCCAATGTCCTTGCGCTTGTCTAGCGGGACATCCTCCTGAAGGAAAAGCTCGTAGCTTTTTGTTTGTAGCTCGGTTAGACCCGGAATCTCCAGGGTGTCGAGGCCGGAACCAAATTTACGAACGCTGGTTGGCTGTAGTCGTCGCTGCGAAGAAGTGGCCATTGACGAAACGTGCTCCTA
>CAKQWG010000093.1 GCA_934278005.1 uncultured Pirellulaceae bacterium | reverse complement strand
ATCCTTGCAGACCGGTGGCTCACGCCACCGGCAAGGATATGCCGCCCGCTGGGCTACAGTTCCGGTGACACAGCACGTTGATGGGTGGCTTCTTTCATCCAGCAAAGTGCGGCGTCACCGGGCCACTGCACATTCGCGGGGGGAGGTGACAGGTGACCGGGGACACTGCACATTGAAGTGGGGTGTGGTGCCACTCGTCAGTCGAGGTCGCAGAAATTGGAGTGCTTGAGGTGCTGGAGAGAAGGCAGAGAGCAGAAGTTATCGGCTCGTTGAGGCCGATAAATGGACGTGGAACGGAGCTCCGGTGACACTGCACGTTGATGGGTGGCTTCTTTCAACCAGCAAAGTGCTGTGGCCCCAGGGCGGCAAAGTGCTGCGACCCGTGGCTGCGGGTTGACGGAGCGGCAAGGGGGGACCGGGGACACTGCACACAAGGGGTGACCGGGGACATCAAGGGTGACCGGGGACATTGCACGTTGAAGTGGGCCGTGGTGCCAATCGTCAGCCGAGATCGCCAAGGGTGACCGGGGACACCAAGGGTGACCGGGGACACTGCACACAAGGGGGGGACCGGGGACATCAAGGGTGACCGGGGACACTGCACGTTGAAGTGGGGTATGGTGCCACTCGTCAGCCGAGATCGTAGAAATTGAAGTGCCTGAGGTGCCGGAGAGAAGGCAGAGAGCAGAAGTTATCGGCTCGTTGAGACCGATAAATGGACGCGGCGAAAAGACTTGGCGCACGTACAGGCGAGCTCGGCGCAATGGGCCCGACGAGCTGCGGGCGAGAGTGGAGCTTGCGAAATTGCACAAGACGGCTGGCTTGCGATCGAAGCTTGCTAGCTATCGATTAGCTCGCGGAGGCGCGGTGTGGCGTGGAAGCGACTCTGCCGGTTCAGACTGCGAGCGGCATCGACGACCGTGGGCCGCCCCGCAACTAAGTGAAATAGTTCGCCGAAGTTCTCAACCAGCTCGCACCAAGCTGCAGGCTGAAGTCCCAGACGCTCCAGCACTGCAGGCGCTGCGGCGGGCGTGGTGCCGCGCTTGCCAGGAGCAATGCACCGAGCGGTCCAGTCGAGCAGCTCGATGTACGACTCGACCGACATGTTGAGAAAGCCCTTGTCGCTGCAACGATCGCCACTGGTATTCAAATGCACGCCGATCTCATCGCGCAGTTCATCGATCGTCAACGGCGATAGGAATCGATCCGGACGCTTTGTAGCAGTTGGGCTCTCCTGGTCGCTCGAAGTAACTGCAGCCTGCTGTTGCTGCTCAAGCAACAGGGCGGAGATGCGCCGCTGGGCGGAGGTGTAGTCGCTCTCTTCGAGCAATTCCGCTAGGGCTGCTCGTATGGGATTGAGATCGACATAGGCTGCGCAGGCGAGCAGGCCGGTCTCATCGAGAATCTTCACGCTCTGAAACCGAGACTCCCAAAACTTACCTGGAGTTTCGTCCTCACGGTTGGCTCTTTGAGCGACCTTCTGGCATAGCAGCCGCATCCACCACGATATATCGCTCAGCCGGCGGCGGATCTGCTTCAACTTTGGCAGGTCATTGCAAATTGAGTTGATCTCGTTCTGCTTGGGCTCTAGAGCTTGTCCATCGCGTCCCTTGCGCTTCGGACAGAGCATCAGCCAGTGGCGAGCCACCTCCTCAGCGTCCCAGGTCGCCGCCACATCGGGCCGCGAACGCAGGATTTGGTGGAAGTGATTGGACAGGATCGAAAATCCGAGCAGATCTATGGCGAAATATTTCGCCTGCAAAGCGATCAAGTCTTCGATCCAGCCCTTGCGGTGATCATAGTTCTTACCGGTCACCGGATCGTCGCCAAACAACAGGCAGCGCCGCACGACGCGGTTGAAGACATGCACGGTGTCGATTGCCTCTGGATCGAGAAGCTCGTAGCGATTTAGACGAGTCATCGTGAGTACTCCCCTATCAGGTCATAGCTAGGTACTAGCGCGCTCTCAGGGCGGACCGCGACTATAGTCGCTTTAACTGACGTTCAGTCGGCCGATCAGAGCGCAGCCCGATGTGGGCCTAACTATATAGACGAACGGGAGCGAAATTCCTTACGCGCTATCCACCAAATTTGCTAAAATACTTTTCCCCAACAAAGTGCTGTGGCCCTGTAACTCTTGTTTACATAGTAAGGTATAACCAGAAGGCAACTTGGCAAAAGCTTGGTTTCGAGAAACACCACGGTGTTTTAGATCAGTGGATGAAGGCGAATGTAACAGGTTATAGCAGCGGTCGTGCACCCACTATCGTCTTGTCAATCGCAAACCACAATGCGACTCGCGCGGCATTCAACTCTTGGCGAGCGGCCAATGGTTGGTCAAAAATGCCAATTCCTTGGCAAGAGATTAGCCCGCGTCAAATTCAGTCACTGATGAATCATCTGCTCACAGAAGCGAGAGTTCCTAGAGAGGCCGCAGAAAGCTACTTGGTCCAACTGAATCAATACCTTTATCGCTATATGTAGGAGGCTAGCATGATTAACAGAACAACTCAGCAACTCGCAATTGAACTTCTATTGAAAGGCGACGTGTTGCGAATTTGTGACACGAGCCTATACTTTGATTCGGGTATAGAACTGATGCTCCATCCGGGGTCCTACAGGATCGAGGAAATAGTGGATGAGCTTGGAGAGTCACAAGGGCTCAATGTAGCAAGCGACGGCCCGATTGACGGAAGCGAATTTGTCGACGAAATCACCTTTCCATTTGGGCAGTTTGGTTTTTTTGATAAAATGAGGGTCGATGAGTGTTTTGCCAAAATGCCGGAGATGGAAGTTTACTTCTCGCAGCTGCAATCAGAATCTCCATACGGTGTGGTCTCGCTTTCCGGTGATGTCCTGGTCCCTTTCTTTCGTTGTGCCGAAGGTGCCGCAGTAGTTTCGCGTCTTCTGGTCGACAACCGCGTCGTTGGTTTTAGTATGCGTTATGGGTTTCTGGATGAGGAGGCTACTTCGGAGGCAGGATAATTCGTAACCGTTCACGGCCTGTTTAGTCAAATATCTCGGACGAACCATCGGGACCGTGATTTGTGAGAAAATGTCACTGTAATGCTGACCTTCCTCAGAGAAGGTGCCTGTGGCTGGCTTATTGATCGCGATTTTGGGAGTGAGTTCACAATCCGCACAGCGGCAATCGGTAAATTAGCACTTTGATCTTTGAAAATCCGGTAGTAGAAAAAGGCGAGTGAGTGGCCCCCCGTGCCCCGAACACCGGCAGCTACGAGTACTACGAAAGTCAACCCAGTGGCGGTGCTTGGCAAAGCCAAGGCTCTGTGCTCAACGGAACATACTCGTTCGCTTCACCCGGTGGCCAAGTCAGCTTCAGCGGTACCAACGGCTCGCGATATTCATCCGACACCTACGCTGGCCACGACAATACGTCGGATCCGTTTAGTGTCACACTGCAACTTGCTACCGAAGATTATGTCCCGCAGCTTGCTAGCTCATCGCAGTTCTCGATCGGTGCCCAGTTGGTCAACGGTGTCAACGATCTGACCACCTGGATACAAGATACCGCCACCGCCTTTGCCAACGAACTGTACTTGGCCGTGGCTGACCCTGGCGGCACGTGGACGTATTATGAAGTGCTGATCGTCGATGCGATCGAAACCTACCAGAGCTACGTCAATGGCCAGATCGACGGTTTCCTGGATGTGATCAATCCGTTCGAAGGCATGCAGGTCTGGGGCTACGATCTGTCGATTCCGAATCTCGGCCCCGTCGCGGGCCACGAGTTCGCCTATACGGTGGGCTATGTGCAAGGTGCCGTGGCCGGCGTCGTAGTGCAGATCGGCGTGGGCGTGTTGTCGGGCGGTGCATCGGCGCCGGCGTGTGCTAGCGCCATTGCCAAAGTTGGCTTGGCGGCGGCGCGCGTGTACACGTTTGTCGATACGGCTGCGGCGGTGGGTCAGGGCATCCAGCAGGCCAACCATTTGGCGACCAACGGCGGCAACATGACCGGCTGGCAGATTGCAGGCAACGTGGGGATGATCGGACTGAACTTCGCACCGGCCCTGGGCGCCGCCGGTGGCGCGGCGCTGAAGAAGCTCAACGGGCCGGACTTCCTGAAACTCGGCGGCTGCTTCGTAGCGGGCACTGCGGTGCATCTGTCGGCTTCGCCAGTAGCGGTGTCGGAATTGGAATTGGCGTATGCGGCCACGGCCAGCGAATCGTTCAGCTTTGACCTGGGCTTCGCCTGGGAAGAGCCACGCGCTGAATCGGCGCTGGTGGTTCCGATCGAACAAGTACCGCTTGGTTCTCGCATCGCCACGAAGAACCCCGAAGCATTCGGAGCGGAGAACCCAATCCCCGACGCACACGAGTCGACATGGCGTTTACTGTCCGCCGAGATTGAGCGTGAGGATGGGGCCCGAGTGGAGGTCGAGCTGCTGCGTCCGGTCGCTTGGATCGAGGAGCAAGCTTTTACACCTGGTGCTCGGATCTATCTGCGACTGGAGGAGCTGAATGTAGCTGGCTGGGCCACGATCCGCGCTGTCGATCCTTGCCCAACCCTTTCGAATGGCCATGGAAATCTGGTTACAGGCCGCTTCGTCACGCGTGGTGCGACGAACCTTGTAGAAGCCACCTTCAGCGACGGCACGGTGCTCAATGGCACTAGCATTCACCCTGTTTGGTCGCTGGACCGCATGGACTGGATACCGCTGGGTGAGCTCGCCATCGGCGAACACGTCTACAGCAACGATGGCCCGCTGCACCTGGTGGAACACACCGCTCACAGCCAGCCGACCGACGTCTATAATATCGAAGTCGACTGCGAGCACGTCTACCAAGTTGGCGATGCTGGGATCTTGGTGCATAATACGTGTGCCGGAGATCACCATATGGTCCCAAGGTCACTCGGAAGCACGACACCCTATCGCCATTCATCGCTCACTCCTTTGAGTGCGACCGAACATACGGCGTTGCACGCCGCGCTAACCACACACTTGAGAGGTGTTAAAAAGACAATTGGTGGCAAGACTGTAGATATGATGCCACGGGCGTTTAACTCTGGCAGCGTTGTGCGGCTCAATTTTACGCGCACTGAACGTCTCCGGGAACTTGCAAAGTTTTACAAAACATACGATGGCGGAAAATACATGGGTGATTTTTTGACCGAACTAAGAATTGCCATTCAGAATGGTTGGGTAGCCTAATGCAGAACGACTACTTTTGGATTTGTCCAAATGACCAGAAGAAAGAGTCTTGGATATTTTATGAAATAAAGAAAAGCAAGCTTCTCAAAAACGAATATTGTCAAAGTATATCGTGCGAAAAATGTGGCAAGTTTGACGAGATTCTCGCACTCAATTTGATTGACAAGTTCTCGATGAGCATCAATGCTTCAAGCGACTATTGCCTGACAGGTGATGGTATCGTATTAGTCTCTAGTCAACTTAAAAACCTGATTATTAACGCGTTTCCGAGTGAATGCACCTTCATAGAGCATCACACACTCAATGATTTTTCGATCTGTATACCGAATCGGTCATTCGATGTCGATGCAGCGACGTGCGACATGCAGTTTCATCGGAAGTGTGGGGCTTGTGGCCGCTACCGGGAAACCAGTGGTTTCCCGGTAGTTTCTGCAGAGCTAAGTTCAGGGCTAACGCTTCCAAACATATTTTTCGAGAACATACGTGGGAGAGTGTTTTTCTACGCTTGTTCTGCGAGATTTAAAACTGCGATTGAGGAATTGAACACTCGAGGTATTTACTTCGATGTGGTTCTGACTCAACCGGGTCACGGATGACTCAAATAGCCTCCCCAGGCACGCGGAAGATCCTTGCTGAAGATAGAGTAAATATTGGTTTTCGTATTAAAGCACTTCAAAGCGGAGCAATTAAGAAGACTACAAAATATCGGGCCGGCGTTTCCAAGTCACCCGATCATCATATCTTCCCTCAAGAATTGCGTGAAAAATTTGCTCAACGCGGATTTCATGACATTGACAATTATTTGATACGCCTCGACGAAGGAACTCATCAAGCTCTTCATTTCAAGCAAGCTGGAGACATCTTGAAAGGCGGCTTCTGGAATAACGAATTCATGCGCCGAATGTCTGATATGGAGGCGCAAATCGGAAACCTTACTCGGAGAGATATTTTACGTATTGGTGCCCAAATGCGCCGCGATTATTTGCCAGGACTTAAACTCCTTCAGGATCTAGTATGAGTGAATCTGCAAAATCAACCTGGGATGCAAACTGGCCAGCTAACATCCGGAAACGTGTTCGCGAGCTTGGATTTGATGATGTATCTAGTTTCTTGGCTGCTCGTCAAGCAATCCCCATGTACTTAGTTGCCAGAGAATTGGGCGTTGAAGTCGCTGCCGTGCAATTAATTCAGTTGAGATTTGGTGAAGTGATGAATAAAGAAGACTTTTCAAATGCTTCAAAAGATCTGTTGTGTCGTGTGCTGCGATCTCATTTGAGAAAAGGATGGAAGTCGGGCGTTCATTCGGAGCGAATGATGGCGGGAGCGCGATCTGAGTGGTTAGCGGCAATGGAGGTCCGGACAGGACTCCAGAACTTTAGGGAACCGGCGTTAGCAATTTGGAATGAGTTGGAAAACGCCTCGCCGACCGTAGGCTGGTTGCCCAGCAGCTCAAGCGACGACATTATAGCTAGAGCAGTCGCAAACGGCTTGGCGAACGTGCAATTGGAGGAGGCAACTAGAATAGGATGATCGGACTGAACTTCGCACCGGCGCTCGGTGCCGCCGGTGGCGCGGCGCTGAAGAAGCTCAACGGGCCGGACTTCCTCAAGCTCGGCGGCTGCTTCGTGGCGGGCACGAAGGTCCACCTGTCGGCCTCGCCTGCTGTTGTGACGGAATTGGAGCTAGCCTATGCAGCCACGGCCAGCGATTCGTTCAGCTACGACCTGGGCTTCGCCTGGGAAGAGCCACGCGCTGAATCGGCGCTGGTGGTTCCGATCGAACAAGTTCCCTTGGGCTCGCGCATCGCCACCAAGAACCCCGAAGCGTTCGGCGCGGAGAATCCCATTCCCGATGCTCACGAGTCGACTTGGCGGCTGTTATCTGCCGAGATTGAGCGTGAGGATGGCGCGCGGGTTGAAGTGGAACTGCTGCGCCCACTGGCTTGGATCGAAGAGCAGGGTTTTACGCCTGGCGCATGCATTAACTTGCGACTAGAGGAACTGAATGTCGCTGGCTTGACAACGATACGCAGCGTCGATCGCTGCCCGCCGCTATCAGACGGCCATGGAAATCTGGTTACAGGCCGCTTCGTCACGCGTGGTGCGACGAACCTTGTAGAAGCCACCTTCAGCGACAGTACGGTGCTCAACGGCACAAGCATTCACCCTGTCTGGTCGCTGGACCGTATGGACTGGGTGCCACTGGGTGAACTCGCCATCGGCGAAAGGGTCTACAGCAACGATGCCCCGCTGCACCTAGTGGAACGCGTAAGTCACAATCAGCCGACCGACGTTTATAATATCGAAGTCGACTGCGAGCACGTCTACCAAGTCGGCGACGCTGGGATCTTGGTGCATAACCAATACCACCACTTGGTTTCGCACTATTCGAATGCAAAACGCGGTTGGACTCAAAACTGGAGTGCGGACGCACGACAAATCCTGTCGAATGCGAATGTGAAGATGCATGGCAGGCATAACCTTCGCTTTGTGGCGGGACATACCGGACCGCACCCAGAGCTTTATCATCAGCGAGTATTCGAGCGGTTGCAACAGGCGGTTCGAGGACTTACGGCTTCTTCTCCTGCATATCAAAAAGCCGTTTTGCAGGAACTTGACGATATTTTTGTTAAGCTCGCGGCCGATCCAATTAACGCTTTGAAGGGGATTGGATTGTAATGCGACATACATTCGCCCAATGGATCCCGGCTTTTCCCGAACATTACAAGGGGCAACCGTGGACCGTTCGCTTTAACAGGGACCATCTTAATGGGTATTGGATGGATGAGGGGGAGCAAATCCAAAACTGGGACCCTTCGCTGGAGGCGGTATCGTCCGATGGTCCCGATGTTTCGCTCGACTTCATGTTTGCAGATCACGCATGGCCACTGTTTTCAAAGAGACTTCAGTTGCTTTTGAATGACGGCTGGCCTGAAACGTTTCAGTTCTTACCGTTCACATTTTCACCGAAGGATAAATCCTACGTGAATGCTGATTTTTCTGTTGGGCAATGCTTGCATCTAGTGGACGGACTGGACCGAGATCGTACAGGTGTTGACAACGATGACTGGACGCCGAGGGCAAACGGAACGCTCCGCGTAAACTATCCTTATTATGTGATTTACAACCGCGTAAAAAATTGTCCAGCATTTCGCCTCGTCGGGAGCGCGGTGCAACTTTTCATTCGCAATGATGTCCAACAGGCCATCTTGGAGTCAGGATATACGGGGTCTCGCTTTGACCAGAATCATCCAATTTGCACTTTCGACAAGGACTAAATTGCTTGACTGATCATGACGTAGAAAATCAAGCTTGGCACGGCTTCAAGGTCGGGCGTGTGGAACAATGGATCGGCAAACAGCATGAACTCGTTTTGCACGCAATCATTCCATACTCGATTGGTGGCGGACTTGACCAATACTACTTCGACTTTAACGGACACGGCACGGCAGTTGTCACCATGGAGTTGTCCGAGAATTCAGGTAATGGCCCAGGCAACTCTACCTTTGTGCGTTACGAATTGGCGATGTTCACGCGATTCCCATTCGATGCCGAATCGGCTCAAGATGAATCAACAGCTAACGGATCGCAGCACCTGAGAATTACGGCATTCTTGAATACACTTGCACCGTACTGTAGTCAAGCAACCATCGAGCGATTTGACACCTGCGAGTTTCCGCCAGATTTGGACGATATTGGTGGTAGCTGTGTCGTCTTCGATGCTTTGGGGCACGAAACGACGCCGACTCATTTTGGTATCATGGTGGCGATCGAGATCTTTCGCGAAGAGATGGAGTTTGCGCGTATCGAAGGAGGTGAAAAATTGCTCGGGTTGCTGAAACAGAGCGGCTTATTCCCGTTTTCGACGCGAGATCGACCTCCAGTCGTTTGATCAACTGCTATAGTATTTACTAAGGGCATCTTGGACATCGGTCGCGTCTGCGCCCGCGTCCTGTCAAAAGGCTCGGAGCCATTGGAACGGTGATTTCTGATGAAATGTCATCGAAATGCTGATCTTCCCCAGAGAAGGTGCTTGTGGCCGGCTTATTGATCGGGATTGTGGGCGTGAGTTCACAATCCGCACAGCGGTAATCGCTGAATTCGCAATTTGATCGTTGACAATCGGGTAGTAGAAAAAGACGAGTGAGTGGTCGCTAAGCGGCGGCCTTGCGCAGGTAGGACTTCTGCACTCCGCCGAGTCGCGTCGAGACTTCGATCGCACCGACAACTTTGGCAATTCCTGATCTACTTCTGGCAGTTGTGGCTACGGCGGCTATGGTGGCTCTAGCGGTGGCACCTGGAGCAACTCCGGTTTTTACCAGCGGACCATCGACGTCGATCATAAAACCACCGGTGTCGGCACCTACGATCCGAGCACAGGCTATGGTGGCTACGGTGGCTACGCCAGCGGTTGGGACTTCGACCAGTACTACGGCGCTGGTGACCCGACGGGGGGTGCCTTTGAAGGCTACACCGGCGCGCATGTGGAGATGAAATCCTTCTCGGGGCATACCACGCAGTCGTCTTCAAGCTATTCGTCGAATTCCTGGAGTAATACCGGCAGCTACGAGTACTACGAAAGTCAACCCAGTGGCGGTGCTTGGCAAAGCCAAGGCTCTGTGCTCAACGGAACATACTCGTTCGCTTCACCCGGTGGCCAAGTCAGCTTCAGCGGTACCAACGGCTCGCGATATTCATCCGACACCTACGCTGGCCACGACAATACGTCGGATCCGTTTAGTGTCACACTGCAACTTGCTACCGAAGATTATGTCCCGCAGCTTGCTAGCTCATCGCAGTTCTCGATCGGTGCCCAGTTGGTCAACGGTGTCAACGATCTGACCACCTGGATACAAGATACCGCCACCGCCTTTGCCAACGAACTGTACTTGGCCGTGGCTGACCCTGGCGGCACGTGGACGTATTATGAAGTGCTGATCGTCGATGCGATCGAAACCTACCAGAGCTACGTCAATGGCCAGATCGACGGTTTCCTGGATGTGATCAATCCGTTCGAAGGCATGCAGGTCTGGGGCTACGATCTGTCGATTCCGAATCTCGGCCCCGTCGCGGGCCACGAGTTCGCCTATACGGTGGGCTATGTGCAAGGTGCCGTGGCCGGCGTCGTAGTGCAGATCGGCGTGGGCGTGTTGTCGGGCGGTGCATCGGCGCCGGCGTGTGCTAGCGCCATTGCCAAAGTTGGCTTGGCGGCGGCGCGCGTGTACACGTTTGTCGATACGGCTGCGGCGGTGGGTCAGGGCATCCAGCAGGCCAACCATTTGGCGACCAACGGCGGCAACATGACCGGCTGGCAGATTGCAGGCAACGTGGGGATGATCGGACTGAACTTCGCACCGGCCCTGGGCGCCGCCGGTGGCGCGGCGCTGAAGAAGCTCAACGGGCCGGACTTCCTGAAACTCGGCGGCTGCTTCGTAGCGGGCACTGCGGTGCATCTGTCGGCTTCGCCAGTAGCGGTGTCGGAATTGGAATTGGCGTATGCGGCCACGGCCAGCGAATCGTTCAGCTTTGACCTGGGCTTCGCCTGGGAAGAGCCACGCGCTGAATCGGCGCTGGTGGTTCCGATCGAACAAGTACCGCTTGGTTCTCGCATCGCCACGAAGAACCCCGAAGCATTCGGCGCGGAGAACCCGATTCCCGACGCACACGAGTCGACTTGGCGGCTATTATCTGCCGAGATCGAGCGTGAGGATGGCGCGCGGGTCGAAGTGGAACTACTGCGTCCACTGGCGTGGATCGAAGAGCAGGGTTTTACAACTGGCGCACGCATCTACCTGCAATTGGAAGAACTGAACGTCGCTGGTTGGGCCACGATCCGTGCTATTGATCGCTGTCCACGGCTGAGTGACGGCCATGGCAATCTGGTCACCGGACGCTTCGTCACTCGCGGCGTGACGAACCTTGTAGAAGCCACCTTCAGCGACAGTACGGTGCTCAACGGCACAAGCATTCACCCTGTCTGGTCACTCGACCGCTTGGACTGGGTGCCGCTAGGTGAACTCGCCATCGGCGAGCAGGTCTCCAGCAACGATGGTTCGCTGTTCCTGGTATCGCGCACGGCTCACAATCAGCCGACCGACGTCTATAATATCGAAGTCGACTGCGAGCACGTCTACCAAGTTGGCGATGCCGGGATACTGGTGCACAATACGTGCAATCTTCTGACTCGCGACAATGCAAAGCTTGGCCGGCGACTCGGAACCATCGGAACTACCAGCACGCCGCACCATTTGATTCCTGTTGAAGCAGTCGATTCACCTGGGTTAAAGAGATTCTTTCAGCGGGCTGCGGGTGAGGGCTGGGACCTTAATGGATACCGTAACGGAGCTGGACTGTTGGCATCGAGACACGCGAACCATCCAGCTTACAATGCATATGTATTGAATCGTATCCAGCGATACATCGCTAACAATGGTGGAGCAAATGCGATTTCTGGGGCTCAGGCTCGCGGCTATTTGAATCGTTTGGCCGACGATCTCAAGGCAGTATTGAACAATGACTCGCGGCACATTAACGTCATTTTTATTTGGGATTTGAATTGACGCATGAAAAAAATAGGAACCGAATTTGAACTTCTTAAACCGGGTGCAGAAAAATCTCTAATTCCAATCTGGGTTCAGGTGGCTGAACACCTGAATCAAACAAATCCAAACGACAACATCATCTTTTGGACAACAGGCCTCATCAGCTCTACTTTAGCAGTACGAATTACAAATGCACAGAAGGAAGAGATTGGGCAAAAAAACATGCTTGTCTATTCTACGCCGACAATCGCAAATGCGATGAAAGTGTTGCAACAAATCCATGGGGATGATTTTTGTGACGAAACCCTACAGCCCTTTCGTTCGGTCTATGAGAACTGGATGGATTACCTAATCCTTCTTTCGTTTAATGCTCCGAGCGTGAAAAAGCCTTTCAAGGCTATTGTCAGGTCAAAGCGGCATTTCCAAATAGCTGCTACGACTGTAGATGAAGGGCTGTCTGGAGATGTGCGAGTTTTGTCGACAGTCGGCGATTTTACTCAGCCAGAGTCGCCTAAATCCAATATAAAACGTAAAAAGGCAAATTGACCAT
This sequence comes from uncultured Pirellulaceae bacterium, assembly GCA_934278005.1. Classification (GTDB taxonomy): domain Bacteria; phylum Planctomycetota; class Planctomycetia; order Pirellulales; family Pirellulaceae; genus Aureliella. The sequence continues at coordinate 139 of CAKQWG010000093.1, read as the reverse complement.
AGCACGGATCGTTTCTGCGGTTGCGGCGATTTTGTCGAAAGAGAAAAGGGGTCAGGCCTCTTTTTTTGGGTAAATGGGTTAGGTACACTATTGGCAGGTCCAATCCTAGTGGAGAACTTACCATGCCAAGACCACCCAG
>CAKQWG010000092.1 GCA_934278005.1 uncultured Pirellulaceae bacterium | reverse complement strand
GTCACAAGTTTTCCAAGGAGCACGGGAGATGAGAAGGTTGTTTTTATTGCCAGCCGCTTTGATTGCTCTAGTAGCATTCAACACTGGCCAAGCCAATGCCGCTTACAGCGGTGCAGTGAGCTATGAGGGTTGTGGAAACGTCGTCGCCGACGACTGTGGTCCAGCCACGCACACTGTAATGAAGACCGTTCGTAGAACTGTCTACGAACAGCAAACACAGCAACGCACGCGGACTGAGTATCAGACGGTTACCGAAGACAAGGTAATCAATGTTACTCGCATGCAGCGTGAGACACGTTACCGAACGGTAAACTCCGTTGTTCGCAAGCCTGTCTACGAAACCAAGACACGAACCTACACGGTCAACCGACCTGTATATTCGACTGAGACTCGTCAGGTAACCTACAACGTACGCCGTCCAGTAACTGAGACCCGCACACGTGAGATCAACTACACAGTCATGAAGCCTGTGTACGAGACCCACAACAAGGTCATCAACTACACGGTTAAGAAGCCTGTGTACGAAACCTGCAGCAAGGTCATCAACTACACGGTCATGACACCGGTACACGAGACTCACAGCAAGGTCATCAACTACACCGTCCGCAAGCCGGTTGTTGAGACACGTCAGCGAGTCATCAACTACACTGTTATGAACCCAGTGCAAGAGACCCACAGCCGCGTAGTCAACTACACGGTCATGGTTCCTCAGCAAGAAACTCGTACTCGTGAAGTAGTTCGCTACGTCACCACGCCTGTTAACTACACTCGTACAGTGCAAGTTAACGGTGGATATTGGGATACGGTCACCGAAGAAATCGCTGGTCCGGTACAACGCCGAGTTGTCCGCACACCAGGCAAGTGGGTATGGGACGCGTCGCAGTGCCGTTGCGTTTACTGCCCAGGTTCGTGCCACGTCGAATGCATTCAGTGCCCACCACGGACTGTGTGCAAAAAGGTTTGGGTTCCTACCTGCGAAACCAAAGAAATCAACTGCACACGCTACGAGCGTAGCTGCGTAACGGAAACCGTTCCTTACACAGTGTGCCGCATGGTTCCTGAGTGCCGCAGCAAGACCGTAAACTACACGACTTGCAAGATGGTTCCTGAGTGCCGCAGCCGCACGGTAACCTACAACGTTTGCACCACTGTGTGCGAGCCACGTCAGCGCACCGTAAATTACACGACCTGCAAAATGGTTCCTGAGTGCCGTAGCAAAACTGTAAACTACACCGTTTGCAAGATTGTTTGCGAGCCACGTCAGCGCACCGTTTGCTACACCACTTGCCGCATGGTTCCTGAGTGCCGTACTCGTACGGTCAACTACTGCGTCACCAACTGGGTTTGCGAACAGCGTACCAAAGACGTTTGCTACACCACCTGCACGATGGTTCCTGAGTGCAAGACTCAGACCTACACCGTCTGCAGCTATGTATGCGAAAACGTCTGCAAGCAAGTTGCCTACACAGTTTGTGTACCAGTCTGCGAGCAAAAGACAATTCAAGTTTGCAAGCGAGTTGCCGTATGCGTTCCTTACGAAGTAACCGTCTGCGTTCCACGAGTTGTTTGCGAGCAAGTTCCTGTAACTGTATGCTGTGACCCCTGCGTCAGCAGCTGTGCACCAGCTTGCCGTCCAGGCCTGCTAAATCGTCTTCGTGCAGCCATCGGTTGCCACGGTTGTGGACGCGCAGCAGCCGCTGATTGCGGATGCGATTGCTAAGTAAACCGCCTCCTATTCGACTACGGCACGCCGGCTGAGACTGGTCACCAAGCCAGCTCAGCGGTGCCGATTCGGACTGGGAAACAGAACTTTACCGGCGATTAGCCGACACAAGTGTCGCACAGCAAGATAAACCTTAGCGAACTTTTTCGGTTCGGTAAAATATGACCTTCCACCCGTCCGGATGATGATCTGGTGGAGTTAAGCAAAAGGCGGTCGGTTTGCCATGGAGGCTGAACCGGCCGCTTTTTTTCGTTTTAGGGATGCTCCCTTGCAAGCATAGCCGCCTTCTGTGGCTTGCCCCATTCTGGCAATTGAAGTTGGTCTTTTGCCCACCTTCCCTAAGATAATAGTAAGCAACTATATTGCGCAATTGCCCGCAATCTTAAGCATCGATTGGGTCCGCTCCAAACCTTCCCGTCGATAACTTTCTACCACACGGGTGATGCCATTCCCAATCAATCCTGGAGGTTTGACACCATGCGTCCCTTCGTTTCCCTGTGTGCGGCGGCTATTGTGACTACGATCCTGGGGCACGGCCCCAGTCAGGCCCAAGACTGGCTGCGCGAGGCGATCGCTCCCCAAGAGCGAGTGCATGACTTTGGCACTGTAGCCCGCGCGGCGAATACTGAGCATCGCTTCTTAATCAAGAATAATCACACCAGCGATCTGCACATTCACTCCGTGAGAACAAGCTGTGGCTGTACCACTCCCATTATCGAGGACGAGTGGATCAAGCCCGGCGAGACAGGGGCAGTCCTGGCACGCTTCAATACCGGGACATTTACCGGCAGAAAAGCGGCGGCAGTCACTGTCACATTCGATAAGCCGGTCTACACCGAACTGCAGCTCAATGTCAAAGGCTACATTCGCAGCGACGTCGTGCTCAGTCCGGGCGAAGTCAATTTTGGCGAAGTCCCGGTGGGCGAGCCCAAAAGCATCGATCTAACGCTCGATTACGCCGGTCGCAATGACTGGGCACTGGTCGGTGCGGAGAGTCCACTCGATTTTGCCGATATTCAATTCGATGAAGTATCCCGTCAGGGGGGACGCGTGAGCTATAGGATCTCCGCTCAGCTGACCGCCGATGCTCCACTGGGAAACCTGCAAAACCAGTTCTTGCTGAAAACCAACGACCGCAATTTAACCACAGTTCCCCTCCGCTTCATGGCCGCGGTCCAACCTCCCATTCAAGTCAGCCCACAAGCGATCGAACTGGGGACGGTCAATTTTGAGAAACCGCTGGCACAGCGACTGGTCGTCAAGGCGCGCAAAGACTTTCGCGTCTTGGAAATCACTTCCGACCAAGCCGAAATTCAGTTTGAAGCTAGCCCAAGTGCCAAAGCCGTGCATCTGCTGAACCTGATGATTAGCCCCAAACGCCAGCCGGTCGATGGAGCGGTCGCATCCGAATTGGTTATCCAAACCGACTTGATCGACGAGCCGATTCGCATTCCGCTGCAGTTTAGCCAGCTCACGACCGATGCGACGACCAGCGTAGTCAAAGCCAACTGATCGACTCTGTTCGCGTGGGAAGTCGGTGTGAGCGTTGCACGATTGCGCCATAGTCGCCCGACCGCTCCGCCGGTCGGAAATGACTGCACGAACAGGCGGAATTGATTGCACGAACCGTCGGAAATGATTGCACGAACCGTCGGAATTGATTGCACGAACCGTCGGAATTGATTGCACGAACCGGCGGAATTGGTTCGGCGAGTATTTACGGCATCTACGTCGCCCGACCGCTCCGCCGGTCGGAAATGACTGCACGAACCGTCGGAAATGATTGCACGAACAGGTGCAATTGGTTGTACGAACCGGCGGAGCGGTTCGGCGAGTATCTACGGCATCTACGTCGCCCCACCGCTCCGCCGGTCGGAAATGACTGCACGAACCGTCGGAAATGACTACACGAACCGGCGGAGCGGTGGGGCGACTATCTCGTCAGCAGTCCTCCCAGTGGCAACCCTAACCGTGCCCAACGAGCATGCGCAACATTGGGATGTTCCGGGGCGGACTTTGACGGCTGCTTAATCTGGGGATTCACCGAAGCCTTTGCTCATTGCGCAAGTTGATACAAAATTGCATTCTCTGCCGCACATGAACCGGAAAAGCTCTCCGGCCACGCCTCAATGGCTATTTGCGACTCTGGCCGCATGTCGATGGGTTGGGTGGGAGGAAGACGCGTACCCAGCGGTTGCGAATGCTTGCGACAGGCGTCTAACTCTTATCCATTTACCTACGCCCAACGCGGTTCGCCTTGGAGACTTGGGTAGCACACAAACTGCTATGCGGGCACGGATTGCCCCCAGGTCAACGGATTGACGCATCTTTTGCAAGGAGGTTTGCAGTGAAGAAATCATGGCTCCCAGCCGTAGCTCTTAGTTTGGGCTGGATGGCATCGACCACAGCCTTCGGCCAATACCCGAATGCATACAATAATTTCGGGCCGAGTTCTTACCCGATACAACAGCAACAGCAGCAGGCGCAGCCTAGCGGCACATTCCAGAATTTGCCGCAGGTTCCTCAGCAGCAGTACCAGCAGCAATACCAAGCTCAGTCTCAACCACTGAATCAGCAACTGAGTCAGTCTGCATACCAGCCCGCCTATCAGCAGCCAACCCCGCAGGCAAGTCAGCAGGCCAGCCCGTACCAGTTGGTCGCTACGCAGAATCGATCGGGAGCAGGCTACGGAGCCGGGACGCAGGGCATCTTAGAGTCGGTGCCGGCACCAGCCCCGACGATGTCCCAGCCCACGCAGCAGAATCTGGGGGCCCAGCAACCAGCGCTGCCGGCACCGCTGGCAACAGCTCAGCCCATGCAGCACTATTCCGCTCCGGTCGACAACGGCTACGGACAGATGGTCGCGCCGCAGGCCAACGTTTACGCCCCGAACTATTTTGGCGGCAATGCTTATGCTGGAAACAGCCAAGTTTTCGGAAGGCCACTGCAGGCTAGTTCCGCAGACAGACACGTCGCAGCCGGCCTGCCCTGCGGCGCAAAGCCATGGTATTTCGGTGCCGGTGCGCTGATCTACCAACGCATCGACGATCACGATATGCCGCTCAGCTTTGGTGGCGCCGACTACGACACTAACTTGATCACTACGCACGACGCCCGCATGGGAACCACCGGAGGATTTGAAGCTACGGTCGGACGCTACTTCAACTGCGGAAAGAATGCCGTCGAGGCTACCTACTGGGGGCTATATCCGAGCGACGAGTCGATACTGCGGACGGGCATGCCCGGCGATCTGAGAACTCGCATTCCCTTCCAGCACGTGGAGATGTCAGGCACCCCCATGATGCCAAGCACGCCGATCGGCGTAGCGGACTGGTTTAACAATGCTCGCGCGCATGAATTGCGCCGCTCAAGCAATTATCATAACGTCGAGGTCAACCTGCTGGGGTATGCAGTGGGTGGCGCAGCCCGCAACTTCAATATGTCGACGGCCGGATCGCTGTTTAGCGGTAGCAGACACGCTGATGACTGCGGCTACTGCGGTGGAGCGGGCTGCGGCACATGTGCTGCACCGACCAAGTACGCAACCGGTCCATGTGGCTTGATCGCGCCTACATGTGGAAGTCGCTTGAATCTCTCGTGGCTAGCCGGCTTTCGCTACTTCCATTTTTCCGACGGACTGCAGTACGCTGCTAGTCGCGACGACACCATGGTCAATCGCGCGGCCGACGACCTGTATTACAACGTCGACACGACCAACGACTTGTTCGGTTTCCAACTGGGCAGCCGCATGGATTACTGCCTAGGTAGCCGTTTCAATCTGTACAGCACCGGCAAGGTCGGAGTTTACAATAATCACTCGCGGATGCAGTCTCGCCTGGGGACAGATATGCTGGTGGCCTATGTGAATGATACACGCTCGCCGACCAACCCAAATAACTATGGCTCGTACAATTTCGACGAGATGCAGGACACGATCGCTTTCATGGGCGAGATCGGGTCGGGCGTAGGCGTGCGATTGTCGCCCAAGTGGACGGGGACCGTTGGCTACCGGGCGATGTATGTCTCTGGGGTTGCCACTGCACCGGGCAACGTCCGCGAAACGTTTGCCAACTTCAACGATATTGCTAACTACAACACCAGCAATTCGCTCATTCTGCACGGGATGAACGTCGGAGCTCAATATAACTTCTAGGCCCGCAGACGCGTGCTTAGGGAAGCGTCACGGAGGTAGCCGTCCCTGGCACGCAACGGACCACCGCCAAACGAAAACGGTCTAGGAAAACTCCTAGACCGTTTTTTTGTTTGGCTACCTTGCGAGTTATGCTGTCCGAGCAAACCGCTGGTCGCGTCCGACTTCAGTCCTAGCGGCGTTCCTTCCTCCAGGTCTGTTCGATGTCGGGAGCGAGTTGAGCTACCAAGTCATCGACTCCATCATCAAACAGGTCGTCGGAGTAGACCGCATCGCTGGCCGCAAAGACACTTGTGGCCGGAGTGCTTTCGCCTTCACCCTCAGCTAAGCGACCCTGGCTGTTGGCGTTGAGGAAGTTGATTACGTTGAGCGCATCCATGGGGCTCAGAATTCCATCGCCGTTGGTGTCGATGAAGAATCGATTTGTACTTTCTCCTTCACCCGCACCTTCGAACAGCGAACGTGCTCCGCCTGTGTTCAAGGCATTGATTACGGCTAGGACGTCGATTGGAGAGATGAACCCGTCATTGTTCACGTCGAGCGGATTCGCATTGTTAGTATACTCACCGCCAGCGCCTCCAAATGTGGTGGCGCCCACGATAGCCACGGAGGTCAGCCCGAATCCGATCTGGCCAAAGGGAACGGGTGACACGGGGACGAACATCAACGTGTCGTGACGCGGCGACACGTCGGCCGGGTCGCCTACAAAAGTGACGGTTCCCAGAGCGTTGGCCGTCATGGTAATGGTGAACATCAAATGCTCGCCGTTGCCATAGTCAGCATCGCTGTTGGAGGTGGCCACCGCGCCCAATTCGTTGAATAGGCCCGGAGTGAGAATGTCACCTTCGAGAACGCGTTGATACTTGGGCCCGAAGGTTATCTCGAAGCCCAGCGGGTTGGTCGTGCTGCGGACGGGGCTGGCCAGCGTGGACGAGTAGATCACGTCCTGGTAGGCCGCAAACACTCCCGCGTTAGTCACCGATCGTAGGTCTTGCACATATCCGCGCAGTTGGAACTGTTGGCCAACGGCCACTTGAGTAATGGTCGCGCCAGCCAGGTTGGTGACTCGCAGCGGCAACTTGACGATGTCATCAGCCGCCGTGTTGTTGCCAACCTTTAAAGTAACGCGGCCAATGCTTTCGTTGCCCGCGGTATCGACCAACGTGTAAGTGAACTGATCGACTCCCTCAAAGCCCAAGCGTGGTGTGTAAAGCACGCGCGTACCGCTGATGATTACCGTTCCGTTGAGCGGCACTCCCAGGCCACCTGGTTTGAGCCCGATGGGGGCTGAGGAGCCCGGCAGGTCATTTGCCAGAACCTCGATGGGGAACTGCACTGCGTTTACCGGAACGGTGCTCACAGGGCTGTCGTCGATGGCCACAGGGAAGACGACTCCGTCTCCAACAATTTCGACCGATGTTCCTAGGTAACGGATCTGATCGATCGGCACGGCGGTGGCCGAGGTATCGAAGAGAAGCGTATTGGATGAGGGGACATTATCCGCAGGGTCGGCCAGGAAGCGGGCGATACCGGGGGTTTTGGCTTCGAAGGTAACCGATGCTAGCAGCACGGGTCCCGGGCGGTCCATGTTACTACCGTCGTAGAACGCACCCAGTTCGTCGATAATGCCGGGGATGGCTGCATCGCCAGTCTGCCCATTGATGTAATTGCTGGAGAAGCTGACTGCGAAATTAAATCCGCTGGGGGTTGTCGCGTCCGCCGGTGCAACTCCGACTAGCTGCAGGTTGTAAAGCAGGTCGGTGTAGGCAGCGAACACACCCGCGGCCATATCCGGGCTCTGGTGGCTGCTATCGAAACGCAGGTCATCGACCACAAAGTCGATCTTGAATTTTTGTCCCTGCTGAATTCTAGAAATTGGATTGCCAGCCAGGTCGGTGGCAATCAAGCGAATCTCCACTTTGTCATCGGCGCGGTCTCCGGGCAATGTATGCAGCGTGCCCTTGGCCTGCGACGTCTTACCGGACGCATCGGCGACCGTATAGGTGAAGAACTCTGTGCCGCCAAAGTCGCGGCTAGGTGTATAACGAAGTGCCTTACTGCCTGAGGCGATCGATAGGCTGCCGCCTCTGGTAGGTTGCGTGACTGAGACGATCGACAGTGCACCCGAGTTGCCTTCGATATCGTTGGCAAGCACGTTGAGCGGGAAGTCGATGGCGTTAGTGGGCACATCAAAGCTATCGTCGATAGCCATGGGATTGTCGAAGAACAGTGCCACCGTGACAAACACCGAGGCGGTGTAGCTTTCGCCACGCGAATTCTGCATGCGGTAGGTGAAAGTGTCTGGGCCGATGTATCCCGGCGTGGGCGTATACAACACTTCAGTAGCCGTGAAGTCAACGCTGCCGTGGGACGCATTGCCGACCCCTGTAACCGTTAAAACTTCATTGCCCACCCTAAAGTCGTTGGCCAGTACGTCGATCGGATTGAGAACCGAGTTGCGGCGCACCGTGACCGTATCGTTGACTGCAAAGTCGGCAGTGGGCAGCAGGGTCACAGCATAATCTTCAACTTCGCCATCAAAAGTGTGCCCGACGGGACCGACGCCCTGGGTAGTGCTCAGACGCAGACGGGCGAAGGTGTTACCCGCCTTGGCACTGCTAGGGATGTCCAGGTTCAGCACTGGCAGTGCGTTGGCGTTGACGGCCATGTTCGTAACGACCTGCTCGCGAGCTTCAAACGTCCCGTTGCCATCGAAGTCGATCCAAGCCTGCAGGTAGGCGATCTGCCCGGTGGTATTGGTCGTGGCGATGCTAATGGGATTGTTGGCGCTGCCAATGATCAAAGGCCGCATCGTGAATATATCGATGGCGTCTTCGTCAGCCACGCCGTTGTTGTCGTCCCCCAGGGCGTCGGCCGAGTAGAGCTGAGAGGGTTCCGCATCCCACTTGGTACCCAGCGCCAATCCGGCCTTGAAGCCTGCCGATGCAGCGCCGTAGGAGACCGGGGCATCTCCGTGGTCGACGGCCATTTGGTTGCCGAAATGAAGACTAGACAGAGCAGCAGAGTCAGTGGTCGGATTGCCTGTCAGTGTGACCACGTAGGCAAAGGCTGCAGCCGCGCCAGGCAGCGTTTGCGTAAAGCCAGGTGCAATCACTTCGCGAACGATGTAGGTTCCTGGGCCAGGGAAATTCAGCTTGTAACTGCCATCTTTGTTGGTCTTGGCGGTCGGCTCACCGATGTCAATGCGCTCATCGCCATCTAGATCGATGTAGATGTAAACCCCTTCGATACCCGGTTCACCCGCGTCGCGGATGCCGTTGCCGTTGAGGTCGTTCCATTTGAAGCCGTTGGCCACCGGGGTGACTTTTTCATTGATGAAGTCCTTGCCCGTAATCGTCTGGTTGTTGCCGAGCGTAACCGGCAGGGCGTTGTTAGCTGGAGACACCAACTTTTGTCCGGCGGGGACCAGCTCGCGGAGCGTATAGCTGCCGGCGGGAACAGTCAGTTGGTAATTGCCGCTGGCATCGCTGTAGGTGTGCGTTTCCCCCGTGTCTAGCACACCGTTGAGATTGGCGTCGACATAGATGATGACGCTGGCCAGCCCCACGTCGCCGCTATCGCGGACGCGATTGGAATTCGTGTCTTGATAGACACTGCCGCGGATCGTGCCGCCACCGACGGTACCGGTCGATAACCCAAAGGCTAGTGCAGCGGCACTATTCTGTCTGCCGTACTCAATAAAGCCTGCCGTAAAATCATACACATCGGTGCCAAACATGATGTTTTCGTCATCGGCGGTGCCGAAGACACCATCGGCACCAATGCCAATCAAGTTATGCAGGGCCGCCAGGCTGCCGCCGGTGTCCATGATTTGGTGAGCCCGATTGTTATTTATGGTATGCCAGGCACCGAAGAAGTGCCCCGCTTCGTGGGCCGCAACGACGGCTATAGCTGAGGCGAGCACGTCCTCCAAAGGAACATTGCCGGCTCGCGGAACGGATCCCCAGGTGGGATCAATACCGTCTAGAAGCACCACCGCAGATTCCTCGGTGGCAAAGTTCCCGACATCCAGGCTCTGGGCGATGCCAAGCGTATTGATTCCCAGTTGGGCTACGGTCCCGCCGATAACGATGCGGCTGACATTGGGCTGCCCAAACGGATCGGCGTGGTCTCGGCTGTTAAGGATTTCCAGGTCGAATTGGCCAGGGATGCCCGTGGCTGTGTACCAGCCGTTTCCGCCGACGCCAGAGATCGCTTCGGGGCCGAAGAATTTGCTCTTAAATACGTGAATGATCTTGTCGATCATCCGGCTTTCATCAGCGGCCGTCAGTCCCCAACCCTCAAGGAAGTCGACCAGTGGCGCCAGACGAGCGGTTCCCGGTGTGGCAGCGTCAAAGATGTCGCGACGGATCATTTCACCGTCGAAATCCAGAAACAGTTTTTGCTTAGTGCCAACCGGTTCGGCCTCCAGTTCAGGGCGTCGCACACGCAAGTTCAACGTATAGACGCTATCCCCGTTGCTCACGCGAGCGTAATATCGCCCGGTTGTCGGCGCCACAAAAGCCAGGTCTGCATTCGGTCGGAACTGGCCGACATCTAGCGGACTTCCCAGCGGATAGCTGGGCCCGACCGGATTGGTATTGCCAGCGACTTCTCGGCGATTGGCATCCAGAATGGACAAGTCAAATGTGGCGGCGAGAGGGCCATTGATGCGCACATCGAAAACGTCACCAGCCCGCAGGTCAAAGGCAAACCAGTCGGTATCGCGGACGTAGGGTTGTCCGGGAATGGTCGGCGCGGTGAGATTGCCTGTAATGGCCACCCCGCCGCTTTGAGAGGCACTAGTTCCCAAGTTTACGAAGTTGGCCTGGCTAAAGACATCGTTAGGCTCCACCTCCTGGGTGTTGAGAAACGGCTGCTGGCCCTCGCCCGGCATGTTGTTGTGACTACCTCCCGCGCCCTGCCCACCGTATTGCTGATTGCTAATAGCCGCGTACTGGGCCGCGCTCAGGGTGGGGGGCAGAATTGCAGTACTGATCCCGATCGGCGGATAGAATAGGCCGTCGCTCCAAGGAGCCACCGCTAGCAGCTTGCGATCCTCTAGGGTCTCAAACGATCGTAGAGTTCCCAGCAGGGACTTGCGGCTACGGTCGGCGCGTTGAGACTTCTTCGATGCCTTGCTAAGTTTGCGTGATTTCACTTTTCAACGTCCTTAAAATCTAATCGCGTGCTAATGTCGGGGGGAGGAGCGGAGATGGATAAGATGTGCTGTTTGGGCAAAAAGCAGTCTCGATTCTAATTCCAGTCCGTTGACTGTCAACGAATCGCTAAAGTTCTATGATGGTTAGAGACGCTCGCAAGTTCCGATCGGGGGTCATTTTTTCCCGTTGTAACGAGGAAATGGATTGTAAGTCGCGACCGATGGGCTTGTTGTTCTCACTATGTGTGTTGTACCAGCCACCGAGAAATTGGCTATCTCGCGCTAGCAAAGCTGACGATGCTAGCATAACGCGCTGCCCCCTGGCCTCTGCGGCGGCAGCGGCACACCGAGCGATGACCACACCCTCCGCTGAGACTTGAAAGAGAATCTATGAGCAAGAAAGACACCTTTCGCGTGGTAACGCGGGCCAGCGACGGCGCGATCCGCATCCGCGATTTTCCCAATCCAGACCCTATTCTGGATTTGCATTCCCAAATTGGCGTCGATGACAGCAGCGCGGATCTAGCCCTCCGCGGGCTGCCGGTGTTCCGCGGACTGATTGGGCCAATTCCCGAGGGCAAGCACATCGTGCGCTACGAATCGCCCGAGGTCTTTGAGACGCTCACCAAAGAGTGGAGCATGGCCAAGATCAAACGCCGCCGTCGCCGTAAGTTAGACGCCGATGGCAACGAGATCTTAGTTCCCGTCCAGCCGGCGCGGGATGGGATGTAATCGCACTGGCTATGCCCGGTGCCAAGCTCACAAGTACATGCCCACGTAACCACCGGCCGCGTCGCTCGCCTGCTGCGTCTGCTCGATGCGCTCGAGCGTCTTGGTCAAATCCCCCTGCGAAATATAGCGGTTGAATTCGATCAAGACATTGCGGCGGACCGTCTCGCTCAGCCACTGAACGATGGATTCGTTGAGCCAACTGCAGGTCTCGCTGCGAAGTGAGACCTGCAGGTCGCACTTGCGGGCTTGCAAATCCTGCGCGTCGGTCAGCACGACACCTTCGAACTCAAACTGCATCATGCCCTGCTGCGGGTCGTTGGTTAAGTGGTAAGTGCATGAGGCGTTGTGGAGATAGTAGCTGTTGAGCGACCCGTGCTTCTCCAGCGCCGCCTTGACGCGCAAGATCTTGGCGGCCAGTTTCGGGGAGGCATCCAGAGGCACGTCGACGCGCGGCACGGTGCGCAGCGGCATGCATTCAAAAGTCACTTCGACCCAGTGGCCGCTGGCTGGGTTACTAGTGCCCGAGTTGTCCTGAGCTGTCATCTGCGGTTCCTTCGAGAGCGGACAGTTGAATTGGCTACTTCGCTAAGCTGGGGTACTGAAAACTGACGAATTGACAACGACTAGTAAAGCACCAAATAGCTCGAGCGATTTCTCCACAAAGTATACACCACTGCCCGGTGCGCTGGGCATACAGC
>CAKQWG010000091.1 GCA_934278005.1 uncultured Pirellulaceae bacterium | reverse complement strand
TTATCGGAGCGTCTGCTGTGCCGTCGGGCAACTTGATAGACTCTCGGTACGTGCCCGCTTTGACTACGATCTCTGTGCCTGGAACGGCTACCTTCACGGCAGAGGTGATATCGGGAAACGGCGCCGCCGGTGATCCATTAGGCTGGGCTACTTGGGCCTGCTGGTCTACCCACAGCGTCGTCTCGGCCGGCATGGCGTGAGAAAGTGGAAGCATGCCCAATGTAGCTGCCGAAAGTACCATCCGCGCCTCAAAACACTCCACTCGCAGTGTTCGCCGCTTCACCCTGCGCACGTCCGTAGGAGATGTGGTGGTGCGTCGGGCGTTAGGTAGATAGCGCGAGAATTGCATAGAAACCTCTAGGAGAAGAAGGCTGAGTCGCCATATCCGGTTATGAACTATATACAGATAGGAAACGTGCAGCTGTGTGGCACCACAGTCCAATCCAATTCCTGGCTTATGTCAACCGGTAGGCCAGTCTAATTTAGCTAAAGCTCTATTCTGACGACTCCCCAAAGTCGACTTAGCTCATGCTCTAGCAGCACGGGCGCGCCCGATACACCGCCAATGGAGCCTCGCGGCGGGCTTGAGTAAGGGCGGCCAACGTGCGCGAAATACATCTAGGGAAGGCATAAACTTCCTACGGCCGACCGCGCAAGTGCATCCGAGCTGCGAATTTGGCTAGCGCGAGTGGAGCGTAGCGAACCCGCAAATGAATACAGCTCACCGATTAATTAATCGGTGAGCTACTATTTAGCGTTGGGCGGTGCGCGGCCAACGCCGGCGCTGACTAAAGAATTGACCAAACGTTAATTCACACCTAAACTTACCGATAAGCGTCCGCCTGCTGTCGCCCCTGCTGGACGCTCCTCCAAGACTCTGGACTGCTATGCCACAAGACGAATTCAAGTCAGACACCGTTAAAAGCCGCGGCCCGCGATCGGTAGGCCCCTGGTTTTGGTGTGCGATGATCGCCGCTGTAGTAGGGGTCACTTGGCTGTACGCAGACGTGTTCCGATGGCTACTGCACATGTGGGGCAGTAATGACGATTATTCTCACGGGTATTTTGTCCCGCTGTTTTCCGCGTACGTCCTCTGGAGCAACCGCGAGAAACTGCACCTGCGGAATCCTAGTCCGACGCTGGCAAGCGATCTGGCCGTTGGGATCACTCTATTATTGGCCGGCTTGGCACTGCGAGTGGCAGGTATCTATCTGCGCGTGCTGACCTTTGAGGCCCTGTCGTTGATCCCGTTCCTAGTCGGCGCAGTGGTCATTTTAACAGGCCGAGAACTGTTGCGCTGGTTCGTGCCGGCAGCGTTGTTTCTGGTTTTCATGATCCCCCTTCCCCAATTTCTATCTGGGCAGATGAGCGGACTGCTCCAAACCCTCGCTACTGGAGTTAGCACGTTCGCCCTGCAAACGCTGGGCGTACCGGCCGTAGCGGAGGGGAATATCATTTCACTCTCTACAGGGACCATCGGCGTGGCGGAGGCCTGTAGCGGGCTGCGCATGTTATACGCTTTTTTCGCGTTGACCTTGGGCGCTTGCCTGGTGATCGACCGTAGCCTTATCGAAAAGGTCTTTATCGCCGCCAGTGCAGTGCCCATCGCAATCGCGGCGAATTGCATACGGATCGTCGCCACCGGGCTCGCCTACGAGTACTTTGACCCCCACACAGCAGAGTATATCTTTCATGATGTGGCGGGATGGCTGATGATGCCCCTGGGTTTTTTAATTCTGATGCTGGGCCTGTCTGTTCTAGATCGAATGCTGGTCATCGAAGATGCTCCGCTGACGGCGAGAGCGTAAGACTCTGGTCCTAGTGCAATTCCCATCAATAGTGCAACCGGCCCCTAATAACCGGATTATTTGTTCGATTCCCATATTTTTAGTGTTTCGCGTTTGACGCCAAGCAACATTCAATCCAAGCTCACACGCCGAATATGCCAGTGAGTCACAAAACTCTCTCGACTCTAGTATCATCTGCATTGCACTGAGCTGCCTTCAAAACTATCAGGTACACGCCGGACATTTGGCTATGAACACTAATAATATTCGCCCCCCCCAGCCTGACGGCCAGCAGCTCATACGATCGCCTCAGCAGATCGTCATTGCCAAACCGTTAGCTGCAGGGCCGCCGACGACTACAGGGCCTACGTTGAGCTCTGGGTTGAACTCGCTGCGCCGCCATTGGAAATTGGGTATTCCACTGGGCATCATCTTGGCCACCGTGGGAGCCTCGGCTGGATGGTTCCTGCTGGTCCCGCAGTATACCGCCTCGGCCTACTTGCGAATCAGCTCGGACGATCGGCCCTTAATGTTCGAGACTGCCGACGCTGCCGCCAATAACGCTGCCAGCTTCAAGTTGTACAAAAATAGCCAGGCCCAGTGGATGCAGACCCCTTACGTACTCAATGCCGCCTTGCGCGAATCGGGGGTCACCGATCTGACAGAGATCCGCACAACCCCGGATCCGGTCAATTGGCTGCAGGAACATCTACAGGTCGACTTCCCGGCGGATGGGGAGATTATGCAGGTCACCATCGAAACCCCGTCGCCGGACGCTTGCGTGGTCTTGGTCAACGCGGTGGTCAAAGCCTACATGGACGAGGTGGTGCTTAACGAGAAAAATGCCCGGCAATTACGACTCGAAAATCTGCAATCGGTCTACAAGGACTCAGAATCCAAGTTGCGCAATAAGCGGGCCGGGCTAAAAACGTTGGCAGAAGCGCTGGGAACCAGTGATGCCGAATCGTTGACCGTAGCCCAGCAATCCGTTCTTCAGCAGTTCGGGCACATGCAGGAAAAATTGAGTACCATCCAGTTCCAGTTGATGCAGGCGGAGGGTGATTTGAAAGTCGCACAGGCGATCGAACAGCAGACCCAAGATAAGCCGGCCGCATCCGCAGACTCCGAAGTTGCCGTTCCTCAGGCTGCACCTGGTATTTCCGAGGCAGACTTAAGAACCCCGGCGGTAGTGGGGCTAGAGTCTGACCTGGCTACGCTGCAGTCCCGATTGCAAATAATGCAGCAGTCCTCCGGCGAAGGGCACCCCAGCGTCCGGCGAATGATGCAGGAACTGCAATTGAAGGAGCAACTGCTGGCTAGGTACAAAGCCGACGCCCTGCTGCAAGCGGAGCAGCGGGCGCTCGAACGGTCCGGCCAAGTAGGCCGATCGCTGTCAGGTGGTTCGCGCGTGGCCAATCCGCTTTCCCCCTACAATTTGCTCGAGCTGAACACCCGTATTGAGATCCTCCGGAGCCAGGAGACCGCTCTGCAGGCTAAGGTCGACGACCTTGCCGATGATACACGACAATTGGGCAAGTCATCGCTCGATGTCGAACTGATGCGAGCAGAGATCCAAATCCAAGAGGACGTTCTACGTCAGGTGGGTGGCGAGATTGAGAGGACGTCGATTGAACTGAAGACCGCCTCGCGGACCACCTCGATCAGCCCTGCGGAGAAAGCGACACCGCCGGATTTGAAGAAACGTCTCGCGGCTACTGGCGGACTCGGGTTGTTGGGCCTGCTGTCTCCGCTAGGGCTGCTGATTGGATGGGACCTAAGCCGCCGTAGAGTAGATACCGTGGAATCGGTCAACAAGGTGCTGGCGATGTCTTCGCTGGGGCAGATCCCATATGTCGATTACGACCCGCTACACCCCTCAAAACAGCCTCGACCCCGAGAGGTCCGGCAGCGACTTGATTTGTTGGAAGCGGTCGATTCCGTGGCCGCCATGGTCATGCACCGCTGCCAACTGGAGGATGCGCAGGTGTTCATGCTGACGAGTGCTATCGCCGGCGAAGGAAAATCGACGATCGCCTGTCAGTTGGCTGAAAGCCTATCGCGGTCGGGTAAGCAGGTGGTTTTGGTCGATTTCGACCTCCGCCGACCGAGCATTCACGAGTATTTGAAACTCAACAGATCGCCCGGACTGATCGATTTGTTATTCAATGATGCTAGCCTGCTCGACGTGGTGCAGATACCTAAGCACTCGCGATTCCACGTAATAAGCTCTGGCGAGGGAATACCTAGCCTGAATGAATTGGCTGTTTCGGGAAGCATTGAAGCGTTGTTTGACCAACTGCGAGCACGGTACGACATCGTAATCGTCGATGCCTGCCCCATACTGCCGATCGTCGATGCACGGATCGTGGGCAAGTATGTCGATGCGGTCATGCTGGCGCTGTTGCGGGATCGCTCTAGACTGCCGTTGGTAACCCAAGCATGCGAAATCCTAAAATCCTATGGCGTCAAGCTGATGGGAACGATTCTTATTGGCGCACAGCCTCCCAGCTACCAGAGCTACTATCAACAGGTCTCTCCCCAAAGCATGCCTGCTCGAATTAAGCTTTCTTCAGTCGAAAGTGATAAGAGCGCAATATAGCACGGGATTACATGTTATTGGTTGCCAATGATGCTTCGCGAGAGAATGCGATGTCCCATGACGCCAGCGCACGCTTTAGGTAAGGCGCTATCCCTGCATGCTGTCCTCGATAGTTGCTAGGATAGATGACTTGAGCTGAGCAGGCTGAGCGATCTGAGCTAGTGCTCGGGTTCGCCGGGGTTTGCTGCAGTCCATTAGCTGACACACGCTCACGCTCACGCCGCACGTTGACTAGAGGTCCTTCCTGCACTCTGCGCTGTGAAAATCCGTGGCTTCGCCGCTGCCGGGGAGCGCACGTCGAAGCAATATTAGACAAACTACGCGTGGATTATAATTAAATCGCCTATCGTGTTTTTCTCTCTGCATCTCGTTTTGAGGTTATTGTAAATGGTCCGTATGGTGGTAATTGCTAGCCTATTGTTGGTGAGCTTTGTGGCGGTTCGCCATACTCAGGCGTTGTATCAATTCGAGGTAGCCCCGCCAAGCTACGAGTTGTCGGAGCTGCCTTATGAGATAGGCGGTTGGCATGGTACGGACGTAGAACTGCGTGATGATACGGCTCGGGTGCTGAATGCAGATTCATTCATTAGCCGCATCTACCGTGATAAGCATGGGCATGAGGTCTCCATGCATGCTGCGTTATGGGCTACGCCCGATGAGGTAGGCGAGGCGGCTCCGCACCACCCGCGAGTCTGTTATACCGCGGCAGGCTGGGAAACTATGGGCACGGCGGATTCCGCGGACGAAGCTCACTCCGCCATGCCTCCATTGGAAATGTGTTTATTTCAAAAAGCGGGTACTCAAGTTGTCACAGGACATTGGTATCAAATGGGGGATCAGCGGTTTACAACCGTCGCCGAAGGGCGGCGCGTGCTGTATGGACTGCTCGGAAAAGAAGTTTGGCCCGCGACGCTAAAAGTGCTAATACAGGCCGACAGCAACTCCATCGAGGAGGGTGCACAGACTATCTTGCCCTTCGCAAAACAACTGTCTGCCTCACTTGCGGAAATATCTCAAAAATCTACGACGCCTCTCTAATTTCTTATGGTGATTTAAAGGCACGCTATTGGGCTCGGCGGTAGGGGATCGCGATGCAGTTGCCTTTGCAGGCATTCTGGGTTGTTGAGGCTACCCCAGAAATACCCGCAAATCCTTTGCAATTTCTGCATGGCTTAAGTAAACTTCATATCGGTCAGGCAGCTTGAGAAGAATTTACTGACTAGTTGCAACTTTGATAGGCGTCTTGAGTCAAGCGCCGCCCCCCCCCTTTTTTGGTTGGAGACGAGTATGAAATTGAATGGTTTTGTTATGGTGGCCTTGTTGGCCGCCACCGCCCTGCTACCAAGCGTGGCATCGGCCTCCCTATTAACGTCTGGTACAACGAGCTTTTCGACGACCGGCGGAGCGCTGAAAGCAGATGTTCGCTACGCCGTTTATGATCACGTAAGTGCGAACCCATTTGGAGTAACACTTGACAAAGGTGAGCTTGGCTACTTCTACCAGATCGTCAACGATGCATCGGCATCTCAGCGAATCGAAGTGTTGGAAATCGGACTGGATCCGAGCAACCCACTTCCTACCGGCTTCACTTCCTTCAGCAACGTTGACATTGACGGCAATTCGCTTGCAGCAACAATTGCGCCTGCTCCAAACGGCTTCCACCCTGGAGTTTCTGGGGTAGACGGTAGCGTAGCGTTCTTCAACTTTCCTGACCGGTCAGCGGGGCTCGCCCCGGGTACTACAAGTGACGTGCTGCACTTTGTTGCTACGAATCTACCAGTAAATAGCGGTTCAGTTCTCCGTAACCCGACCACAATCACCGGATTCTTACCTGCTCCAACGGGTGCCCCTGTACCTGTGCCTGTTCCACCTGCATTGGCGCTGCTGTTAGCTGGTGTCCCCTTCGCACGCTTCCTGCGAGCACGTAAGGCTTAGTCAAACTCTTTAACTTCAAAGGAAGTTAAAGCGAAATATTCCCAACGCCAGCTATCCTCTTTTGGGGATTGCTGGCGTTGTTTTTGATGGCTCCATGGGTGGATTAAATCTGGTGAGGTTTGGAGTTCGTGTTAAATTCGCAGCGCATGTTCAGATGAGGTGCTTTAACCGTGGAACAGGCTGCAAATTGTTTTGAGCATCATTCGGCCTCATCCCTCGCTTGATCGAAGTTTTCTGAATTACCAATGCGATTCTCTTTAGTTGTTGCCAATGAGGGCGCAGTAACCTGCGGCCTGTACCGTCTACGGATAAAACGGTTGGCAAGATCATGCGTGCCCCGTAAGAGCGCATTTGAAGTATTTGCGCTTAATTCTTGTCACTTACAGTAGACGTAATGGGAAACCGTGGAAGAATTGAGACGATCGAAAATTCCGCGCGAAATGATCTTGGCCGAGTGCTATGACGTTCAGCGGTGTTCGTTAGTTGGGCAACCCCATTTGCGGGGGGCGAAAGCCAGCTGGAACGGCATTGCGACATTATGGGGCCAAGCGATCTCTCGATCGACCGCCAAGCATACGAGTCGGCTGGTCAAGCAGTCGAATTAATAAGGTTGGCGACGGGCCTAGGTGGAAAGCCACTATTAAAATGAGTGCGTAGAGCTCAGCTGAAGGTTGATTTCTTATCGTCACGACAACTTAACTTCCATGCTCACGATCTAAGGATTCCGGAACGTGCGAATCAACTTTCGCTTTATGGCAATGTTCTTGGTCGCCTGCGTGGCGATCCTCTGCGCCGTATTCGTTGTGCATTACTTTCAGACTCGCCGCAGCGCTACCGAGATGTTGGCCGCCGCCCGCTTGGCCCGCGATGAGGATCGCATTGCCGAAGCCGTGCCACTCTACGCTAAATACATTGGCATGGTCCCGGATTCGGCGATTGCCCGACAAGAAGTGGGGATGGTGCTGGCCGACGTGGGCGAGTTTGAGCGCGCCTTTTTTCACTTAGAGGCAGCGGTGCGAATGGATCCAGAGCAGACGGAGGCTCGCAAGAAGCTCGTTGAAGTAGCCGTCAGCTTGCAACGGTTCAATGACGCGAGGACGCATTTGACCGAAGTACTGCTGCCGGCCGAGCCGGAGAATGCAGAACTTGTGTGGCAGCTAGCAAAATGCGCCTGGGGTGACTCCGATTTTGCTACTGCCCAACAGCTATTAGAGAAGGCCCACCAACTGCAACCTGAGGATTCTCGCATAGCATTGGACCTAGCGATACTTTTGACGGAGCACCAAGGAAATGCAGAGCAGGCGCGCGCCGTCCTGGACGAGACAGTGGTCGCAGCGGACGAGGAGGCACTCAGCTACACCGCCCGCGGACGCTGGTTGCTCAGCCAGTCCGAGAGACCTCGGCAGGCGGATGTAGACGAATTGCTGGCCGGTGCCTGGCAGGATGCGCAAAAAAGTGTGGAGCTGGACGGTACCGACGTCGGTGTTGTCCTGTTTGCGGTCGATGCGGCCCTGGCGGTCGAGGAACTGGACGCTGCCGAACGGATTATTCAGCGTGGAATGCAGGCTAATCCTCAAGTCCCCGATATGTACGCTAGGGCGGCTCAAGTAGCACTACGTCAAGGTCACGCAGATGAGGCGATAGAATATTTCCGGGCTGGCCTTCGAGCAGTACCTGGCCAAGCGGATTTGATGTGGAATTTGGCGCAATTGGAGCTGGAAAGCGGCGAGCTAGAGACTGTTGACAAATTGTTGAGTGAACTGCGGACCGCCGAGTACCCGGAAGGCCCGGTCCGTTTTCTGGAAGCGGCAGCCATGGCCCAGCGCGGGCAATGGCAAGAAGCCATTAACCGTATTGAGAGCTCCAAGTCGCTGATGCAAGGCAGCCGTGACCTAAGAATCAAATCGGAGGTTTTGTTGGCAGAGTGCTACCGGGAATTGGGGAACCGCGATGCTCAGTTGGCCGCGCTGGATCGAGCTGTCAGTGATTCCCCTGGCTGGAGTTCCACTCGAGAAGCTCTAGCGAAGACTCTTCTCCAAGACGGACGTACGTCGGAGGCTTTGTCTGAATATCGCTTGGTTCTAGGCGAATCCAATCCTCCGGTTTCGGCTTTATTGGGGCTGGCCCACGCTTTGTTTGAATCCGAAGTTGGACGCGAGCGCCCCAATTGGGCTGAACTGCAGCGAGTCCTCGGAATACTCGAGACCGCTCCTTCAGCGGCCAGTGAAGTGAGCGTACTCAAGGCAGCTATGCTGGTGCGAACGGGTGACAAAAAAGCTGCAGAAGAATTACTGTCGACGGAGCTTCAAGATCAGCCTTCGAACAATCAGCTTTGGTGGGCATTGATTTCAGTGCATCAACAGGACCAAGATTGGGAAAAAGTCGAGCAAGTGATTAAGCAGGCCAAGCAGCAGATGGACGATTCGTTGGCCCTGCGAATGGTGCAAGCGTCCTATCTGATACAGCGTTACGGCAACCAAGTCGACAGAGGTCGTTTAGAGGATCTGGCAGAGCCTCTACCGGACTGGAGCAACTCGGAGAAGACGCAGTTGGCCCTCAGCTTTGCTCGCGCGTTCTGGGCTTTGGGGGACTACGAACGCTGCCAGAAATATGGCAGCATTGCCGCTGCCTCGCCGCTTGGACGGACAAACCTATCACTGCACTTGCTAATGTTTGATGTAGGCATGGCGCGGCAGGACGAGAAATTGATTGCTGAGACGCTGGAGCGAGTCAATGAAATCGAAGGCCATGGCCCATTGTGGCGCATCGGCGAAGCCAGCCGACTACGATTGGTGGCAACTAAATTGGGCGACGATGCATCAGAGCGTAAAACTCAGCTTCTAGACGAGGCCTCCTCCCTCTTGCAAGATGCGGCGACGGCTCGCCCGAAGTGGTCGCGAATCCCGGCTCTGGCGGGGCTTATTTATGAGGAACGAGGACGAGAGGAGCAGGCCTTAAGCGCTTATTTGAAAGCCATTGACCTAGGCGAAACTGCTCCTAATGTTATTTCAAACTCACTGAAACTGCTATTCAAGCAACGCCGCTTTGTGCAGGCCAATGAAGTGCTCCGCAAAATACAGGAACAAAATGTTCCGTTTTCGGCCGAACTATCCCGCGTTGCTTCTCAGGTTTCACTGCAACTTGGGGATTTTGACCAAGCACTAAATCTAGCCAAACAATGGGCGCAGGATTCTGATCAAGCCAGCGACCACAGTTGGCTAGCCCAGGTTTATGCTATGACAGGCAAGACAGCCGAAGCGGAGGTAGAATTCCGCAGGGCGATCGAATTGGATCCAACATTCGCTGAAGCATGGGTGTCTCTTGTGCAAATGTACGCAAGGATGGATGACATGCCTGCCGCCAAGAAGGTGATCGTTGAGGCCGAGCAGGCGCTGACTGGTGATAGACGCTTCGACGCGATTGCCCAGTGCTATCAGTCGATCGGCGAATTCGGGCTGGCCGAGGAAAATTACAAGAAGGCTGTGTCCCAACGACCTAATGATTCGGAAGTGCAGCGACGCTTTGCCGAGTTTTACCTGCAGACCGACCAAGGGTTCCAGGCGTTGCCACTACTTGAGCGTCTGGTCGCAGGGGCGTCCTCTGGAACCGGAGAAAGTGACACTTCCTGGGCGAGGCGAAATCTAGCCCTAGTACTCGCTTCGACTGGCGATGCAGCAGACTCAGCCCGTGCGCAGAAATTATTGGATATTAATCTGAGGAACGCGGCTGACAATGCGGACGATAGGCGGACTATGGCAATTGTGCTGGCCAATCGTCGCGATGCCACATCAATCGACCAGGCTATCAAACTGCTTACTGAACTCACCAGCACCGCGCCCAAGTTCTCTGTCCCAGACAACTTTCTGTTAGCGCAGCTCTACGCGCGAAAAAAGGCTTGGCGGGACTACAACGGAACGATGCGCTCCGTTCTAAGTAATGGTGGTGCAAATGACCCAATGTATGTTAGCGAATTTCTAAAATCGCTGCTTGAACAGGGAAATCTGGCTGCCGCGGAACCTTGGATCACGCGTCTTAAAGGGTTGACTCCTGCCAGAGATACGACCGTCGATTCTATCGAAGTGGAATACCTGTTGAAAACCAAGGCCTACAAGCCGCTGCTGAACCTCTTGCAGGATCGCGCTGAAATAATCGACAGCATGGGGTGGGCTGCTGAAATGTCGGAAATAGTCGCTGCGCACATGAAGCGCGAAGGAAACACTTCAAGCTCGCTTGAACCGCTGCTCAAAATAGCCGAGAACGCCTATGGAAAGCTCAGTGAGCAAGAGCCGAAACAAGGCTACCTGTTGGCAGGTTTCTTTGCAGGTCAGGCCAGACACGCAGAAGCAATCCAGTTGATGGACGAGCACGAGTACTTACCCAGCCAAGTGGCGCAAATTGCCCGTAAGGCACTAGAGGCAGATGAGCTGAAAGAACAGGACGTTCAGGCGTATGTCGATCGAGTCAAACAAGTGCTGGCCCGCAACCCGGATCAGTTTGAGCTGGCGCTAAGCTTGGGAGATCTGCATGCATGGGGCGGACAATGGGAGCAAGCTGCAGACGTTTATCAGCAAGTGCTGAAATCCGATCCAGAAAACATCCCCGCACTGAACAATTTGGCGATGGTGCTGGCCTACGCATCTCAAAGGCCTGCCGATGCGCGGCAAGCAATTGAACGGGCCATCGCCTTGGTCGGGGCACAGCACTTCCTGCTAGACACTCGAGGGATGGTTCTCATGGCGGCTGGAGATTTAGCAGCTGCGGAACAGGATTTCCGGCAAGCGATAGCAGCGAATCCACGACCGGATTATTTCTTCCACTTGGCTCAAAACTTACTTCTGCAAAAGCGAGACGCCGAAGCTCAAACAGCGTTTGAGCAAGCACGGACCGGGGGAGTTTCGCACCAAACAGTCCATTCGCAGGAACGTCCCGCTTTCGAAATGCTGACCAGTCGGCTTTCCAGCAAAACCTAGAGCATTAATTGATTACAGAGGCTTGATATTTTGATCGTTTTACTTGGTGCTAGCGGTTACGTCGGCGGCGAATTCATCCGCTTCTTCGAACAGAATGATATCGATTTTCGCACGCTCGGCCGCGGCGATTGCAACTACTATCAGCCACAGCTGCTGGCCGATTCATTGACGGCTCTCGATGCTCGCTTTGTGATCAACTGCGCGGGCTACACGGGCAAGCCCAATGTGGATGCGTGCGAACACCAACGCACGGATTGCTTGCAGGCCAACGCGGTGCTGCCGGGCCGCATCAATCAAGCTTGCGAAATGGCTGGTATCCCCTGGGGGCACGTCTCGTCGGGTTGCATCTACAACGGCCCAGCGGCGACCAGCCAGGGATTTCGCGAAGAGGATCCTCCCAACTTCTCCTTTCGACAAAACAACTGCAGCTTCTACTCTGGCTGCAAAGCGCTCGGAGAAGAGGTGCTGCAGGATGCGGAGCGTTGCTACATCTGGCGGCTGCGAATTCCGTTCAACGAGCATGATTCGCCACGCAATTATCTATCCAAAGTCATGCGTTATCAGCGCTTGCTGGATGCGCGCAATAGCCTGTCGGAGCTCGGAGAATTTGTGCGCGCCTGCTATCAGTGCTGGAGTAGCCAGGCTGACTTCGGGACGTATAACTTGACCAATGGTGGCAGCGTAACAACCCGCGAGGTAGTGGACATGATTCGCCGCTCAGGGATTATAGACAAAGAATTTAACTTCTTTGAAAGCGAGGCCGAGTTTATGCGCGAGGCTGCTATTACGCCTCGCTCCAATACCGTGCTGGATAATTCCAAAGCTTTGGCCGCCGGGTTAAAATTGTCGCCCGTCACCGAGGCTATCCAGCGCGCATTGCAAAACTGGAACAATGCGTAGCTAAAGTCGCCAGACTTTGGAGGTTTTACTAACGTAATGTGTAGCTAAAGTCGCCAGACTTTGGCGGTTTTACTAACGCAATGTGTAGCTAAAGTCGCCAGACTTTGGCGGTTTTACTAACGCAGTGTGTAGCTAAAGTCGCCAGACTTTGGAGGTTTTACTATCGCAATGTGTAGCTAAAGTCGCCAGACTTTGGCGGTTTTACTAACGCAATGCGTAGCTAAAGTCGCCAGACTTTGGAGGTTTACTGACGCAATGTGTAGCTAAAGTCGCCAGACTTTGGAGGTTTTACGTTGAAGAGTCCAAAGTCTGGCGACTTTAGCTACGGAATATTTTCAAGGATTAGTTGAAGAGTCCAAAGTCTGGCGA
>CAKQWG010000090.1 GCA_934278005.1 uncultured Pirellulaceae bacterium | reverse complement strand
AACAAGACGACCAACAAGACGACCAACAAGACGACCAACAAGACGACCAACAAGACGACCAACAAGACGACCAACAATCGGCGAACTCTGTAGCGCAGTACGAAGTGTTGAATTTTGGAGTGGGCAAGTACACCGCCATCCACCGTCGTCTGTTGATACAGAGCAAAGTCTTGGATTTCCACCCGGACGTCGTGCTCTACTTTGCCCATCAAGATGAAATCACCGGGCCCGTGTTTGACATGGCCAAACTGGCTGATCTGGGGCTGATCAAGGATCCCTGCCTGCTAAAAATTCTAGAGCGAGCTGGCGTCGATGACGCCACGCCCGGCGGAGTCATCCGCAATCGTATGCAGGACCACGCGCTAGACATTCTGCGCTGTTCGTATGAACGGATTGTGGCAGACTGCCGAGCCCACAACGTCACCCCCGTGTGGGTCGATCTGCCGATTCCGGGTCAGTTTGTAATTCCTGGAACACCGGAGATGGCGCGACGAGCAGCTATGGAAGCCGGCTTTGTCATCATCGACCTGACCGATTGGGCCGATGGCTACGAGGCTGAGCAACTCAAGTTGACCGCTGATGTGCACCACGCCAACTCGCTCGGACATCAGCGAATCGCAGATAGACTGCTACAAGAACTGCGATCCCATCCCGCACTGCTCCAGCCCCACTAGAATCAACGCGCACCGAGTAGTTTAACGCCCAGCCGCAGCAGGCCGCAGTTGCACACGACGACTGGCCCAACGCGCGAGGCACCATTGCACCACATCACTCACCAATTCGAATCGTCGCGGCCTGCGCAGGCGACGGCACATCCCAACTCCCCAAACTCAATCAACCCTTCAGTCAACCAACTGTATCCCCAGCGCTATAGCCCTTCCCAACTCAATTTCACAGCACTGTCTCTGCGGCCCTCTGCGTCTCCGCGCACTCTGCGTTAAAAAACAAACACAGAGAACCCAAACACGCAGAGGACCACAGCGGAGCTGTCCCCGTGCTCCCAATTCTTCATGCAATTGTGCAGCCTGTGAATCCAAGTTACTCGCCCACTAGAATCAAAGCGCAGCGAGTAGTTTAACGCCGAGCCGCAGCAGGCCGCAAATGCACACGACGACTGGCCCAACGCGCGAGGCACCATTGCACCACATCACTCACCAATTCGAATCGTCGCGGCCTGCGCAGGCGACGGCACATCCCAACTCCCCAAACTCAATCAACCCTTCAGTCAACCAACTGTATCCCCAGCGCTATAGCCCTTCCCAACTCAATTTCACAGCACTGTCTCTGCGGCCCTCTGCGTCTCCGCGCACTCTGCGTTAAAAAACAAACACAGAGAACCCAAACACGCAGAGGACCACAGCGGAGCTGTCCCCGTGCTCCCAATTCTTCATGCAATTGTGCAGCCTGTGAGAATTCTTCTGTGAGCTTTCAAGCTATTTAGCTATTTAGCTATTTAGCTATTTAGCATCTGACCGGCGGAGCGGTCAGCGACAAACGAGCCTTCGCCTAAACTCACGGACTCGCGGACTACTCGATAGATCCGGGCGGTTGGCCATCCATTCGATCGCACAGCTTATTGAAAGTGCCGTATTGATGTTTGTGGTTGCCGTCGACGTTGGCATCAGACCAATTGATACTGGAGCTCAGGAAGTGCACTGAGCCATCGCCAAATGCGAAATTAGCGCCGCCGGTGTGATTACTGGCAAAGGCTAGACTTGGGAAATCCGTCCCAGTGTTTGAAAAACCGGTCTGCATCTGGTAGTAGCTCATGCCTACCACGCCCTCCTTGGAATTGGTCCCCGTTCCATCTCGCTGACCAACCCCAGCCCACAAGGCGGCATAGTTCATATAGGGTTGGTTCGTCGCCTTGTCCTTGCCCTGCATCTTGCAACGCTCGCCAATCGCGATCGTATTGCTCGAACCATCCGGTATGCTACCGAAGGTAACCTTCCCCTCGGACGACATTATCAACAACCCATCGTTATCATTCTGTCCGAAATTGCCCACATAGTTAGCAGTGGCGATCTGCACATTCACACCTTGTGCATTTTTGATGGGCCGATCGCTGTTCAACAAATCGGAGCTGTCCGAAGGACATTTAAACGCAGCCAGAGGTGTCTGAAGCAGCGTGAGTGTCGCGGGCGTGGACACCAAGGTCCGCAGGGAATTGGTAGTCGTGTTGAGTTGATTGTATAAGTTTCCTTGTTCGATCACTGGTAAGACCATCACGCCCCAGCCGATCAGCGGAGTGCCATTCTGCCGGACACCCGCTACGTATTGCTCGTACAACCCGGCTGGAAACGATCGAAAGGTATCGTGGTAATTATGCAGGGCTAAGCCGAGCTGCTTGAGATTGTTCGTGCACTGCATGCGCCGCGCCGCTTCGCGAGCCGCCTGGACGGCTGGCAACAACAGACCAACCAAGATCCCAATGATCGCAATCACGACCAACAACTCGACCAAGGTAAAGCCTCTGAGCTGAAGGGAGGAGCGTGAGGTGGAAGAAGTTCGCATAGCGCAATTACCCCGTAGAAAGAGAACGCCGACCTAAAACGCTAGGATTAACGTAAGCCTGAAGTGTGGAGAGTCACGATACGGAGGCAGACAAGATTCGGAAAAGTGCCCGTGACCGCACATCACCCAACTACAACGACACACTTAGCAGGGGTAAAAACAAGCCCCTGAATCGCTCTATACGCTGGAACACGCCACATTCGCGAGTAACATACAAGCTTACCCAAATCACCTCCGCAGGACTGCCTCATGCCTCCACAAAACGTCCCCGCCCTGGCTTACTTGCTACTTGGTGTCGCCTGCGCATTGCCGGCAGCCAAGCTGACGGCCGACGACTTGACGCCCAACGACTTGACGACCAACGACTTTGCCATCCGAGACGGCGACACGGTGGCTTTCCTTGGCGATAGTATCACGGCGGCTCGGGTCTACGGCAAACACATCGAGAATTTCACATTGCTGCGCTATCCCCAGCGCAAGGTGCGGTTCATCAATCTGGGCATCGGTGGCGACACGGCCGCAGGTGGACTGAAGCGGCTACAGCGCGACGTGTTCGATAACCATGTGACTTTACTGACCGTCGCCTTCGGTATAAACGACATCGGCTGGGGCATGCGAGCCGATGAGGCTCATCGCCAAGTATTCCTTGACTCGATCCGCCAAATCGTGCGGAACTGCAAGGCACATGGCGTGCGAGTCTACATCTGCTCGGCCGCGGTGACCGGGGGCGATCCCGACAAGACCGAGGGCGACTTCTTGCAGCAGATGTGCGACCAAGCTCTAGCTATCGCCAAAGAGGAGGGCGGCCACGCCATCGATGTGCAACGCACCATGCGCGAAATCCAACGCCGCGTCCTCAAGTCAAATCACAATCTACCCGTCGAAAAACATGAGACCCTGCACGCGCCGGACACCATCCACCTGAGCGACTTGGGTCAGTTAGCCATGGCCCACGCAATTCTCAAAGGACTCGGCGCTCCCGAAGAGGTTTCCTCTGCCACGATCGATGCCGGTGCCAAGCGCGCAGTGAGTGCATCGGGTTGTTCCATTTCAGATATCTCCAGCACCGATGGCAGACTGAGCTTTACGCGGCTCGACGAAGGCCTGCCGTTTAACAATGGAGCCTTCTCCGCCATGTCTTACCGCTTTGTGCCGATGAATGAACTGAATGCCTATCGGCTGAAAGTGACCGGCTTGGCCGCGGGCGAATATACGCTGACCGCCTCCGGTCGAAAGATTGGCGTCTATCGCGCTCAGCAGCTCGTCGAGGGGATCAATATCGCTTCGACAACTCCTGACGCTTGGCAACCGGGAGGGCCCTGGGACGCTCAGGCTGTAGCGCTCAAATCGCTGACTGAGGCCCGCGACCAGCTCGACATCGCGGCCCGCTCCGCCAACGCCAACTTGACCAACAGCCCCTTGATAGCCCCCTTGAACACGCAAGCCACAGCAGCCAATGAACAGCTCGAAGACTTGCAGCGTCTAGTCGCGCAGCCGCGTCCCTATCAATTTGTCTTGCAGCGCGCGGCCGACCAACTAACCATTAGCGCTCCTCGGGAACTGCAGGTCATCCAACGCCACGCACGCAACGCAGGCCGGGTGCAGGTCAGCGGCACCACCACCTTCGATGCCGACTCGATTCAAGTCAAGTTTTCCGGACAACCGCTGGAAGGCAGACTTCCTGAACAGTGGCAAGAAGTAGCTTTCAATCCGCAGACGGGCGTCTTCAGCCAAGAGTTCGCGCTGCCCGCAGGAGGCTGGTTCTCCATGCACTTGAAACTCGAAAAGCAAGGTCGCCTGCTCGCAGAAAAAACGCTTGAAAGGTTCGGCGTGGGCGAAGTGTTCGTCGGTGCCGGGCAATCCAACTCGACCAACTCGGGCCAGTTCAAAACGCAGCAGACCAGTGGCATGGTTTCCTCCTTTGACGGTGAACACTGGCAGATTGCCGATGACCCACAGATCGGCGTGGCCGACAAGTCGCAGGGGGGCAGCTACTACCCGGCTTTTGGCGATGCACTCTACGAACATTATCACGTCCCCATCGGTATTGCCGCGACCGGCTTCGGCGGCACCAGTGTCAATGCATGGCAGCCCACAGAAGGTCTATTTACTTTCATGATGAAGCGCGTGGAGCAACTTGGCAAACAAGGCTTCCGAGCAATCCTGTGGCATCAGGGGGAATCAGACGTCGACATGCCGTCCAGTGAATATTACGACAAAATGCAACGGGTGATCATTAGTTCGCGAACTGAAGCGGGGTGGGACATCCCGTGGTTCGTGGCTCAAGTCTCCTACCATAATCCCGACCGTCCGTCCGCCGAGTCGACGCGTTCGGCCCAGGCAGAACTATGGGCCGATGGCATCGCGCACGCCGGCCCCGACACCGACAAACTGACCGGCGAGAATCGCGATCTGGACGGCCTGGGGATTCACTTCAGCCCCACCGGTCTCAAGGCTCACGGCTTGCTTTGGGCCAAAACCTTAGAGCCATTCATCGATCAGGCTATCGGCAAAAAATGAGGCTCAGCCCCGCAGCTAACTCAGCAGCGTTGGCTTTCTTTTGTAACATCCTTTGACGCGGGTAATTCGCACCAACCCATTTATCCACTTACTTTGCGACAGGCTTCATATCCATGCGTTCATTGTTTGCCACGCTAACTATAGCTTTGCTATTGGCTCCTTCAATCTCGCGCGGTGTCGAGCCATTCAGAATCGAGGTCGTCGATGATGTCAGCGGCCGAGGCGTTCCGCTGGTCGAACTTACGACCGTCAACAACACTCGCTACATCACCGATTCGGCCGGACGGATCGCCTTCGACGACATCGCTCTACTTGGACAACGAGTGTTCTTCTATGTCAAAAGCCATGGATACGAATTCCCTACCGACGCGTTTGGGTACCGCGGCCGCTCACTGGAAACGACGCCCGGGGGCCAAGCCACGATCCAGCTCAAACGCATCAACATCGCCGAGCGATTGTATCGCGTAACTGGCGCTGGGATCTATCGTGACAGCGTGCTGCTCGACGAGGCCGCACCAGTCCAGCAACCGCTGCTCAATAGCGGTGTGCTAGGATCGGACAGCGTTGTCAACGCCGTGTTCAATGGCCGGCTGCACTGGTTCTGGGGCGACACCAATTTCCCCAAATACCCGCTCGGCATTTTCGACGTGCCCGGCGCCACATCCACGCTACCGGCCGACGGCGGACTCGATCCCTCCCTGGGTGTCGACCTGCATTACTTCGTCGACGACCAGGGTTACGCTAAAAAGACCTGCGCCATGCCTGGCAAGGGACCGACCTGGATCGACGGCGTCACCGTGCTCAAGGACCCAGCCGGCCATGAACGACTGTTTGCACATTATGTAAAGGTGACGCAGGCCATGGAGACAGTCGCTCGCGGAATTTGCGAATTCGATCCGGCCAGCGAGTCTTTCAAGCAAGTTAAAGAACTGGAGCTGGACGCGCTGCACCCGGTCGGTCATCCTCTGCAGGTGACGGAAAAGGGCAGCGACTACATCTACTTTGCGCAGCCCTTTCCCTATACCCGCGTGCTGGCCACGATCGACGCCTTTCTCGATCCCGCCCAGTATGAAGTCTACACCTGTCTTGAAGCCGGCCACGAGCCGCACCCACCACGCGTGATGCGCACCGAAGCTGGAGCCCTCGCATACGCTTGGCGTAAAGGTGGCCAGCCAATGAGCTTGACGCTCGTCAAGGAATTGATCGGAAAAGGTGAACTGAGCG
This sequence comes from uncultured Pirellulaceae bacterium, assembly GCA_934278005.1. Classification (GTDB taxonomy): domain Bacteria; phylum Planctomycetota; class Planctomycetia; order Pirellulales; family Pirellulaceae; genus Aureliella. Next base: position 6,380 of record CAKQWG010000090.1, on the reverse strand, counting down.
CCGAAGAATCCCCATTCCTGCTGCGCGATCGCGACACCGGCAAAACGCTACAAGCCCACGGCGGGTCGGTAGCTTGGAACGATTACCGCCAGCGATGGGTCATGATCGTGCTGGAGACATGGGGCACATCGCTGCTGGGCGAGATCTGGTACGCCGAAGCACCAACGCCGATCGGCCCCTGGTCTGACGCCGTCAAGATCGTCACCCATGACAACTACAGCTTCTACAACCCACGACACCACCCCTACTTCGACCAAGACGGCGGGCGCTTGATCTACTTCGAAGGCACCTACACCCACACCTTCACCAACAATCCCGATCAGACACCACGCTACGACTACAACCAGATCATGTATCGCCTCGACCTAGCCGACGAACGCTTGGGCTTGAAACCGCTGGAGTCAGACTAGCTCCATTTACTTATCGCTCTCTCGCGTTGGACTGGCCAGCACGTAGTAGAACACTGGCGTCAGGAAGATCCCGAACAGCGTTACCCCCAGCATTCCCGAAAAAACAGCCACCCCCAAAGTTGTACGCATCTCCGCCCCGGCCCCCGTGGCCAGCATCAGTGGCACCACGCCGAAGATAAACGCCAAAGATGTCATGATGATCGGACGCAATCTCAGGCGACAAGCCTGAATGGTGGCATCGAATTTACTTAGCCCTGCCTCCTGCTGCTCCTTGGCAAACTCGACGATCAAAATTGCATTCTTACTGGCCAGCCCCACCAACACCACAAATCCAATCTGCACAAAGATGTTGATGTCGTCCCCGGCGATAGCTACGCCGATCACGGCGCACAGCAAACACATGGGCACGACCAAGATCACCGCCAGCGGCAACTTGAGGCTCTCGTACTGAGCGGCCAAGACCAAGAACACCAGCACCACAGCCAGTCCGAACACGATCAGAGCTGTATTGCCAGCCTGTATTTGCAGAAACGTTAGCTCCGTCCATTCGCTGTCAAAGCCGAACGGCAAGTTTTCAGCGACTACACGCTCGACGGTTCGAATCGCATCGCTGGAACTGACGCCTGGCACTGCCATGCCATCGATGGCGGCGGCAGCAAACCCGTTATAACGCAGCACCGTGGCTGGCCCCGTCGTGTCACTGACGCTGGCTAGTGCCCCCAGCGGTACCATCTGCCCCGTTTGACTGCGCACGTAGAGCTGCGTCACCTGGTCCGGCGTTAGACGATATTTGGGATCGGCCTGCAGATTGACTTGCCAAGTCCTTCCAAAGGCATTGAAGTCGTTGACATAGTAGCCGCCCAGGAATGTTTGCAGCGTGGTGAAGACCTCGCTCAACGAAACGTTCATCGCCTTGCACTTTTCGCGATCGACGTCCACAAACATCTGCGGCGCATTAGCTCGAAAACCGCTCTGCATTCCCAAGATTTCCGGTTCGCTCGATCCCTTGGCGGAAATCTTGCGAGTCACTTGTTCTAGTTCAGTCAGTCCGAGTTGGCCGACGTCGCGAATCATGATTTTGAATCCACCACCACTTCCCAATCCATCGACGGGAGGCGGCCCAAAGACCGATACCCGAGCCTCGATAATTTCGCCCGCAGCCGCCTGCCGAACCTTCGACGCAATGCGATCTGAATAGAGCTCGGCGCTCTTGCGATCGTGGAATGGATCCAGGATCACGAAGATCGACGCTAGATTCGACCCGACCGCGTTCTGCACGAAAGACTGGCCAACAATCTCCAGCGTATGCGCTACTCCCGCTATGCTCTTGTCGTCCCGCTGCTCTGGCTGGGCGTGCTCAGCGGCACCATGTCCATTGCTCTGCAGTGCGACCAATTCAGCCAAAACTTGACTGTCGCCGGTACGCTCTCCCAGCAGCAGTCGGCTCATGTGCTTGACCACCGCCTCGGTACGCTCCAGCGATGCCGAATCGGGCAATTGGATATCGACCAGTAGATAACCTTTGTCCTGCGCGGGCACGAATCCCTGCGGCACGATGGTCATGCCTTTGTATGTTGCCCACAACAGACCGACGTAGACTAACACCACGATGAATGACAGTCTCAGGAACCAGCCCGTCAGATTGGCGTAAGCGCTCGAGGCCGCGCCAAAAAAGCGATTGAACAAATCGAAGAACCAGCCGAATAGGAACTGAATCAATCGCGACAGCGGATCGCGCTGCTCTGCCTTGGGACGCAACAAAATCGCCGCCAACGCAGGGCTGAGCGTCAGCGAATTGACCGCGCTGAAAAACGTCGATACGGCAATTGTCGCGGCAAACTGCTTAAAAAACTGTCCCGTGATGCCGGTGATGAATAGACACGGAATAAACACGCACATCAGTACTAGCGAAATAGCAATGATCGGCGTGGTCACCTCGCGCATGGCTTGTTCCGCCGCCTGCATCGGTGCCAGCCCCTGCTCCAGCTTGTGCTCGATTGCCTCTACCACCACGATCGCATCATCCACCACAATTCCGATCGCCAGCACCAGCCCGAAGAGCGACAAGTTATTGAGACTAAATCCAATCCCGGCCATCACCGCAAACGTGCCGATGATCGCTACCGGAACTGCAATTAACGGGATCACCGCCGCACGCCACGATTGCAAAAAGATCAGTACCACAATTGCGACCAAAATGATCGCATCGCGCAGCGCCTTGAACACTTCGTGAATTGACTCACCGATAAACGGAGTCGTGTCATAGCTAATCGAATACGCCACGCCGGGTGGAAAATTGGCCTTCAGCGTCTCCATCTTTGCGCGGATGGCGTCGGCTGTATCCAGCGCATTGGAGCCCGGCAGTTGATAGATCATCAGCCCCGATGAAGGGACCCCGTCGAGTGTACATTTTGTGTCTTCGAAGCCTGCACCGTATTCGATGCCCCCAAACTTCTTTCCATCCTCGTCCACGCGAGCTTCAGTAACGATGTCTCCCAACTTGACGATCTGTCCCGCCTCGCCCGTCTTGACGATGATCTCGCGGAACTCCTCAACCGACGTCAGCCGCCCCAGCGTCTTAAGCGTGTACTGAAAATCTTGTCCGCTGGGGATAGGGGGACGGCCCAAAGCGCCAGCGGCCACCTGAATATTTTGCTCTCGCAGGGCTGCGATAACATCGGAAGCGGTCAATTCCAGTGTCACCATGCGATGGGGATCTAACCACACGCGCATGCTGTAGTCGCGCTGGCCGATAATATTGATGCTACCCACCCCGTCGACGCGCGACAGTTCGTCCTTGATCCGGATCGTCGCGAAGTTGCTCAAGTAGAGTTGGTCGCGAGTCTGATCGGGTGAAAACAGGTTCACAGCCAAGAGCGCGTTGGGCGAACTCTTAACCACTGAAACCCCCACGCTCTTGACCTCAGCGGGCAGCACCGGGACGGCCAAATTGACGCGGTTTTGGACCATCACCTGAGCCATGTCCAGATCGGTTCCCACCTCAAACGTAACTGCTAGCGAATAGCCACCGTCGTTGGTCGACTGACTGGACATGTACAACATGTTCTCGACGCCGGTCACCTGCTGCTCGATAGGTGCCGCCACCGTTTCGGCCACAATCTCGCTACTGGCTCCAGGGTACTTGGCCGTCACGCGCACGGAAGGAGGTGTTATCTCGGGATACTGCGCAATGGGCAGCGTCCATACGAAAATCCCACCCGCCAGCACGATCAGCACCGAGATCACACAGGCAAAGATGGGACGCTTTATAAAGAATTGAGACATGCGCAGGCCGTCGATGTTTTAAGGAGATTAGCGAAATATGGTCGGATGCTTTGCAGTGAGCCCGGCGCCACCGGACGCATGAAAGCTAATCAGAGGCGGCTGATTGAACAGTCGACGGCGCTACCAACTGCGGGTCGACCTTCATGCCCGGTTGGACGAGTTGCAGCCCCGCTACCAACACTCGCTCCCCAGGCTGGACTCCAGAGCGAATGACCCGCAGCTGCTCCCGGCGATCACCCAGCTCGACGCTGCGGTGTTCGATCTCTTGCTTGTCGTTGATGACGTACACAAAGCGAGTCGCCTGATCCGTTCCGATGGCCGTATCGGGAACCAACACCGCCGGAAGTGGATCCGAAACGGGAATCTTTAAACGCACGAACATCCCCGGTTTGATCAGCCCATCGGCGTTTTCGAATACGCCCCGAACTTGAGACGTACCGGTCTGCGCATTGACCTGCACCTCTGCATAGTCCAAAAAACCTTCATGCGGGAATCCATCCTCATCTTGCAGCTTGAGATAACAAGGAATTTTTAATTCTGCCAGCTTATCTGTCTCCGAGAACTCCTCACCAGCCATCTCGCGCTGGCGTCGCAGAAATTTCAGTCGCACACTCTCGTCAACGTTAGCGATCGCCTTGATTGGTCTCTCTTGGACGACTGTCGTCAACGGTGTGCCGCCCCCTAGACCACCAGTTACATAGTTGCCTCGGTCGAGCAATGCGCGATCGACTCGCCCGTCGATCGGCGAGACGATTTGTGTATAATTCAAGTCCAGCTTGACCCGCGCCGAATCCGCTTCGGCCGATTGCGTCAGCGCCCTCGCTTCGGCTACCCGCGCCTGATTCTCGTCGAACTCCTCTTGCGAGATGGCCTGGGTGGCGATGAGCTTTTTTGAGCGAGCGAATGTTTTCTCTGCCATATCCAGCCGCGTTTTAGCCACTTCGATCTGCGCTAGCGACTGATCATAAATCGCTTGGTATTCATCGGGCTCGATAGTGAACAAAAGCTCACCCTCAGTAACCAACTGACCGTCCTGAAAATGGATTTCACGCAGAAATCCCGAAACTCGTGAACGGATCGAGACGCTTTGGTCAGCCGCCGCCCGCCCCACTAACTCGACCACCTCAGATACCTGTTCCTGCACAGCCGGTGCATACAGCACCTTTTGGGGAAGCTTATCCAGTGGCGACTGACTGCCCGCCGAGCCCGCTGGCTTACAACCGACCCAGAGCAGTACCAGAGTTAATTGGCTACACACGACTAGCCCGGTTAGGCAATGCCGACAGGCCGCATGGATGTTCTGTGTGCCGTAATCAGTCGTACAGGACTTACGAATCATATAAACAGTCTCAAGTGAAAATAGCGAACTCTCAGCCATCACAGCCGACTTTTACCAATCATGGCATTCCGTCTAGCCCAGAGGGCAACATATCTCTGCCGGTGGCATAAGCCACCGGAAGGCGATCGCGCACGGTCTTGCCAGAACTATACAGCGCCGTTTACCGCACGGCGCCGAAACCAGAAACATCCGCAGGCATAGCGCTGGCGAAGCGCCAGCTCACGCGATGCATCGAGCAGCAGGCCATTCGATGCGTCATCAGGCAGCATCGCCCACTGAATCAATTGCAACTCAGGCAGATAAGCCTCGATCATCTGCGGATCGTAGATGCGGTGCGCATTGAATTGCACTCGCGGCCTGCCCACCGGAACCACCACCAGCAGCGATCCATCGTCGGCGACCACGCGTTGCAATTCTGCCAACGCTCGCACATCTCCGCTGGCATCGATCGGCTCGCCATACCGCCCCAAGCCGATGTGTTCGACGGTGTGCATGCAGGACAGGCTCTCCAAACTGCGATTGGCGAATGGCAGGTCGCACAAGTCGGCCGCGCCGCACACAAGATTGGACAGGTTAATGCTCGCTGGGCGGTAATCGTAGAATTCGACTGGCACAAAGGCCGAGGTCAAGGTCGCAAAGTAGGTGTAAGAACTGATATCGACGTGCTTGGCCGGCCGTAACTGAGCCACCACGCGGGCCGCCCAAGCCGTGTGGTAGACGTAGTGTTCATCAAAGGGAAGATGCCCCGTATTGTCGTCCAGCCGCGGCCAGCGATCCGACCAGTCGACCGGCAACTCGGGGCGCGACGCGCGGTGCAAGGCTGCGAAACGTTTGTACTGGCCCCCGAACCCAAGTCGACGACCAACTTTGCCTAGTAGCTTCATCCGCGAAAAGCCTTCTGAAAGATGCTAATTATCCGTAGCTACAGTCGCCAGACTGTGGCCCCGTAGCTACAGTCGCCAGACTGTGGCCCGCGGCCCGTAGCTACAGTCGCCAGACTGTGGCCCCTAGCTACAGTCGCCAGACTGTGGCCCCGTAGCTACAGTCGCCAGACTGTGGCCCGTAGCTGCAGTCGCCAGACTGTGGCCCGTCGCGGCCCGTAGCTGCAGTCGCCAGACTGCGGGCCGTCGCGGCCCGTAGCTACAGTCGCCAGACTGTGGCCCGTAGCTGCAGTCGCCAGACTGCGGGCCGTCGCGGCCCCTAGCTGCAGTCGCCAGACTGTGGCCCGTCGCGGCCCGTACCTGCAGTCGCCAGACTGTGGCCCGTCGCGGCCCGTCGCGGCCCGTAGCTACAGTCGCCAGACTGTGACCCGCAGCCACCCTCGCCAGACTGTGACCCGCAGCCAC
>CAKQWG010000089.1 GCA_934278005.1 uncultured Pirellulaceae bacterium | reverse complement strand
GGTTAGAAAATGGATGGTTAGAAAATGGATGGTTAGAAAATCCAGCCATCGAGCAACGCTAAAACCACGCCAGCGGCACTCAGTCTCATATCGCCGCGGTAGGGACGCGATCTTGGGCATGTGTCTTTTGGCTGAACCGTCCTCTCGCTACCCATTTGCACTCGCCTACTGAATCAACGCGCAGCCAGTAGTTTATCGCCGAGCCGCAGCAGGCCGCAGATGCACAGGGCAAACGCCCGGGCGCACGCGGCTTGATTGCACCGCATCGCTCCACCAGATCGATAGTCGGGGCCTGCGCAGGCGACGGCACCGCTCAACTCTCTCCTCAGTCAACCCACCGTCGAGGATCTCGTGCAATCGGAATTTCGTCACGAACTCTATGCAACCGGGACGGTCGCTTTGATCTTCTGAATGAAGTGATTCTCGCCGGAATCGGCCAGCAATTTGGCGGCGCGTTTTTCGGCTTCGCTCTTTTGGTCGAATTCAAAGACAGCCACGCGTTTGCAGTCTTGATTGAAGACCGCCCAGTAGATGCGTGTGCGAGTTTCAACTTTAACGCGGCGGCGAGGTTTGGCTGGCGCTTCGACGGGAGTTCCATCGGCGTTGACTGTGGCTGCTTTCACTTTAGGAACGGAGACGTGTGCGGTAGCTTTAGCTCCCAAACGTGGCTTGGGTTTAGTTTTTGACTTCATAGCAGCAGCAGCGCGACCAACCATTGCATGAGCTCCTTATTAAAAGTAGATGAGGTGATGGAACTACGAAAAATACCGGTTTCCAAACAGGATTTGCTTTTACAGCCGGTCATCCATGGTTGGCCAATGCGGCGAGATATTCAGTTGGAGGTAGGCAATTGGGGTGGATCAAAAGTCTGTGCTGGCAGCGAATACAAGCCGCGCAGTGAAGGCGGGCTCAGGCCATTTGCTCCTGCTCGTACTGTGCCGAACTGAGCGATTAATGTGAGTGATTAATCGGCCTGTCTTCCGAGTGACGCGACCGGTTTCGACAAGTAAATTCTCACCTTAGAACTGAGCGTCGAGTCTTCATTATAACGGAATTTGACCAACTCTGACAGTCCCGCCAACTACTTTGGCAATGTTCGCAGATATGACTCGCGCAGCGCTTGACTTTCGATTTGTCGGTATTATCGCGACCCTGCGCATGACGCGCTAGCGAGTGGGCGGCGTGCCGCGGCCGTCAGCGATATAGCGTAGGCGACCGCTGACATGCTTATCGCCCGCTGTGGTATTGGGTGCCGCGTCGAGCCAGCTCTGCCAATCATCGTCCTGTGGTGGATCGGTCTCCATCCGCTTGACCAATCGAATCATCGCAGCCCGACACCAACCACAGCCCGTGCCAGCGCTCTGGCACTGGGATAGCTGGCTGGGCACCTTTACGCGCTCGATGCGAATGTAGTTGAGCACCTTTCGCCAACTGACGTGGAAGCACAGACATAGATCATCGTCAACCTGCATAGCGTACCTCTAAGCAAAATGGGCAGTGGACTTATTCTTCGGCTAGTGCCAATACGGTTTTGAACTGTTGTGGGCTGACCGGTTGCACACTCAGCCGCGAGCCGCGACGGAGCAACTCCATACCGGACAACTGGGAGACTTCCCGCAGTTCGGGCAGTGGCAGCGGTTGGGCGAACTTTTGCACCAGCTTGAGGTCGACCATATACCAGGTCGGGGTGTCTATCTGGCTCTTCGGATCGTAGTGTGGGTGTGTGGGATCGAAGGCGGTCGTGTCTGGGTATCCCTCGCGCACGACTTCGGCCACGCCCACGATGCAGGGTGGTTTGGCGTTGCTATGATAAAAAAGTACGCGATCTCCTAGTTTCATCTGGTCGCGCAGCATATTGCGAGCTTGGTAGTTTCTGACTCCGTCCCAATGGGTCTGCTTTCCTGGGGCTGCAGCTAAATCGTCGATGCTGAAGCAGTTGGGTTCGCTTTTGACTAGCCAAAACTGTGCCGCAGTCGGAGTTGGCCGCTTTTTCGTCAGGCTATGCTTAGGGCTCATGCTTGGTCTCAGTACAATTAACTATACAAAACGATGGACTGGCAGTCTGTCGACTTTTTGGTTTCTGTTGTTCCCAAGCCGATAAGGCTTGGCTAAGGGACTATTTTCGACGATAATCGCCGATTCGTCGACCCGCTGAGTCGGCCTGCCGAACTGTTGAGTGACGCTCACTAGTTTGGTACCAGTGCATCCCTCCATACTTCCCTCTCCGCGAAACATCTTATGCAGAACTACGCCCGTTTAAGCATATTTGGCATCTTGGCGCTGATCGCCTTGCGTGTCGGCATCGGCTGGCACTTCTATATGGAAGGCGTCAGCAAAGTCCGAGGACATAATTTTTCCTCGGTCAGTTTTCTCGATGCAGCCCAGGGGCCATTGGCGCCGGAATTTCGAAAATTGATATGGGACCACAATGGTGCCTTGCGTCTGGATGAGACCGCGATTACGCAATTGTTCTCTGATGCAGCGGATAATGCGGCCATTCACTTTGGACTGACCGACGAGCAGAAAAAAACCTTGGGACGCGTCAAATCGCAGACGCTGGCGAAACTGGCCGACGTGTATGCTCAATCCAAGGATGCTATCGATAAGTACGCGCATAGCGAGCAGCGCTTGGCGGCCATGGACAGCTCGCGGATGTGGAATGAGGTATCCAGTCTGCGAGGCCAAAAGATTCAAATAACGTCCGAGCGTATGGGTGAGGTCAAGGATACGTTGGCTTCGATCGATGCTATCTGGAACCAGTACGAGGATCGGTTGAATTCGGTGGCCAATGAAACTCAGCAGCAAAGTGCGGGGCGGTTCACTTTCAATCGACCCGGTGAGGGGCTGATGTCTACTCGGACGGTCGACAAGATCATTCCGATCTTCGATATGGTTGTTGGAATTCTGCTGATGGTCGGACTGCTAACGCCGCTGGCCGCATGGGCCGGAGCCCTGTTTTTGATCAGCGTGGTTTTGTCGCAGATGCCCGGCTATCCCGGCACGCAGCCCACCTACTTTCAAGCGGTTGAGTGTTTGGCGCTGATCGCGCTCGCTTGCACCGACGCGGGACGGTTCGCGGGACTGGACTTTTTTCCATGGACTTGGTGGCAGAACAGGCGTGCCGCGCAGGTACGCCAGGCTCGTGCGACTGCCTAAGGCCTCAATAGACAAATTAGTTATCGATCCACACAAACCACACACGCAGGCACTGCGTACTTGAAACACTTAGGCGAATCAACCACAGGATAAATATTCTATGCAAGCTCTCACACCAGAACAAAAGCAGATTGGACAGGACAATTACCACGAAGCGGTGGGCGTGACCCGCCGCGATTTCATCAAAGGGGTAGCCGCAGCGGGAGCCGTCTCGGGTGCAGGACTAGGAGCCATGTACTTTGGCTACGGGACCGTTAAAAATCCGGTTCGCGTGGGCATCATCGGAGTCGGGGACGAGGGCAACGTATTGATCGGTGGCTGTACACCAGAGTACGTAGACGTAGTGGCTATCTCTGACATCCGTCCCAGCAGTATCCATCGCGCCTTTCACGGTGACTGGGCCAGCGATGCTGCCCTAGCCGCGCGCCCCGGACTGATCAAACAATACGGTTACAGCTCCGAGGCTGAAGCTCGCAACCATGTGACGGTCTATTCCCCCGAGAACGGCGGTATGGAGGCGTTGCTGAATGATCCTAATATCGAAGCTGTAATTATTGCTTTGCCGCTGTTCCTCCACGCTCCCGTGGCTATCAAGGCCATGCAGGCTGGTAAGCACGTGCTGACCGAAAAATTGATGGCCCACAATGTGGCTCAGTGCAAAGTCATGGCGCGCGTAGCTAATCAAACTGGGCTGCACTTGGCCACCGGCCACCAGCGACACTACAGCGTGCTCTACGACAATGCAGTCCACCTGCTGCGTTTCGGGCTGTTGGGGCAGTTGCACAGCATTCGCGCCCAGTGGCACCGCGGCAATCTACCCGGGGGCGATAGTTGGCAGCAGCCGCTGCCAGGCGGTGAAGGCTCGATCAATAAAATCGTCGATCAACTCAATAGCTTCCGGCGGCAGCTCGACGCGGCTACCGATCCGCTGTCGATTGAGCAACTCACACACAAGGTTGCGCAGTGGGAAGCCTGGGATGCCGATAAAGTTGTCGAGGCGGGCAAGCATGGTTACATCGAGCATAAATTGCCCAGCGGTTATCACTGCTCGGAGCTTGAGGAGCTGTGTCGCTGGCGATTGTGGGAGCGAACCGGTGGCGGTTTAATGGCCGAACTGGGCAGTCACCAATTGGACGCCGCCACCATTTTCTGCTCGGCTCTGCGGCAAGACGGCAAGAAGGCTCGTCCGCTGACCGTACATGCTATGGGCGGCCGGACAATCTTCCCGCAAGACCGCGAAGCCGAAGATCATGTGTACTGCATGTTCGAGTTTCCTGGCCCCGAGTACGACGCTGACTTCGATATCGGCTACTACAACAAGGCGACGGATTATCCGCCTAAGGGCAAGGGAGTTACCGGCTATGCTCAGGATCCCAATAAGACCATCGGCGTCACCTACTCCACCATCAACGGCAATGGCTTTGGCGGCTACGGTGAAGTCGTGATGGGGACCAAGGGAACTATCGTGCTCGATCGCGAAAAAGAGCTGATGCTCTATAAAGATTCGGACACATCGTCAAAGGTCAGTGTCAAAGGGGATAAGGGGGGCTTTACCCTGGATACTCAAGCCAGCGGCAGTTTCACCGCAGCCAGCACCTCCAAGGCCGCCGCTGGCCCTGACGTCAGTCGTGGCTATACCGAAGAGATCGAACACTGGGCCTGGTGCATCCGCAACCCGGCGCCTGAGAACAAGCCCAAGTGCTATCCTGAAGTTGCCATGGCCGATGCCGTAATCTCGCTGACAACCAACGTGGCCCTCGCCAAGGGCGCACGCGGCGAAGGCGGTTACATCAAATTTGAAGACAGCTGGTTTGAACGCGATTCGGATGAAACGCCCGATGGCAGCGATGTCAAACGCGAGACCCAAGAGCTCGACAAATGGAAGATCGTTTAGGGCTGCCCGCTGCCGGCTGCCATGGCAGTCGCCGTGCTTGTAAGCTGGTCTGCGCGGGATGTGGGACACGCGGTTGAACGCGACCTCGTTGAACGCGGCAGTTTACGTTAGCCACTTGTCCTGACGCTGTTTGGCAGCCGGGCTGGCCGTATTGTCGACGGCCAGCTCCCAATTGTGGGGCGGCTTTTTGCCGAGTGTTATCTTAAGCGGCACGATCTTGCCACGCCGCGATACGAGTAGCTCCAGTTCCTGCTCCGGCTCAAACATCTCTAGATGTCCAGGCCACGTATCAGGGCTTAGGCGATAGCCGTCGAGGGCCAGAAGTTCGTCGTCGACATTTAGTCCCGCGCGATCCGACGGGCTGTCGCGGAGCACGTTGCGGACGATGAGCTTACCCTCGGAACCGGTCGATTGCGATCCGATCCAGGCTCTAGCGAAGTTGCTTTTCTTGGCGTTGTCCTCGGCTTTGAATTGCAGACCAAACCAGTCGAAGGCTGGCTGATAATCGACCTCTCGCGCCTCGCGGACGGTCAGCTCGAGCCACTGTCGCAGATCGGTATTGCCGAGTTCTTCGACGATCAGTTCGAAGTCTTCGAGCGTGTAGCCGGTCTTCAGATGTCGCTGCCACAGCACACGCATGACATCGGCCAAATTGGTGGCTCCGTCGCTGAGCCGTTGCAGCTGGACGTCCAGTAGCCAAGCCACCACTGCGCCCTTGAGATAGTAGCTAATGCGCGAATTGCCACTGTTTTCATCAGGGCGATAGTGCTTGGTCCAAGCATCCCACGAAGCATTGCGCAAGTCTTGCACTAAGCGGCCCGGCGAGGACTGTACGGTCTGTACAATTTTAGTCAGCCGAGCTAGATATTCGTCGCGTGTGCAGAGCCCGGTACGGACCAAAGCCAAGTCGTCAAAGTAGCTGGTGATCCCTTCAGCAATCCACAGTTCGGCCACGAACTGCTCCGCTTCGTAGTCATAATGCATGAGCGCTTTGGGGCGCAAGCGGCGCACATTCCAAGTGTGAAAGAATTCGTGGCTAACCAGCGCCAGCCAGTCTATATACGACTCGCGGCGGTGCATGGTCCACCGAGAGCTCATGAGCACAGTCGAGTTGTCGTGTTCTAAACCGCCGCGCGTCTCGGCGTTGAGGTTGATGAACCAATACTGCTCGTAGGGAACGGTTTGCCAAAACTGGTGGTGATAGGCAACGATAGTTTGTGTGTCCGCCACTGCGCGATCCATGTCCCACAACTGATCGCCGCCGACATTGGCCATGTAGTGCGGCTTGCCTGCTACATCGAATTCGCGCAGATCAAAATTGCCGCATACGATCGGAGAATCGACCACTTCATCGTAGTCGACCGCTTTCAAACGAACGCGATTGTCGATGTGCTCCAGCTTTTCCAGTGATGTAGCCACCTGACGCCAAGCGCTGGGTAGTTCCAACTGCAACTGAATGGGATGGTCCTGGGCGCCTTCGATGTATGGGAACGTAGCGGCTCCAGTTAAGAAGCCGTAGTCGCGCTCGATCCAATTGGTCCGCACCGACATCTCGCGGCAATACAGTCGGTATCGCACGCAGACCGTGGCTTGAGGTGTACTCGGCGCAATCCGCCAGCGATTTTTGCCGTGCCGCTGCAGCGTCAAATGGCTATCGCAATCCCCGTCGAGGCCATCGCATTCCCAGGCGGACAGAGCCTCAATGTTTCGTGTGTACTCTCGCACCATATAGCTTCCCGGCGTCCATACGGGGAATACCAACTCCAGCGGTCGGTGGGCGGTACGCGTATCAGCTGCGACTACGCCAGGGCCAATCCACAGCTCAACGTCGATGATGTGGTGATGAGCTTCACTGAAGCGGACGCGGTAGGTCAATTGTGACGAATCGGGCATCGGAATTGGAATACCTTAGGTTCGGGCTAACGATCATGTAGGGCATGTGTGGGCGTGGCGACGAGCTTCACACACGGCTGTTCAAGGACCAGTTCAGAAGGACTGGGGCTGGGGCGGTGAAATTCTGCGACCGCGGGCTGTGTGCGCCAAAGCGTTCAGCGAGCTAGATTCCACGAGTCTTGCGAGTATTTGTCGCGTACCAGCGATGCAATGCGATCTAAAGGCAGCGGGTTGACTTTCTGTGCGATGGGCCAGTTCGCGTATAGCGCGCTGGCCGCCGCTTGATAGGGAATGTGCATATTGGCTAAGAAGTCTGCGTGTGCCCGTCCTGCACGATACTCGGGCTCGCGTGGCGGATGTTTCAGCAGACGATCTACCAGAGTTAAATCCATATCTAAAAGCAGTGTACCGTGGTAGAGCATCCAGTCGCGAATCAGACGCACGCTATTGCCGCTGACTTTGCGGCCCGCTACTACCAGGTCGCACGTGCCATCAAATTCCAGTTGGGGCACGAGAGTTTGTAGGGCTGACTGCATTTGGCCCATTACGTACCGGTGAGCTTGGTCGATCATCCGCAGCTGTGGGCGCTGTTCTAGAGAAAGCACCAACGCATAAAACATACAGCCCGGGCCGGCCACAACGGTCGCACCCCCGCTAACGCGGCGCAAGACCGGAATCGCTTGCTGCTGGGCAAGTGAGTGTTCGACTTCATCGGCCACGCGGCTGCTGCGACCGAGCACTACGAATGGACTGTCCGCTTGCCAGATTCTTAGCGCTTCGCTCCCCGCCAGGCTGGCTTGGGCCTCCTCCAGAAGAGCCTCGTCGAGCGCAAGATTCTCGACGATGCTGGGTAGCGTTACTTCATAATACTGCATGGCCAAATTCGCCAATTACATTCCGAATCCGTGGGCATCCTCAGGGGGTGCTGGTTGGTAACCGTGTGGCTCCATCGAACAACTCGCGCGGCCTTGGCTCAGCGAGCGAATCGCAGACGAGTAGCCGAACAACTCATTCAGTGGAGCGTAGGCAATCAAGCCTGTCATCACGCCGCGCGATTCGGTCGATTCAATCGTAGCTCGTCGCTGCTGCAGATCGCCCACGATTTCACCCACATAGTCGTCCGGGGTCACGATGTCCATCCGCATGATAGGCTCAAGCAAAGTGGGCGTGCCGGCCTGCAGTCCCGCATCGAACGCATCATTGGCAGCGATGCGAAAGGCGACTTCGTCTGAGCCAACTTCGCGCATCTCGCCACCGATTAGGCTGATTCGAATACCGGTCAGCGGGAAGCTGCCGATGATACCGCCCCCCTTGGCCCGCTCACGCAGTTCCTGCAATATCACCGTCTTGAGTTCGTCCGGTAATGCACCTTCGCCGAAAAACTGATCTAGTACGATGACATCCGCTGAAGCGTCTTCCAGTGGCTCCAAGGCAACTTTCACACGCGCGAATAACTGCACTGCACCAATCTGCTTGTTGCACTGACCCACCACGGTCGATTTATCTGCGATCGTTTCGCGGTAATTGACGCGCGGCTTGTAGAACTTGACATTCAGATTGAAGTCTCGCGTCAGGCGATGTTTGATGACATCCAGGTGCAGCTCACCCATGCCAAAGATTAGCGTCTGACCGGATTCCTCGCTCTCTCGTGCATGGAACGTTGGATCCTGCCGCTTGAGCATATCCAGTACTTCCGACAACTTTTTCCGCTCGGTGGTATTCTCTGGCTCGATGGCCATCGACAGTACAGCTTGAGCAAAGTGGATGCTGGGCAGCTCGATGTGCGCTCGCGTGTCGCACAGGGTATCGCCCGTAATCGAATTGCGAGGTCCAATGGCACACGCGATATCGCCGCATTCAAGCCGCTGTAGTTGCCCTTGCCGCTCTTTTTTAGTGGCGTGGATCTGCCACAGTTGAGCCACGTTCTCTTTGATGTCGCGATTGGGGTTATAGACTCGCGAGTTGGAATCGAGCGTACCGGAGTAGACGCGAATCCAATACAGATCTCCGGTTTTAGCCGGCAGAATCTTAAACACCAGCGCGCAAAACGGATCGTCTGCCGAGGGATTGCGAGTGAGTTGTTTGTCGCGGTTCTTAGGATCCACACCTACGACGGCTGGTCGGTCCAATGGACACGGCAGGTAGTAGCTCACGGCATCTAGCACCGGCTGAACTCCCATTCCGTGGAGAGCCGATCCGCAGAGTACCGGCTGGATCTGGCGAGCGATACAGCCCTCGCGCAGCGCCTTGCGAATCAGTTGCGTCGGAATCGGTTTCTCTTCCAGCGCCAGTTCCATCATTTCAGTGTTGATGCTGTAGAGTGATTCAAGCATCAGCTCCCGCCAGCTATTGGCATCCTCCAGCAGATCATCTGGGATGGGACCCGCGATAATCTGTTTGCCGTCATCCCCGGTGGAGAAACTCAGAAACTGCATCTCTACTAAGTCGATCATGCCCTTGAACGGATCGCGGACGTGCGGCGGTCCCATGCCGACAGGTATTTGAATCGCAACCGGGTTGGCGTTTAGACGCGGAGCGATTTCTTCGAGTACGCGGTAGAAGTCCGCCCCTTCGCGATCGAGTTTATTGATGAACACGATACGCGGGACTTCATAGCGGTCGGCCTGGCGCCAGACTGTCTCACTCTGCGCCTCGACACCCTCGCGAGCGCTGAAGACTACCACTGCGCCGTCGAGTACGCGCAGGCAGCGTTCCACCTCGGCGGTGAAGTCGACGTGGCCGGGGGTATCTATCAAATTGACCACGCTGTCTTTCCAGCGGAATGTCACGCAGGCCGAGTAGATCGTGATGCCACGCTCCTGCTCCTCGGGGTCGTCATCGGTTTCAGTCGTGCCCGAGTCGACACCTCCCGCGCGGTGCTTAGCACCGCTGACGTAGAGCATGCGCTCGGTGACCGTGGTTTTGCCTGCATCAATGTGCGCAATAATACCGATATTTCTGAGCGATTCTAGATCGCGAGCCATGGCCACGGAGCCTTCACTGTGCGGGTGAGTGATCGAGTAGTCCTGTTTGAAGCAGACTACTTTACGCCAATCGGCGCAGAAAAAAAGCCGTGGCATCTGCTCGCAAATGACACGGCTCACATGTTCCCAACTGGACCGCCTGCTTGACCTACCACGCGAAGTGAGCAAAGGCCTTGTTGGCATCAGCCATGCGGTGGGTATTTTCGCGGCGGCTCATCGCGGTACCTTCCTTGCGGTAGGCAGCCAAGATTTCCTCAGCTAGGCGTTGATGGATAGCACGACCCTTTTTCTCGCGAATCGCCAGCAAGATCCAGCGGATAGCCAACGACTGCTGACGTGCGCGATTGACCTGCATCGGAACTTGGTAGGAGGCTCCCCCCACGCGCTTGGACCGGACTTCGATAAACGGCTTGACGTTTTCTACTGCCGCTTCGAAGACTTCGATGGCTGGGCGGTCGGTGACCTTTTCCGCAACTACGTCGAGGGCGTTATAAAACACCGCCTGAGCCGTACTCTTCTTGCCGTCGTACATCAAGCAGTTGATGAATTTACCAGCCAACAAGGATTGGTGCTTTGGATCGGGACGAAGCGATTCGCGACTTGCTGTGATCTTTCCCATAACTTACTACTTAGCTATTTCCTGAAATGAACGATGATATCTGGCACTGGGGAGTGAGGCATGCCAGCTAACGCGGCAGGCTGGGGCACAGACCACTAAGGCTTCTTAGCACCATAGCGGCTGCGAGCTTGCTTGCGACCGTCTACGCCGAGCGTATCGCGAGCTCCACGCACAATGTGGTAACGCACACCCGGCAAATCGCGGACTCGTCCACCCCGCACCAGCACGATCGAGTGCTCCTGTAGGTTGTGGCCCTCGCCGGGGATGTAAACGGTGACTTCTTTGCCGTTGGACAAGCGAACCCGGGTGATTTTCCGTAGGGCCGAGTTAGGCTTCTTAGGAGTCATCGTCCGAACCTGGATGCACACCCCTTGCTTCTGAGGGCATTTCTCCAACACGATCGACTTGGTAGTCGTACGTTGGACCACCCGATTGCGTTTGACCAGTTGATTAATTGTTGGCATGTTCCCTTTTCCGGCCTAAATTTTTACTTGTAGCTGGCTGTTGGTTTGTGCAGTCTTTGCAGGTACCAGAGGTGGGACTCGAACCCACACGTCCTTGCGGACACTGGATTTTGAGTCCAGCGCGTCTGCCATTCCGCCACTCTGGCAAATAGGATGCGGCGAGTGATTCGTGAATTATCGCCGATTCGTAGCACAAAATGTATCCGACAGCCCCTGTTTACCACAAGCCCCGATGCCATCAATTCGGCAAGTTTCCAGCCCTGGGTGATGGAAAGCTGATGATTTTTGGCCCACAATCTGCTAACTCATGTCCATTCGCCGTTTGGGCAGTCAATTTAGCAGCTTTCACTCTCCCTTAGGATGGCTTTGTCATGTTCTTCGACCCGATGTTTTTGCTGTTCATCGCCCCAGCGTTCCTGCTGGCCATGTACGCGCAGTGGAAAGTCAAGTCAGCTTATGCGCAGATGAGTCAAGTTCGCGCGTCGATGAGCGGTTATGCGGCGGCGCGACGCGTTCTGGATGCCGGCGGATTGCAAAATGTGGAGATCGAACAAGTTCCAGGGCATCTCTCCGATCACTACGACCCGCGTGGTAAAGTACTGCGCCTGAGCCCCGAGGTCTATAGCGGCAGTTCCATGGCCTCGGTCGGCATCGCCGCTCACGAAGCGGGGCATGCGCTGCAGGATGCGAGGAATTATGCCCCGCTGGTAATTCGCAACTTGGCCGTTCCGGCTGCCAATTTTGGCAGCAGCATCGGTACGATTCTGTTGATGGTCGGGATGGTGATGGTTATTTCCACTGGTGCTTCGGTGCTAGGCAAGTGGGTGTTCCTAGCCGGGATTGTCGCCTTTGGGGCGACGGTGGCTTTTCAGCTAATCAACCTGCCTGTGGAATTCGATGCGAGTGCGCGAGCTAAAACTCAGTTGGTGAATCTTGGGATCGTTTCAGGTGCGGAGTTGCACTATGTCAGCCGAGTGCTCAATGCGGCAGCTCTGACTTATGTGGCTGCTACGCTGCAAGCTGTGCTGACGCTGCTGTATTACGTCATGCGTTACATGCAAGCCACGCGTGATTAATTGAGTACGGCCCGCGCACTGCACTGGCTCGCCGTTGCATTTGCGAGGGCTGCCTAGCTATTGTAGCTGTGCTGCACCTTATCCGAGTTGCAGCACGCGCTCAGTTATGGAGAATCTTCAAGCGGTAAGCGCTTTTTTTAGTGCCGCGTCGCAGCTCCTTGTAGTGCTGCGACTTGTCGCCGCTTTAGAGTTCGCTCTGGCGACCCCACACAAAAACGGTAGGCAATTATGCCTGGGCTGCGAAGAGTCCTCTTCGTGACTCCACTATGCAAGTTAAAACTCTGCGTCAACTAAATTGTAGTGCAGCGCGAGCAGAGGCAGAAGCTTTTGCGCGGCCCAGAAGGCGTTCTTAACGTCTGACTTGCTGTACGACCTAGCCACCGCCAAAGCTACGACCAGTCGCAGCACTACAAAGAGCTGCCGCGCAGCCCTCTGCTTGTACTCACCGTTTAGCAAGCTGTGCAGCTGAGCGAGGCTATGCTAGGCCGATGGCTGGACCGTTAGCCTCCCCTCGTCAGGGGACACAGCACGTTGAGGGATGGTTTGTTCCATCCAGCAAGGTGCTATAGTTCCGTTACCGGCAGACAATTTGCAGGCAGCGGTAAGTGCTATCTCTGGGCCGCGTCGCA
>CAKQWG010000088.1 GCA_934278005.1 uncultured Pirellulaceae bacterium | reverse complement strand
GCAGCAGTTGATGCAGCAGTTGATGCAGCAGTTGACGCAGCTTTGGGGCCACTGTGGCCCAACACTAGCACGTTGCCGATGATGCGTCCCTGCGACTCCTTGGACTCTTGTACAATGGCCTGCAATACTTCGTGGCGCACACGGTAACTGGTCACTACCGGTTCGACCACCGTTCGCAACGTCTTAACGAACTCGCCATAATCGACATCATTCAGTGCACCCAGCCGCAGACTAACTCGCCATAGTTCCGCACCCTCGGCCGGACCATCTTTTTCAATCGCCAAATAGTCTGATTCAAGCAGTTCGCTGCGCGACTTCTGAAGCAAGCGGTCAAACGCGGTGCGCTGCCAGTCAAAACCCCGTGTGGGATCTGGGATCTCGCGCAAGAAGGTGATCGCTGACATACCTTGGCCAACAATGTTCTGCCCCTTGTAGCCGAATTCGTCCTGCATCACCGCCTGGATGCGCGACACCGCTTCGGCACGTTCCAGCAAGCTCAACTGTACGCGCGCCTGGCGCAGATCTTCCTGAGTCAGCGTGCCATCCGCCTCGGCCGGTCGCTGCAGCGGCTGGGGAAAGCGAACCACCAATTCCATT
This sequence comes from uncultured Pirellulaceae bacterium, assembly GCA_934278005.1. Lineage (GTDB taxonomy): Bacteria > Planctomycetota > Planctomycetia > Pirellulales > Pirellulaceae > Aureliella. The sequence continues at coordinate 12,487 of CAKQWG010000088.1, read as the reverse complement.
GGCACCAAGCGTCCGAAATGCTCTTCCAACCAGCCGTAATCGCGAATGATCTGCGAGTCGGAATCGAACATTTTGAGCAGTTGCACGCTGGTCTTGATCTGAAATAGCCCTAGTCCCATTCCTATAAAGACGATGACACAGGCCGCATTGACATACCAGTGGCGCCTAATGATGAATGCACCAATCCGCTCCCAGAAGCGAAGAATGATAGTGTGCGTTCGCCGCGCGGCTTCATTTCCCTTGCCCGTAGCGGGCGGAAACATCGTCAGCGCCGAAGGGAGATAAATAAACAGCAGTGCCAGCGTGGCGATGACACCCAGCGCAGAGAAAATGCCGAACTTGCGAATCGGCAAAATGTTGCTTGAGCACAACGACATCAAGCCGATCGCCGTGGTCAGTGCCGCCAGGGAGCAGGGTAGTAGGGCGTGCTTGATAGCCCGCTCTGCCGCGCCAGCTTGCCCTCCTTCGGCCACCGCTTCGCGATAGTAGTTGACGATATGCACGGCCCCGGCCATGCCCAGGACGTAGACCAGCGATGGCATCGTCAGCAAAATCGCATCGACCGAGGCATTGCCCCACCACACCATACTCAGGCTGGACATGGCCGCGACGCCGCCGACGAAGAACACCATCATCATCAGCTTGAGCGATCGCAGCAGCAGCAGCGACAGCCCCAATCCCAAGGCCAGCGAGTAGCCTATGAGGCGCACCAGAGTAATCGTTCCCTCTTCGTCGATCGCCACGTTGTCTACAGGTGGTCCGCCGATGTGCATGATCGGTTCGGCGACCAGTGGCTTCGCTGCTAGCCACGAAAACGGCGGCGGGGCGGTCGTTGGTACCGCCGGAGTGCCAATCCCGCACTCTTCACCGATATCAAATAAACGGCCGCGTGTTTGCCCCAGCATGCCACGCCCGATGACACGCCCCAGGTTGCGTCGAGCTGGCTCAGACAGCGTCAATACCACGCTGGTTTGTCGATCCGGTTCGGTTACGTCGACAGCATCGAAGAACTCGTACCACACACGAGATTGATCGACGGGGTCGGCGTTCTGAAAAGCGAGCAGATCACCGGCATAATTGCTGTCGATGGCCCGCTGCACGACTAGATCCCAAGTGTCCTGCCAGCCCTTGGGCAGTTCGGCCAGTTTAGCGGGCTCGAGCAGATTGGGCAGATCGGCGCTTTTCCAAGAAAAACCGCTCGGCACTGGAGGTCCGTAGAGGGTGCCTGTCAGACGCGCGATAGCATCTCGCTGGCCGGCGGTTGGTTCAGTCGGCGTAGCCAACGAGCCACCGGGCCCCGCCAATCGCTCGACCACCTCGGGGCCTGTCTCAATCGTCTTCAACAGGGGCGCCGAGAGCAAGCGCGGATCAGCCCAAAATGGATTCGGCTTAGTCTCCGTGCTTGGATCGCCAAAGGCAGCAATGAATTGCCCCTCCAACGTGAAACCGCCAGTCGCTCGTGAGAACGCGCGGCCAATAGCATTGACCACGTTGGGATTACCATCCCAGCGGTACAGCCGTCCATCGGGGGTGATATAGTAAGAACGACCGTTCTCGTCGATCAGCCACTTCTCGTTTTTTCCGCCCCAGTTGGTAGCGTAATCTTTGCCAACAAACAGTGCGTATTCTGCCCCCAACTTCTTAGCGCGATAGAATTCGTCGGTAGGATCTTCAGCCCCCGTAGGAGCCAACTCGCTCTGCAATTTGCTCAAAAACAGCTTCAGACGCTGGTCGTCCTGACTGCAGCCTTGCCAGGTCGCCACCACGAACTGTTCGCTCACAAACTTCTTGGCAAACCAAGCCAGTTCCTCCGTTTCGCGAAAATCCGATGGCAGCCAGTCCTTAACATTGTTCTCGGTCTTCTGCAGAGCCATTCTGGCACCGCGCCCGGCAAAGGGAACGAAGAAGAAAACCAACATCAGCAATATGAGAGCATTGGGGACTCCCAAAGCGGATTTCTTGGAGTAGAAACCTTCTTTCATCCTGCTTGCCAACCCATTTATGCGAGAAGAGAACCTGAGCGCCACAGACCTTCGAACAGGCGCTCCGTATGAATTGGCTGCAAGCTAGCAATCGTGCAAAGCGTACCCACAGCCTATCTACAGCATCGGCGTTTGTGGGACGACATGATTAGTAAAGCTGTTCCGATTGTAGCGGATCAATCGAGCACTTTTGCGGCAGAGATAAGCCGAATGAATTCCTTGTTGGTCTTGAAGCGGCCCAATTGCTTGGTCAATTGCTCCATAGCCTCCACTGGATGCATGGTGTTGAGCGTGCGGCGTAGCATGGTTACCGCATTGAGCGTCTCTTCGTCATGCAACAGCTCTTCACGACGCGTTCCTGAGAGGGAGATGTCGATGGCTGGCCAGACGCGCCGCTCCGCTAGGCGACGATCGAGAACCAGCTCCATGTTGCCGGTCCCCTTGAACTCCTGGAAGATCAAATCGTCCATGCGGCTGCCGGTATCCACCAGCGCTGTGCCGACGATGGTCAGCGAGCCCCCCTCGGCGAAAGCACGCGCCGAAGCGAAGAGCTTCTTTGGAATATCCATAGCCTTGATATTCACACCGCCAGACATCGTCGGGCCACTACTACTGACCCACTTGTTAAACGCACGAGCCAGACGCGTAATCGAGTCCATCAGTAAGAAAACATCTTTGCCCATCTCGGTCAGACGCTTGCAACGGTCGATGACTAATTGGCTCAGACGCACATGGCTATCGACGTCCATGTCCAAACTACTAGCGATCACCTCTCCGTTGATGACATTGCGTTTCATATCCGTCACCTCTTCCGGTCGCTCGTCGATCAGCAAGACCAACAACGTGACTTCGGGGTGATTGAGCGCAATGCCGCGACTGATGTGCTGCAGCATGATCGTCTTACCGCTGCGCGGCGGAGCGACGATCAGCGCCCGCTGACCTTTACCAAAGGGAGCCAACAAATCGATGATGCGATTGGTCAACGGTTCTGGTCCCGTTTCCAAATGCAACCACTGCTCGGGATTGATCGGCGTCAATGCCTTGTCGTCATCAAAATGCTTGACATTGATGTACTCTTCGGGCTTCATGCCGTCGACGTCCATGATCTCACGGACGCGAGGCCCCTGCTGGCGTCGGCCGGGCTGCATCATGGACTTAATCAGCACACCCTGTCGCAAGCCGAACTTCTCGATCATCGTCCCGGGAACGAAGGGGTCGGTGCGCTCGCGCGTGTAATTGTTTTCGCCGCTGCGTAGAAAACCGTATCCGTTGGGATGCATCTCCAGGATGCCGGAGAATTCGACCAACGCGATCTCTCCATTTTCGTCGACAGCCGGCTCAGGGAACGATTCGTTGTTTCCGTTGCTCGAACCGTATTCATTGCGCCGGCGGTTGGACGTTGGACGCCGGCGACCGCTGGGGGAGTTTGAAGAATATCCAGCGGAGCCACGACTTGAATCGCGGCCAGTGTCACGGTTGCCACTTTGAGTAGGCGAACCTCCGCCGGTACGTGGGCGAAACCTCTTTTTCTTTGCCATGCAGTTCAGATCCAGCATTTAAGATGAGCCGCCAAGCATCCTCATTGCACCATCGTTTGCGCGATTTTAAGGGTGCGGATATGTACTCGACAGCAGGCCTAGGAAGATCAATGAAAGTTCAACGAAGCAGGGAATGAGCTCCGGTGGAATAACCGGCGCGGTGCCCTCAGTCACTTCGTCATCAGCATCCGCTCCTCGGATGCCTAACGCTCCACTCAGAATCAAATAACATAGGGACCAATAATGGTCGATTCTTCTAGCCTGCTCGGGATAAAGCCCGCGCTGATGGACGCTTACCAGCTTCCTAACAACCCAGAGCGAGAGCACAAAACCTTAAACCGCATGTTTAACGATGGTCAGCCAAGACGTACAAGTCGCGAACTTCTTTGACTTGTGGAGGAGACCCAAAGGCGGTCGAGCGGCAATTCCGCTGAAGAATCCTTAATTGTTTGTTCGTAAGTCGAATATTATCCATTGTAAGCTCGATGTCAAGTCAAACTGGCTTTGATAGCACTCAAATCTTCTATTTTTGGCATTTTTACTACAATCGCTTTAAGTGCTAAAGTCAGCCAAACCGATAGATCGTACAAGGGCTCTACCGACTTTGCAGGGTAGCAAATCAGCAGGGCGTGGGTTGGTGCGCAGCTTTTCAGCGTCACCTCAAATCACGGCCACCAGCCCCCACCGCCCGCCTCGTGTAGAGTCCGAGCAAGACGTAAACAACTGCATGTTCTGGAAGGAACCGACCATGTCGAGCCGCAAAACCACCTACTTTTGCATGGTACTAGCCTTGGCTCTGGCCATCCAAACCCTTTCCAGCCAAAACAGCTACGCACAAGAGATCCACTGGGCTCCCGATGTGCCCACCGCGCGCCGCGCGTCGATGGAGTACAAGGTGCCAGTGGTGCTGCATTTCTACGGGGATAATTGCCTGCCCTGCAAGGTGCTCGAGCAAAATGTGTTGAGCCGCAGCGAAGTGATCGAAACGCTCAATAAATACTTCATCTGCGTTCGCGTCAACGCCAGCCAAGACAGAGAAACGGCCGCCCAGTACGGCGTGCACAGCTGGCCGACCGACGTGTTTATAAGCCCCGACGGCAAAACGCTCGACCAGGGCGTGTGCAAGCAGACCGCCGGTGAATACCTAGGCGTCCTACACGCAGTCGCTGTTATGAACCGCGACCGCAATGCCATGCTCGCCGCGGAGCAGTCCAACAACGCTCAACAAGTTACCTCTCAAGTTGCCAACTACGCCCAACCCGCTCCACAGACGACCCCTCCACAGACGACCCCTCCACAGACGACCCCTCCACAGGCGAACCCTCCACAGGCTGCGACGACTACTAGCATCGCTGCCAACGGCAGCATTCCCAGCAGCACGCCGGCGGCGACTGGCACTGCTTGGCCCGCCACGTCGCCTGGCAATGCATCGCTTGCCAATACACAACCGGGCGGTGCACAGCCAAACGTCGCATCGAGCATCGGCCTGCCACCGGCTGGACAAGTCGCTGCGGGCAATCCGCAAGGACCCAACTTTTACGTTCAAGCCACTTCAGCCGACAGACAACAGCTCCCCCAAAGCTTGGCACCCAATGCGGGCGTTACCAGCGGGCCTGTGCTCAGCCAAGACCAACCACAGGCCGTCTCAACAGCCGTCCAAGCTGCCGGAAATCAAGTTGCGTCTGCCAGTCAGCAACACGCGTTGAACACGACGCTGGGCCGCTTGCCTCCCATGGATACGACCGCCCAGATAGGTCCCAGCCTGCCCAGCCGCAGCACCGACCCGCTGGCCGCATTGATGTCCACCGCCCCAAGCGTGCCCGCGGCTGCCGTAGCGGCCGTTGCGCCGCCTGCCAATGCTTGGAATCAACCCAGCCACTCCGGTTCAAGTGCCGGCCAATCGCAAATGCTGGACAACCCACACTACAATTCCAATCCTACCAGTTCGCCGAAGATTCCCACGAGCACAGTCTCCTTTCAGCCTCGCGCTGCGCTCAGCCCGGAAGCCAACGCGGCCGCTAAAGCTAGTGCGTACGCTGCAGGCAGCGCACTTACTGGCAATCACACTGACAACGCTTCTGCCAGTTCGCTACAGCCCACGAGCACACACTCCGCCACCGTCGCAGCCAGCGAGCCAGTGTCGATTGCACTCGATGGATATTGCCCTGTGGCACTCCAGGGCCAGGGGAACTGGATCGTCGGCCAGCCGCAGTTTGCGGTCAGACACCGCGGCCGCATCTACCAACTGAGCAGCCAAGAAGCTATGCAAGAGTTCCTACGCAGTCCCGATCGCTGCAGTCCAGTGATGTCGGGCTACGACGCCATGACCTTTCTCAACGAAGGCAAACTGGTTGAAGGCAGCATCCAACACGGACTACACGACCAGTCCAGCGGCAACATCCTGCTGTTCAGTTCAGCCGAATCGAAACAGGCGTACGAACAGAATTTTGAGCGCAATACACAAGCCCTAAATATCGTGCTGCAAAAAGCCGGTGTCGCTCAGTAGCTTCTTCACGTGGCTGCACCTGGCTGCTGTACATTTAATTGACCGCCATCAGCCAGGACTTATCAAGCCCGCAACAATCTTCGAGCGTAACTTTTGAAGTCGATCATCGAAGCGGGAGGCTCCTGGCCAACGATGACGGGACCATGCTCAGAGGGTGGACGCAGACCATGACTACCCTTAACCAAACCTGGATCGAGCGGCGTGACATCCATCTTGTAGCGGAAGCCCAATTTTTTTTGCGCCAATCGTGCCGCCGCACGTAGATTCGACGTAGCAAACAATTCGCACGGATCGTATCCAGGCTTGCGATGAATGTCCACAGTGCGTGCAAAGTCCGGAGCGCGGCGATCATCTAGCCAGTAGTAATAGACGAACCAAGCGTCCTTGTCGGCCAGCGCGATTAACTCGCCACTGCGTGGATGATCCAGCTCGATGTCACCAGGGTCAACGACCTGCGCCACCCCATCGAGACCCTCGACAATCCGCCGCACCTCGTGCGCAACGGCGGGATCGTTGATGTACAAGTGGGCCAGTTGATGATCGGCCACGGCGAAGGCTCGCGAGTCTAGCGGCATCAGCATTTCGCCAAAGGGGCCATCGCGGACCTCCAGCAATCCCGCTTGCCGCAGCGCACGATTGATGAGCACTGGTCGCGAAACAGGTACCAGTCCGTACTCGGAGACCACCACCACGGTTGCGCCAATCTCTGCCGCGGCGTCGATAACGACTCCCGCGCAGCGATCGACCTCGGCCACTCGTTGAGGATCATGCACAGTCAATCTTTGAAAATCGTAGTCCAGGTGCGGCAGGTAGCACAGCGTCAACTGCGGGCGCTGCACACGCATGACTCGCGCGGTAGCCTCGGCAATCCACTGAGAACTGGGCAGACCAGCGCGAGGGCCCCAGAAGCTGAAAAACGGAAAGTCGCCCAGGTGTTCGACTAATTCCGTTCCAGTTTCATCGAGAATATCAAAGGCCTTGGAACCGTCACAGCCGTAATGCGGTTTGGGTGTGGCATACCAATTTACCGGGGCTCCTTGATTGAACCACCAAAACATTTTGGCGGTGGCCACCCCCTGGTATAGTTTTTCGCCCTGCATAAGACGATTAGATTGTTGCCAAAAACGCACCTCGCCCGTCTCGCGGAACAGCCAGCCGTTACCGACAATGCCGTGCTCTCGCGGCGCCAGGCCCGTCAACATGGTGGCTTGCGAAGTGCACGTTACCGCAGGGTAGGGGCTCGTCCATGGACGGGCCTCCCCCAGGCTGGCAATGCGCGGCGCATGCTGCACGAGCGTGGAAGTCAAACCAACTACATTGATGACGCAAACGGAGCTCATTGGACTACAATCTCTGTTCTCAAGTTACCGAATCAAATTCGCAAGTGCTTAGGGTGCAATGCATGAAGATAGTTGAAAGTCGTTCGGCGGCCCACACTCAAGTTGCCCAGTGGCGGAAGGCCGGCGCGAGCATCGGCCTCGTTCCAACCATGGGCGCACTGCATGCAGGCCATCTGGCACTGGTTGCGCGAAGCCGTGCGAAGTGCGATAAGAGTGTAGCAACGATCTTCGTCAATCCAACCCAGTTTGCCGCCAATGAAGATCTCAGTCGCTACCCTAGAACAATCGATGATGATTTGCGTTTACTGCGCGAACACCAAACCGATCTGGTCTTTCTACCCACGCCCGAGGAGATCTACCCGGCTGGATTCTCTACGTTCGTTCAGCCACCTTCGGTCGCTCGGCCGCTGGAGGGGGAATTCCGACCTGAGCACTTCCGCGGTGTGGCCACAGTCGTCTTGAAGCTTTTCCACATTCTACCCGCCAGTGTGGCCTATTTCGGGCAAAAGGATTTCCAGCAGCTGAGCGTGATTCGCCACATGGTCAACGACTTGAATGTGCCCATTGAAGTCGAAGGCTGTGAAACGGTGCGTGAACCCGACGGATTAGCATTGAGCAGTCGCAATCGTTACCTATCTGCCTCACAGCGAGAGATTGCGCTAGGTTTATCTCAGGCGCTGAAGCTCGTTGCACAGCAAGCCGCCGCGGGAACGACAGAGATAGCCCAATTGGAGCAAAGCATGCAGCACGTACTGCAGAGCGCAGGGGTCGATCGCGTTGACTATGCGCGGGTGGTCGATCGACACACCTTGCAACCACTTGGCCAGCTCGATCGTCCAGCCGTGGCTTTGATCGCCGCCCACGTAGGAACCACGCGCCTGATCGACAACGTATTGCTCTAAGGGCTGCCTGGTCATGCCAACCAAAGTTAACGCCGCTTCCCAAGTGCCCAGTCAACATTTACTTTGAGCCGATCCTCGCATGGAAACTAGACCGCGCAACTGGAGTCCGACCATCTGGGCCGTAGTGGCTGCTTTCGGCACTTACTTTTGCATGTTTGCCTTTCGCAAACCATTTACTGTCAGCCAGTATAGCGATGTCACCGCTTGGGAATGGCAGTACAAGACGATCGCCGTAGTGGCTCAAGTCTTCGGCTACGCCGTCTCAAAAATCATCGGTGTCAAAGTCGTCTCGGAAATGGCTCCGCGGCATCGTGCCGCGAGTATCATCGGACTAATTCTGCTTGCCGAATTCGCTTTGATTCTGTTTGGTCTGGTGCCGCCGCCGTACAACATTTTATGTTTGTTTCTGAACGGTTTGCCGCTGGGAATTATCTTTGGACTCGTGCTCGGATTTCTCGAGGGAAGACAACGCACTGAAGCCCTGGCAGCCGGACTGTGCACTAGCTTTATCTTGGCTGACGGCGTGACGAAGTCGGTCGGCAAATCGCTGCTGCTCGCCGGCATCGATGAATTCTGGATGCCAGCGGTCGCCGGTGCACTGTTTTTAGTGCCGCTCCTGGGATTCGTGTGGATGCTCAGCCAAATCCCGCAGCCGTCGGCAGCCGACGTGGCCGCCAGGAGCGAACGCGTGCAGTTAAATGCAGCGGAGCGAACCGCCTTTTTCCAGCGCTACGCCGGGGGACTCATCCCACTGCTGTTGATGTTCTTTCTAGTCAGTCTGCTCAAAAGCATTCGCTCGGACTTCATGCCCGACATCTGGAAAAGTTTAGGAGTGACTACATCGGCTGAATTGTTTAGCTACTCTGAGCTGTGCGTCGGCTTGGCGGTCACCCTTGCCAACGGTGCCGCGGTACTGGTGATCAATAACTATCGCGCCTTTCAACTATCGCTAGCCACCTGTGTCGCCGGATTGCTAATCTTGCTGCTGGCTACGCTTGGGGAACAGATGCGAATCATCTCGCCCTTCGCCTTTATGGTCTTGATCGGCGTCGGGTTGTTTCTGCCGTACGTCGCCACACACACCACGATTTTCGAACGCTTGATCGCCATGACGCGCGACCGCGGCAATCTGGTCTTCCTGCTCTACTTGGCGGATGCCATCGCCTACCTGGGCTACATCGGTGTCATGCTGGCACGCAATGCACTGCAGCCATCGGGTGACTTTATAGCCTTCTTCCGTCCCACGTGCTACCTGGCCAGCCTGCTTTCGCTAGCCTGTATGGTCGCCTGCCAGCTCTACTTTTCTCGCTTCAAGCCACAACCCGATGGCACAAAGACGCTCAGATAATAAGAGCTCAGCTAAGCGCTCAGATTGACTCGATGATAGAAAGTCCGGCTGGCAAGCTCAGCTATCCAAGCTCAATAGTGAAAGCCGTCATAGTCTTCCAACAGTTGAGGGTGCAGTCGACGCATGATCAGCCGAACTTTCCGCAGCAGTTCCTCAGCGTTCTTCTGATGGCGCCTATCAAGCAACTCTCCCTCATCAGAACGCACCGCCCGGCCGTCTTGAAAGTGGATTACCAAGCTCGGATGGAAACTGTCCGAAGAGACATCCACTACTTCTTTGACCTGCGTTCCGTGCTCAGATCGAAAAAGCATTAGACAGTCGTTACCCGCCCGGACCCAGCCCACTAGATCGGGCTCGTCCAGTCGCGCCTGCTCAAACCCCTCAGCCGCCTCAAATTTGGCAGAATCGACAATATCCATAGCAGCCTTGAGTCGATCCAAGATCGCCATGCCACGCAGCGCATGCACCGCTACGATAATTAAAACGATAAGCGATAATATGCTTACTAACCACCACATTGTCGTGTTCCTTGGCTGAGAGTCGCCGCGTTTTGTGTGCCGGCAGCCAAGCCACCCAGGACAAGTTAATCAACCAGCGAGCATACCGCCCGCCAGAGATACTATAGCACACTAGATCGGCACTTTGCGCGCCAATACCTAACCAATTGCGCTATCGATTTGCCCGGTAATCGTTAACCAATGGCGGTGCGAATCCGCTCAACCAGCGGGCGCGTCGGCTCATGAGGTCCGCACAACTGAAACAACGAGGCTGACAAAAAGCGGTCGCGCCACCTAGGAGACAGACCGCGATAATCCTCCAGCGCCGCTGAGCTGAATTTATAGTCGTGAGAATCATTACCTTTGAGAAACACCAATCGCCGAGCATGGTCGACGACATGCTGGGGATCGCCGCCAGAGGCCAAGTAATCAAACGCCTGTTGTGCCGCCTGCTGGCGACTATCGCCCATGGCTGCAAATGCATCGGCTACGGCCGTTGACTTTTCTATTTCGCCAGCCTCTGTGCCAGCTGAATCTGCTTGAGGCAAACGGCTTGAGTCCGCAAAGTCGGTAATCCGCGCATCGCTCAATTTACCGCGCTGCTCAGCGGCTTCGCGAAAATGGCTCAGGAAAGATGCATTTTGCAGCAACAGAAACTTTCGCGTCGACTCATTGCCCGAGGTAGCAAAGGCGTAACGCATGGCATTGGTAGTGGTCACCGAATGCAGGGCGACGATGCCTGGCTGCCGCATCAGTAGTTCGCCCGAGGATGCGAACAGCCCATCCCATATGGCCTGCGCTGCCACGCCGCTGTTGAGCAACGCGACTACCTGTCCACTGGCCTCTTCGGGTGATGCTTGATGCAGGGTTTGCACTAATTCCAGCGTGGCTCCATCGTCAGCTGAGCCAGCCTGGTTGTGTGCGATGTTATGGAAGCGATGGATCGAATCGATGCGTTGCCGATTCATTTTGCCCGAGGCGTCGGCGGCCAATTCGCTCGCGGCGGGGTTGGGTTCACCGGTGTGATTGAGCATGGCGTACACCAAACTCCGCGCCACCGGCTCGGCGTAATCCCAGCCGATGGTCTGCAAAGTTCGGAAAGCGTTGGACAGGTAGATGACCTTGTGACCGATACTGCGGAAATCTCGCGCCGCATATTCCGCCAACAGCTCAAAAACTTGGTTTGCTCCCCGCTCGCGCACGACGCTCGTGATGGCCGTATCGGCTGCCGCCTCGTCCCACTGCTCAAGCGCACGACGCAGCTCAGCCGTGCAACTAGCGGCGTTGGGCAGTGCGGCTTCGTCGACCGCTGGCAGCGTCCAAGCCCCCTCCTGCTGATTGCGACTTTGCGAGCTCTTGAAATTATCCACGGCCCATAAGATCGGCAGCCAACGCTCTTCATCCAGGCCACTCAAACTGGCCAAGTGGGCCGAATTGACGACCAGCACAGCATGAAACTTAAAGCCCACCGAAGGCCGTGGCTGGACATTGCGTACACCGGCCAGCAGCAGCGCCGCCAAAAGCTGACGATAGCTCAAACCAGCTTTGATCCTCTGCGCCGTCTGCTCGATAATCTTGTCCTGAGGCGTATCCTCCAGAAAGCGAACCAATGGCTCGACTTCTTCTGAGAAGCGAGCGATGCCAGGCCCCACAGCGAGCTCGGCAGCGGGCACGGGACCGATAGCCCGCAGCAGGCCGGCTAGGCCCAACCCACTCGCCGTGGATGTCAAGAAGGAGCGGCGTTGCACAGAAAGCATCGTACATCCCTTTCACAGAATAGACCAATAAACTTAATCCTGGAATTTCGCGGCGGCAATTCTGCCTGCCAATCCAGACCGGGTTTAGTACTATTCAGCATACCATCATCTTCCCCGCAGCGCATCACATGCCACCGACGTGCAGCTCCCGAAGAGTTGAATCGACCTACTTGCTGCGCCTAAGGGACTTGAATCCACAGGCTTTCCAAGTGCATGCGGTCCGAAGTGTTGCTCAGCAGCGTCGCGTCTCCTTGTAGTGCTGCGACTCGTCGTAGCTTTAGTGGCCGCTCGACTGTCAGAAACACCAAACGGTAAGAAAGCTTTACGGGCTGCGCTCTGCACAGCGCGAGCCGTCGCCTGCGCAAGCCGCAATTGTCGAATTGGTCGGCGATGTGGTGCAACAAAGCCTCGTGCGTTGGGCCAGTTGACGTGTGCATCTGCGGCCTGCTGCGGCTCGGCGTTAAACAATTCGCTGCGCGTTGATTCAGTAGGCGAGTGCAGAATGCCTAACGCTGAGCCGCTTTTGTGGGCCGCGGTACTGCTCCTTGTAGTGCTGCGACTTGTCGTAGCTTTAGCAGACGCTCAGCCCCACGCTCTGCCAAACGGTCCGAAGTAGT
>CAKQWG010000087.1 GCA_934278005.1 uncultured Pirellulaceae bacterium | reverse complement strand
GCCGCTGACCCTGATGCCGCTGACACAGATTCGGCTTACGACCAGTTCATCGAGGCGATGAACCGGCGAGCTGAAGAGTTGGGGATGAGCGATACGCACTTCGTCAATCCGCATGGTCTGCCGGACGACAAACATTTGAGTTCGGCCGCTGACCTGGCAACACTAGCTCGTGCAGCTTGGCAACTGCCGCTGATGCGCGAGATCGTTCAGACGCGTCAGCGGGGAGCGCGGTTGATCGGGCAGGCTGGCGAAACTCGCAATGTGCGTTGGGAGAACACCAATCGTCTGCTGGCACAGCAGGGGTTTTGGGGAATGAAAACGGGCACGACCACGGCTGCCGGCGCGTGTTTGATCGCGGTGGGTCAGGCGGCCCAAGGCGACGGCGAGACAATTGTCGTGGTTCTCGGCAGCAGTTCTACGACCGCGCGTTATATGGACGCGCGCAATATTTTTGCATGGTCTTGGCGGCGACCTTAGTGGTTGCAACCGCATTGGCTGCAACCGTATCGGTTAGACTCTGAGACGCTCTAGAGCCACTGTTTGAGTCTCTCTAGACCTTCGTCCCAGCGGCCGGAGTCGCGTGGTTCATAGTGGGCGATGTCGCGGGCTGAACGCACGAGTTGTCGTGCTTCGCTGACGGATCCCAGGCGTCCTGAGCCGATGGCTTGCATCATGACGTTGCCGATCGCCGTAGCTTCGACGGGGCCGGCGACTATCAACCGCCCACAGGCATCGGCGGTCATCTGACATAGCAGGCGGTTCTGCACGCCGCCCCCCACCATGTGGATCGTGTTGAAGTGATGTCCCACGACTTCCTCTAGGAAGCCAAGCGTTAGGCGGTAGCGCAGGGCCAGGCTCTGTAGAGTGCAGCGCACGATCTCGCCCTCGGACTGAGGAACTTTCTGTCCGGTGTGCCGACAGAATTCGGCAATCGCACCGGGCATATTGCTCGCCGCCACGAACGGTTCGGCGTCGGTGTCGATGATCGACTGCATGGGCGGCACCTGCATAGCCAAGGTAATTAGCTGCTCCCAACCCCATTGGTGTCCCTCCCGCTTCCAATGCTCGCGGCACTGTTGCAAAATCCACAGCCCGGCGATGTTCTTGAGTAGTCGCACGCTTCCGTTGACTCCACCTTCATTGGTGAAGTTGTAACGTTGGCACGTCTGACTAAGCACCGGACGGGCGAGCTCGGCACCCAGTAGCGACCAAGTACCGCAACTGATATAGCACCAGTCGACGTTATCCTGAGCGAATGAATCGGCGGGAACGGCGAGCACTGCGGAGGCGGTGTCATGAGTGGCCGGGACGATGACTTGCACGTCTGCGTGCAAATGGGTCCGTTCGCGAACTTGCGGCAATAGCGGCCCTAGCGAGACGCCGGGCTGTACTGGAGTTGAAAAAATTGAGCTAGGGATCTCCATCGCATCCAGGACAGGGCGGCTCCAATTGCCGGTGTTAGCGTCGAGCAGTTGGGTAGTCGACGCATTGGTGAACTCGTTGACCTTTGCGCCTGACAGCTGCCAGTGGAGAAAGTCTGGGACCATTAGTAGCCGTTGGGCGATCTCCAGCAGTGGCGACTCTTCGAGGCGCATGGCGAGTAGCTGATAAAGGGTGTTGATCTCCATGAACTGCAGGCCGGTGGCGCGAAAGATGTCTTCGCGGCTCATGCGCCGCAAGGCTTGTTCGAGCATGCCGCGATTGCGCGCATCGCGGTAGTGGAAACAGGGACCTATTAGGTCGTCGTTGCGATCGAGCAGCACGTAGTCGACTCCCCACGTGTCCGCGCCCACGCTCGATATGCGTTGGCCGTAGCGGGCGGCGCCACGCTGCAGGCCTTCGCAAACATGTTCCCACTGGCCGAGTAGATTCCACACTAGTCGATGCCCCAGGTGCAGGCCGCCGTTAGCAAAGCGGTGCACTTCCTCCAGCTCGATGCCGTCGTCCAACACACGTCCGGCCAGTACTCGGCCGCTTGAAGCGCCTAAATCAATGGCTAGGTGAACGGGGTCGAGCGAAGATTCCATGGAGCGCACTCCTGTAACGAGTTGCAAATGTATGGGGTGGGTAAGTTGTGACGGGCAGGCGAGTCCTGCAGAGTCGAAGGGCAGCAGGGTATCATAGCTTGATGTGCTGGCGCTGTGGACAGCCCGTGCTGCTATCTCTGGGATTGGTGGTGTTGCGGATCTGGTCAATTCACCGCCTGCAGCGTAGAACTATATATGGTGTGGAAAATATGTTTGCTTGATGCAAATTTCTAGCTTGTTGATTTCTATACTTAGCGAGCCGGAAGTCGACCGCACGCGCCGGGCCAGGCCGGAAGCATGTCCCATTTTATCGATCTCCCCTCACAGGAGCTGCCTGCCCGTGGCTGCCGCCGTTGATCCTCGACATACTACGCAGCGAACGCCCGCTGCGTGCGAACGCCGGCACGTACCGGTCCAGGACTGGCGGCATAAGCTGACGGGGAATGTGATTATCGCTGCGGCGCGATTTTTCAGCGGTTACACGGTGCGTTGGATCGATTGCCAGCCGGACACCTGTCAGCGGATTTATTTTGCGAACCACTCCAGTCACTTAGATGCCGTCGTGTTGTGGTCCGCCCTGCCGGCAGAGATCCGCAATCTAACGCGACCGGTAGCCGCCAAGGATTATTGGGGCAAGACGCCGTGGAAGCGATTCTTAGCGCGTTCCTTCAACGCCATGTTGATCGATCGCAAGCAGATCAAGGTGCATCAAAGCCCCGTGGATCTCATGATCCGCGAAATCGAGGACATCTATTCCTTGATTGTATTCCCCGAAGGTGGTAGAGCTGACGACGGTGCAATGGGAGAATTCAAGAGCGGTATTTACTACTTAGCTAAAAAGCGGCCAGACCTGGAGTTGGTCCCCGTCTATATGGAGAATCTGAACCGGATTTTGCCTCGCGGTGAGTTTATGCCTGTGCCGCTGCTCAGTAGCATAACTGTGGGGGCTCCCATTTGGTTAGAAGCCGGGGAACCCAAGGCGGAGTTCCTGCATCGCGCTCGCGAGGCTGTGCGGGCTCTGAAAGAAGCTTAACGGTTCTCCGCTGCACGCCTATCGCGCAGGCCGCCAGCAAGGTAAGATTCCCTGTTTGGCAAAACTGCGGATTGTTATCGCTCACTCCACCGAGGAGCGGATGGTTGAATCCAAGTTTAGATTTAGTTGACATGGGACGGGAGTTGCCACAGCATGCGTCGAAGGGTTGTCGTCACGGGATTGGGAATGATCAATCCGCTGGGCACGGATGTGGACACCGTGTGGAACGCACTGGTTAACGCACAAAGTGGCGTAGGCTATATCTCGATTTTCGATGCGAGTAATTATCCTACGCGGATTGCGGCTGAGATTCGCGACTGGAGCATTGCCGACTGCGGCCAAGATGCACAGTTATGGGCCAAGCGCGGCAGGCACGCGCGATTTGCCGCCGGTGCTGCGCATCAGGCCATTCATGATTCTGGAATCCTAGATTCGCTTAGTGATCCGGCGCGAATGGGTGTCTATTTTGGAGCCGGCGAAGGCAACCAGGACTTCTATAACTTCACCCAGATGGTCAATGTGGCTGCCAAAGATGATGGCAGTTTTGATCTGGATGCGTTCATGCGGACTGGCCTGGAGATTTTGGATCCGGAACTAGAGCTGGAGCAAGAGCCCAGTATGCCTGCCGCGCACGTGGCAAACATGTTCGATATCCAGGGGCCGAATCTAAATTGCCTGACCGCCTGTGCCGCCAGCAGCCAGGCCGTCGGAGAGGCGACCGAGTTGATTCGAACGGGCCGAGTAGATGCGATGGTCGCCGGCGGCGCGCATAGCATGATCCACCCCTTCGGGCTAACTGGCTTCAGCTTACTCACTGCCCTGTCGACCAACAATGATAATCCTACCGGAGCTTCACGCCCGTTTGATCGCTTGCGCGATGGCTTCGTGATGGGCGAGGGTGCTTCGGTGGTGATCCTCGAGGAGCTAGAGCATGCTAAGCGCCGCGGAGCCAAAATCTACGGCGAAGTATTGGGTTATGGCTGCACGGCGGATGCCTACCGCATCACCGACATTCATCCCGAGGGGCGTGGTGCTATCGGCTGTATGACCGCGTCGCTTAAGGACGCTGGTATATCCCCGGATGAAGTGGGTTACGTCAACGCCCACGGCACAAGCACGTCTGTCAATGACAAAGTGGAAACCGTAGCGTGTAAGGCGGTATTCGGCGAGCGCGCCATGCAGGTGCCGGTGTCGAGCACCAAGAGCATGATGGGGCACTTGATTGCCGCGGCCGGTGTGACGGAGATGATCGTCTGTCTAAAAACGATCGAGCAGGGGGTGATTCCGCCAACTATCAACCTGGAGAACCCCGATCCGCTGTGCGATCTGGATTACGTGCCCAACCAGGCGCGCGAGGCAGACGTCCGCGTAGCACTCAACAATTCGTTTGGCTTCGGCGGACAAAATGTCACCCTAGCCGTAGGTAGATTTGAAGGGTAGTAACCGAGCCGTTCGGCTATGGATTCTAACGCGATGGTGAACTGATCCCAGGCCAGCATCCTGGCTGTCTTAGCCAGGATGCAGTCTTAGCTAGGAAGACGAGTAGATGTCTTCGGGACGTTTGAGTCTGGCTTCACAGACTTCAAAGCTGCCGCTGGATGCGTCCCAGCGTCTAAAAAAGCAGCTAGCGTAACCTTCATGGCAGGCTGCACCGGTCTGGCGGACCTTCAGTAAAATCGTGTCGGCGTCGCAATCGGTGCGAGCTTCAATCAGGTGTTGGTAGTGTCCGCTCTCCTCCCCTTTGCGCCACAGCTTACCGCGACTACGACTGTAGTAGACGGCCCGGCCGGTCGCCAGGGTTTCCGCCCAAGATTCCGCGTTCATCCAGGCTAGCATGAGCACTTGTCCGGTGTCCGCATCCTGGGCAATGGCCGGCAGGAGCCCGTCCGCACCGCGCGAAAAATCAGGTTGGAGAGTTGCCTGTGAGGACATGAAGCGTTCGGCAGCTTTCTGGCGAGCGGTGGTAGGCTACTCGCCTTCGATGTACTTCAATTGAATGTTGATGCCAGGAATGGCTTCTCTAACTACTTGAACGCCCTCTTCGGTAACGGCGGTTCGGGTGACTTTGAGGTCTTTAAGCGACTTAAGTGAAACCAAGGCGGGCATGCCTGCATCAGTAACTCCAGTCGAACCGAGGTGCAAAAATTTGAGCGAAGTCATATCTTTTAGATAGGGCAGCCCAGCATCGGTCAGGTGCGTATTGTCCACATTGAGCCATTCGAGCTGGGTCAAACCAGCTAAGTGCTCTACACCCGCATCCGAGATAGTATCGCGCCATAGGTTCAAACGTTTGAGCGTTTTCATCTTACCGATTACGGCCAGTGTCTCGTCGTTGATGCTACTGGCTTCGCTGACATCCAAGTCCTCTAGCGGCAATTGGTCTAGTTTGGCTAGCCCGTCGGTGCCCACGGTCGTTTGCGAGAGCCGCAGTTTGCGGAGGGCTGGCAAACCTGCAAGGATGGCGACCGCGTCATCGTCGAGCGTCGTACCGGCCGCGTAAAGTTCGGAGAGTTTGAGGTTTTTCTTCAGATGCTCCAAGCCCAGTCCGCTAACCCACAGACCGTCGATTGCCAGCACCTTAAGCTCCGGGCAGTTGGCCAGTGGGGCCAGGCCGTCGTCGTCGACGGTGGTGCGTCCGCTGGTGCCGTTTAGACGCAGAGCCCGCAGTTGGCTGAGGTCGCTAACCACAGCCGCCAGCTGCGCATTGTCTAACGGGCAATCGCGTAGATCGAGCTGTTGCAGTCCGTGCAGCTTGCCCAGTGTCTGCCAGCCAGTGGTGCTCATGGCCGATTCGCGGATAGTTAATTTCTGAAGCTGATCGAACTGTGCGATCTGTGCGGCCAACGCATCGGTAGCTTCCGTAGCGCCCAAGTTGACTTCGGTGATCTGACCGGCCGAGTTTTCTGCCAGCTCAATGCCAGCCGCGCGGAGCGTCTCCGCAGCCTTCTTTTGCGCTTCGGTCAGCTCAGCCACGCGACTGGGGAGAGGGGCCTTGGGCGGCGCGTTGGCGGCGGTCTGCTCTCGCTGACTGTTCAAGCGCGAGCTCGAGTCACAGCCTAGGCCACCTAGTGCGAAAGTACACAGTAGAGCAATGCATAGGGGACGCATGAAGGAAACACTTTCAAAAAAATACGATTGGAAGTCATCCGCGGCAAAGGCTGCGAATGACGTTACTGCGAATGACGTTATACTGTGGCAACTGCATTTAAATACGCAACCGTGAACACTTAAGGATAAACAAAAAGTACCATGCTAAAAGCTGCAATTGCCGGTGTCGGTTTCATGGGCTGGATACATTACTTAGCCTATCAACGTTCTGCACATGCCCAGTTGCACGCATTTTGCTCGCGTGATCCAAAAAAACAAGCGGGCGACTGGACCGGCATCCACGGTAACTTCGGACCGCCCGGTGAGCAGATCGATGTCTCGGGGCTTAAAGTCTATCAGACTTTGGAGCAAATTGTGGAGGACCCTGACGTCGATTTGGTCGACATTTGCTTGCCGCCACACCTGCACGTCGAAGCGGCGTGCAAGGCGCTGCAGGCTGGTAAGCACGTACTTTGCGAAAAGCCACTGGGTCTCAATACGGCTGACTGCGATAAGATTTTATCGATGGCGGAAAAGGTCGGTCGACAGGTTCTGGTGGCTCAGGTGCTGCCCTACATGGGCGAGTTTCAGTACGCGTACTTAGCTGCGCAGGCTGGGACGTATGGCAAGCCGCGGCGTGGTTTCTTCAAACGAGCAATTTCACCGCCTGACTGGATTCCGGATTTCTACGATGCAGACAAAGTCGGTGGGCCGCTTATCGATCTGCATGTGCACGACACCCACTTCATCCGCCTGTTATTCGGGATGCCGAGGCGTGTGATGTGCTCGGCAGAGATGCACCAGGGAGTGGTCAAGTACTGCTATTCGCTGATGGAGTTTGACGAACCGGGCGTTGTTGTGGCGACTTCTAGTGGCGTTAGCCAGCAGACCGCGCGGCCTTTCTGTCACGGATTCGATCTCCAGTTCGAACGGGCCGGCATGCAGTTTGAACTTTCGGCGCTCTCTACTGGGGCCGATATTCTGCCGCTTAAAGTGCTCGGTCAAGACGGCCAGGCAGTAGCGCCGGAATTAGTTGCCGGGGATGACATCACCGCCTTCGTGGCCGAAATCGATGACTGCGTAGCCTCAATCAAATCCGAGCGGGCGGAACCGCGTTTGAGTGGTCAAATCGCTCGCGATGCGATCCATATTTGCCAGTGTCTGCAGCAGTCCGCTGAGAGCGGCCACTGGGTCGATTGCTGAACCACTGGGAAGTCGCTAACGGTGGGCTTATAATCGGGCCCACTGCAGCGACAGTAGTAAGCCAGCTTCACAAAGCTGGCGTCCATAAGAAACATCTCTACAAATATATTAAGACCGGAAACACGAAAACAATGAGTGAAATTGAGCGAACAGTCATCATCGGAAGTGGCCCTGCGGGTTGGTCGGCCGCCATCTATGCGGCGCGCGCCAATCTGCGCCCACTGCTGTTCGAAGGCACTGCCCAACCAGAGATGATCCCACTAGGCCAGTTGGCCTTCACGACCGAGGTTGAAAACTATCCCGGCTTTCCTGCGGGCAACGTCCGAGCGTTCGTCGAAAACGCGGTCGACAAGGATCGCCACTACAACCTACCGCCGGCGCCGGCAGGCCATGAAAAGGATGGGCAACCACACTACGCAGTGCAGGGGGTCGAGTTGATGGAGCTGATGAAGCAACAAGCCCTCAACTTCGGTACCCGTGTGGTCGGTGACGACATTGTTGACGTCGACTTCTCCACCAATCCGCTGACTGTTATCCCGGCTAATGGCAAGCCCGTCACAGCTTTGACAGTTATCATCGCAACGGGAGCGCGAGCCAACTACCTAGGGCTGGAGTCGGAAGAGAAGTACAAAAATCGCGGCGTCAGTGCGTGTGCGGTCTGCGACGGTGCCTTGCCGACCTACCGCCGCAAGCCGCTGGCGGTTATCGGCGGCGGCGACACGGCCGTTGAGGAGGCTAGCTACCTGGCCAATCTCGACGGTGCAGAAACAATCTATCTGGTACATCGCCGCGATGAATTGCGGGCTTCTCAAGTCATGCAGGACCGGGCGCTAAATCACCCCAAAATCAAAATGGTGTGGAATAGCGTCGTGGAAGAGGTGCTAGGTGATGAGAAGCAGGTTACGGGACTGCGCCTGAAAGATACGCTCAGCGGAGAGCACCGCGAGCTAGCGGTCAACGGCATGTTTGTAGCCATCGGACACACTCCCAACACTGGCTTCCTCAAGGGCAAGGTGACCATGAATGCCAACGGGTACATCCAGTGGACGGAGGCCTTCCGCACTAAGACCAATGTGGCTGGTGTATTCGCGGCCGGTGACGTGGCGGATGATTACTACCGCCAAGCGATCACATCGGCGGGCACCGGCTGCATGGCCGCCCTCGATGCCGAGCGGTTTCTGGCAGAAGCTGGCCACTAAGGCTGGGGTTTATTTCATTGCAAATCATGGAAAACAGTATGGCATCGGACGCTGGAAAATGGATTTCGGTGGATTCGGCTCGCTCGGCTGAGAATGTCGACCGCGAGGTAGAAGTGCGTGGCTGGGTGCGCACACGCCGCGATAGCAAGGGTGGCTTCAGTTTCATTGAAATCAATGACGGCAGCTGCTTTGGCAATCTGCAGATCATCGCCGACGCGACGCTGGAGAACTATGCCGCCGAGATCAGCTCGCTCTCGGTGGGCAGCTCTATCGCAGCCGTGGGGACGCTCAAAGCCAGTCAGGGGCAGGGGCAGTCCATGGAGCTGGCCGCGGCCAGCGTGCGGCTCATCGGCGATGCGCCGAGCGACTACCCCTTGCAGAAAAAACGGCATAGTTTTGAAAAGCTACGCGAGTGGGCTCACCTGCGGCCACGCACCAATTCTTTCGGGGCTCTGACGCGGGTCCGCAATCGCCTGGCCTTTAGCGTCCACCAGTTTTTCCAAGAAGAGGGTTTCTACTACGTCAATACTCCGATCATTACCGCCAGCGACTGCGAAGGAGCCGGGCAGATGTTTCGGGTCACGACGCTACCGTTGGACAAGCTGCCAATTAAGGAAGGGAAAGTTGACCATTCCCGCGACTTTTTCGGCAAACCAACCTTTTTGACCGTCTCCGGGCAGCTGGAGGCGGAGGCTTACGCCACGTCGCTCGGCCGCTGCTACACGTTCGGGCCGACGTTTCGCGCGGAAAACAGCCACACCAGTCGCCATTTGGCTGAGTTTTGGATGATCGAGCCCGAGGCAGCGTTCTTTGAATTGGCCGACGACATGGCCTTGGCCGAGCGGTTTATCAAGCGGCTGTTGGGAGATGCCCTCAACCAGTGTGGCGACGACATGGCCTTTTTTGAAGAACGCGTCCAGCCAGGCCTGCTCGCCGCCTTGCAGACGGTCGTCGATAAACCATTCGAACACATGAGCTACACCGCCGCCGTCGACGTGCTGCAAAAGTCAGGCGAAAAGTTTGAATATGCAGTGAGTTGGGGGGCCGATCTGCAGGCCGAGCACGAACGTTTCTTGACCGAGAAGTACATTCAGGGGCCACTGATCCTGCACGATTACCCGAAGTCGATCAAGCCGTTCTATATGCGCAGCAACGACGACGGTAAGACGGTGGCCGCCATGGATGTGTTGGTCCCGCAGGTGGGTGAAATTATTGGCGGCAGCCAGCGCGAAGAGCGACTCGAACCGCTGCTGTCCCGACTTCGCGAGATGAAGCTCCCTGAAGAAGAGTATTGGTGGTACATCGAACTGCGCAAGTTTGGCAGCGTGCCGCACGCCGGTTTCGGCATGGGGTTTGAGCGGATGGTCCAGTGGGTTACCGGCATGGCCAACATCCGTGACTGCATCCCCTTTCCTCGCACACCGGGCTCAGCCGAATTCTGATTGACCAGCAGCCATGCGCTCCCATTGGTACAACAAATTTGCGAATGCGGTGCGGGGCATTCGCTGGGGAATCGCCGGGCAGAGCAGCTTCTATGTCCACTTAACGCTGGCTGCGGCCACGCTGGCGCTGGCGGGTGCATTGCGCTGCCAACCCTGGCAGTGGTGCGTGCTAGGGGTTTGTATCGGAATGGTGCTATCGCTGGAATTGGTCAACAGCGCTATTGAATCGTTGGCCAAGGGACTGTGTCACGAGCATAACGCACAGGTCGGCCGCGCTCTAGATATTGCCAGCGGCGCAGTGTTGGTAGCGAGTTGCACAGCGGCATTGATCGGCTTGGCAATATTCGCGATGCAGATTTTTTAGCACGGCATGCTACCTGGCTTCATCCCAGCCCGTTGACTTCAGTTCAGCCCGGAGGGCGACACATGACATGCGGCGATACGCGTCGACCGCTAGGGAGAGTATGATTGTAAGCGACCGCGGAGTCAGCCTGGGTATGTGCCGCCTTCGAGGCTTGCCAAACAGGTAGCTGAAACCCGGCGGCTGACGCTGCCGGCAGAATGTTCCATCCTCCGGGCTGAAAGATGGTGCTTCTGGGCTGAAAATGTTCCGCCCTCTGGGCTGAGAGCCTATATTCTGGAGTTTAGAGGCAGTTTAAGTAGCGTCCATGCACTCGCTAGAAAGAGAATTGAAAGCACTTTGGCCACCCCAGCGGTGGCTGGACACGCGTCTACTTGTCGCCATAAGTGGCGGCGCGGATAGCGTGGCTCTACTGCGGGCAATCGTGAATCTAGTCCGCGCAGAATCTGGGGCTGTCGAGGGGCGGATTCTGGCGGCGCATTACAATCATGGCTGGCGCGGCGCGGCCAGCGACGGCGACGAAGAGTTTGTGCGGCAGTTGTGCCAGCGTCTGCAGGTTCCATTGATTGTGGGAGCGGACACCAGCCGTTGCGACCATGTTCTGCCGCGATCTACCACCGAAATTGCCAGCCGCTCTGACTCGGGGATAAGGGAGATCGGCGCTCCACTGAGCGAGCCGCAGACGTCGGCCGGTCGGACCGAAGCGGGAGCTCGTCAACTGCGTTACGATTTTCTCATGCGGGCCGCGTATGCGTGTGCCGCACGTTATGTGCTAACGGCTCACACCGCCAGCGATCGCGTGGAGACGATGCTTCATAATCTTTTGCGTGGAACGGGGTTAGCGGGAGTTGTTGGACCGCCCTTAACGCGTCCACTCGGCGCGGAGTTGGTGGTGGTGCGGCCTCTGCTGGGATGCTGGCGCGGACAGGTCGAAGCCTATTTACAGGATTTGGGACAAGACTTTCGGCAGGATGCGAGCAACGCTGACGTTGCTTTTCAGAGAAATTACCTGCGTCACAAACTGCTACCGGATCTGCGTCAGCGATTTGGCGAAAAACTCGACCAGCGGCTACTGGACTTTTCAGAGCTAGCTGAGGAGGTAGTGAGCGATCAGCGCCAGTTAGCGGCGGAGTATGTGAGCCGAGTGGCCGGGTTGCGCGAAGAGGCGGCGATCGAGCTGGCAGGCCGGTACGCGGCGGGGCAGGATGGGATCTATGTGCCTAGCTTAAGCAAGCTGAATGCTCCCTGGAGCGTGGTTCACCAAGGGTTAGTTCGGATGTGGCATGAACGAGGCTGGCCACAGCAGTCGATGTCGCGTTCGCAATGGCTGAGGCTTCGGCGGCTGATGGGCAGTGCAGCGACCGGAGAAAGTGAAAACCTACCTGGCAACTTCACCGCCGTGCGCGATGGAGAGTGGGTCGTGATCGCCAGCAACGAATCGAGGCGATAGGAGAGCAGGCCCGACTGTCGGCAGCAGTCGATGGCGTCTGCGAGCCCTGCATGCGGACTCGCTGAAGATAGCCCAAGACTAGGGCTGGCGAACTAAAAACTACCGGGCATGGACTCGAACCATGAATGACTGAACCAAAATCAGTAGTGTTACCATTACACCACCCGGCAATGTTGGCAGCCTAAGTGCGGCTGGACCAGACAACTACGAGACTTTGAATCGCTGTCAGCGATCGTGCATCGTACAGACATGAATTTAGCTGCAACGCAGCGAATTGACAACAGCGGTTCTGCAGATGTTGCTCAACTTTTAGTCTTCGCATCGTCGGACACAGCGTTTACGACGGCAAATGCCAGCCGCTGAAGCTCGACTGCCAAGTCGACATCCACTGTTTGCACTCCGCGAGGGATCGTCAAACTGACTGGTGCAAAATTCAGTATACCGCTAATTCCGATGGTCGCCAAGCGATCTACCAGGCCTTGAGCCGCTTCGGCGGGCACAGCTAGGATAGCCATTTGCACGTGCAGGCCGGGCAGTAACTCCTCTAGCCTTTGCACATCGTAGACCGGGACGCCGTTGACACGTGGGTCCGCCAGATTGGCACCGAATTTTGCCGGTTCGGCTTCGAAGATAGCCTTGAGTACAAAGCCTTGCTGCAGGAAGCCACGATAACGCACCAGCGCGTTGCCCAGGTTTCCCAGTCCGATCAGGATGGTGTTCCACTGGCCATCGGTTCCAAGGGCCTTTCTCAGAGCGCCAACTAGTCCGGCCACGTTGTAGCCTACACCCCGCTTGCCGAATTCGCCAAACAGGGCCAGATCGCGTCGAATCTGCGAATCGCTCAGGCCCAGTCGATGGCCCAGCGTCGTGCTCTTGATCGTCTCCGTACCGTCGCGCGAGAAGTGCTGCAGTTCGCGCAGGTACAGACCAAGGCGGTTGGCGGTAGCTGGTGGTATGGCACCGGAAAGGACGGTCGGGATGTCCGGCGCGGCCTGCAACGGGGCGTACTTAGCGTCGGCGGGGTCGGCTGGACGTGGGGAGTCGTCATTCATGGAATGCAAATATACCGAATGTCGTGCAGCGGTGCGGCGTCAGCGGCTGCAGTTTGAGGATTAAACGCCCCACCGCGCGGCGCAGCGGTGGCGTTTGTGATTCGAATCAGGCGTCAAAGTCGTTACATTCGGCAGAGATGTTGCCTTCGCTACGGCGAGTTAACGCAAAGCTCCTGTTTTACCAACTCATCCCTGTTTGCCTGTTCAACACTTGTGGGATTGACGATGTAGTTTGTGCTTAGAGCAGACTTTGCGTGGCTCACGCAGCCTATTCAGTCCGTAGCTCCTAGCTAATCGCTAAAAGTTCGGGAGGAACAATCAGCGGTTGGATAGTAGAAGCTCATTTGTAGTGGCTGAAGGTTGAGAGTGAGACATGCGTCCGAGTTGGCTCAACACCACGGGCAGACTGGTGCCCAAACCAGACACCATCCAGTTACGCAGAAAAGTCACAAGTTTTCCAAGGAGCACGGGAGATGAGAAGGTTGTTTTTATTGCCAGCCGCTTTGATTGCTCTAGTAGCAT
>CAKQWG010000086.1 GCA_934278005.1 uncultured Pirellulaceae bacterium | reverse complement strand
CCAGTGAGCACCGAGTTGCCAGTGAGCGCCGAGTTGCCAATGAGCACCGAGTTGCCATCACAGCTGAATGACTGGCAGATGCTTCTCGCTCCGGCCCGAGATCGCTTGCAGGCGCACCTGCAACAGCTCCGGACGCACGCCCTGGCGAGGGAAGCTCCGCCCATAAATGAGATCGAGAGCGATGCGGGAAAGCTGCTGCAGGCTGACGGAAAAAGGTCGCAGGGGAGTAGTGTGGGGAGTGCCGACGGCGGAGCGTTGGGCCACACTCAGGACAAAAAATTGCAGATGGAGCAGCTGAGTGAGCGGAAGGAGCAGAAGCAGAAGCAGAAAGGCGAGTGGGAGAAGAAGAGTGCCGACGGCGGAGCGTCGGGCCACACTCAGAAGAGTGCCGACGGCGGAGCGTCGGGGCACACTCAGGAGAGGGCCGACGGCGGAGCGTTGGGCCACACTCAGGGAAGTGCCGACGGCGGAGCGTTGGGCCACACTCAGAAGAGTGCCGACGGCGGAGCGTCGGGCCACACTGGCGAACCGTCGCCGCACCAACGCAGGCTGAAAGTGTGGCGCGTGCGCGGCGCATTGGCAAGCCTTGGAGCGCATGGCTTACTGCTGTTGTTGCTGGGTTGGATGACGCTGCGTCTGCCTTCACCGCCGGCCAGCCTGGAGCTGAACAGTGCAGCGGTAGAATCAACTCACGACGCACTGGAAATTAGCCAGCCACTAGAGCAGATCGCGCCCGACCAGGCAATGGAAAATGATGTTGTCCAGGAATCGTTCGACGCAGCTGGGGTCCTCAGCCACGCCTCAAGTGACCTTGCGCCCATGCTAACTGGGCTGGCCACGCCGCTGGCCAGCGGCCTGCCGAGTCATAACTTGCTCTCGGCTAGCTCAACTGGATCGGGCCTGCCCCACAGCAACGCCACCTTCTTCGGTTCGGCTGCCAGCGGCAATTGCTTTTGCTACGTTATCGATGGCTCAGGCAGCATGCGCAACGGGCCCTGGGAAGCCGCCAGGTTCGAATTGCTCAAGTCGCTCTCTTCGCTGACGGAAAAGCAACGCTTTTACATTATCTTCTTCAACCGCGAATTAAGTGCGATTCCTCTCCCCGGTGAGCAGGCCCCTGCCCCGTCCGCCTTATATGCCACCCGCGAAAACCTCGCCCACACGCGGCGCTGGCTCGATACGCTGAGCATCGGCATTGGGGCACCTCCCAATGATGCACTCGCCCTGGCAATCGACAAACAACCCGACGCTATCTACTTATTGACCGACGGTGTGACGAGCGTGGATGTGGTCCAATTTGTGCGCGAACGCAATCGAATCAGTGATTTAATCGCCGGTGAACAAGTTCGAGTACCCATTCACACCATTGCTTTTTACTCGCTCGATGGCCAAGCCATGCTCCAGCAGCTCGCTGCCGAGAACGCCGGCCGCTTCACCTACGTCCCCGACCCGCGCAGATGAACGCAAAGGGAACTTTGCAAACTTTTTATCGTCAAAACTCCCCGAGACTTTCCGCTTAAACTCGTATACTTGAAAGTGGCCACACCTGGCTGCCCCACCTAGCTGGTCAGTGGGTGGGGAAGTTTTGAGACATTGTTTTGAGACGTTTACGGAGGGTAGTTATCGCGATGTCAGCCGCGCACGAACACCACACTCGCTTCGACCGCCAAGCGGGGAATGTCGTCGCGTTCATGATCAGCTTGGTGGCGCACGTGAGTCTGTTTCTACTACTCGCCTGCTGGGTCTATTCGGCAGGCACGGCTAGCCACGGCTTGCTAATTCAAGCCGATATCGGCCGGTCGCAGAGTGCGGCACTAGATATGGTGCAAACGTTCGACATCGAACCACAAGTCGAATCATCGGCAGCACCGCCGGCCAGCCCAGAGCTGGCCCTGAACGTAGAGCTCGACAACGCTCTAAATTCCGAAGCCCTGCAATCCCCCAACGATCTGGCGACAAATCGCCTGTTGGCCGATCTCGCCTCAGCGACACTCTCGTCCAGCGTCAGCAGTGCGTCGACTGATGAGGGCCACACCAGGGATGCCAGTCAGATGCTGGAGGATCGCGGTTACGGACGTGGCGCAAGCTTCTTCGGCAGCCGCGTCTATGGTGATCGTTTTGTATATGTCCTAGATAGCTCTAGCAGTATGACCGGTTCGCGCTGGACCGCCGCTTGCGCTCAACTTATAAAGAGCATCGAACAACTTGAGCCGAACCAAGAGTTCTTTGTCATCTGCTTCGACTACCATACAACGTTTCTATTCGATCTTGCGCCGCACAATATTAAATATGCGACCAAGACCGAAAAATCGTCACGGGCAGTCCGCAAATGGCTGGCTAGTCGCACACTCGGAAACGCCACCATGCCTGCCGAGGCACTGCAGGTGGCGCTGAGTCTCAATCCAGACGCGATCTTTCTGCTGTCCGATGGAGAACTGCAAGATGAGTCGGTACTGATGCTGCGAATGCTCAATGCTGCCGCGGCGACCAGCCGTCAGATCCCGATCCATACTGTCTCGCTATACAGTCGCGAGGGCTGGTGGGCCTTGCAACAGATTGCAGCCGACAACAGCGGTACATTTACGCCTGTTCAAGGCAGGTAGTCTCAGTTGTCGGTCTGCTTCAGGCCGACCGCTTTACCGTCGAGTTGCCACGCTGGCGAAATGCTTGCGTTGAGATGAGTTAAAACCGTGGGTACCACATCTACCTGCCAGGTCGGCTCATCGGATTCGCCTTGCTGGGCCGACGGGCCGCTGACGATGAGGAATATGGTGCGGATTTCCGGCACGTCCACACCGTTGCTATGAGTCGTTCCCTTGCCGCCGTGATCGGTGCAGACGATCGTAATCCAATCCTCTTGTTCGTAGTGTGGCCGCGACTTGACCGCTGCAATGAGGTCACCAACATTGGCGTCCACCGTTTCGATAGCAGCGATATACTCTGGCACAGTGGGGTGGAACCCGTGCTTATGTCCGGTTCCGTCGACGCTCCCTTGATAGCAAAATACCAAATCTGGATTGGCAGCCTTTAAATACTCTGCACATGCTTCAGCCGCCGCGCGATCGTTGCCTGCGTAGTCTTTGACGTCGTTGAAGTTGCGAGATACGTCTGCAGCCGAAACGATCTTGTCTTCGATAGGCGGCCACGTGGAGAAGGAGGCCGTTACCGCAGTTGGACGAGCCTCTTTAAGACGTGCGAAAACGTGTGGGAAACGCTCGTAGTTAGGTTCGGTGAACTGGTTATCCAGCACATTATGTTTGTCCGGCCAGACGCCCGTCAGGAGATTAGACCAGCCCGGGCCGCTGATAGTATCGGCTTTGTCGGTCGCATTGGGTTTGCGAATATCGGTCCCAGCGAAAATGATTCCGGCCTCGATCAGCGAATCTATATGAGGCGTTTGCGCCTGCTTCAGAGCGTCGGGTCGGCAACCATCGATGCCGATAACTAGAACGCGGGGCGTGAGCTGCTGAGCGGCAGTCCTTTGAGCAGCTTCTTGTTGGGCGGTCGCGTACTGCGCGACAGCACAGGGAAGCGCCAAAGCTACGACTAGCGGCCAGCAGGCGGAAATTCTGCAATGCATGGGAGGGGTCTCTCTGGGTAGGGTCTGTCTAGACACGAGGGGCATTAGCTTGAATGGCTAATGCCCCAGTTTACCACAAAGTTTTAGAGGCTGTGCACCCGTCCAATGCGCACCCAGTGCAGCCTGCAAAGTAAAGCGCGCGTGATCGAGCGCCTATTCGGCCGGGGCGATCTCGACCAACTGCTGCTCCAACTCACCGGCCTGAGCCATCTTGCGGATGTCTTCGGTGATTTTCATAGAACAGTATTTGGGGCCGCACATGCTGCAGAAATGCGCACTCTTGAAGGTCTCCTGTGGCAGCGTCTCGTCGTGATAGCGCTGCGCGGTTTCCGGATCCAGCGACAAACGGAACTGCTCTTTCCAGTCGAATTCAAAGCGTGCTTTGGAGAGCGCATCGTCGCGATCCTGCGCACCGGGGCGACCGCGGGCCACGTCGGCCGCATGCGCGGCAATCTTGTAAGCAATGACTCCCTGCTTGACATCCTCTTCGTTGGGCAATCCCAGGTGTTCTTTGGGCGTGACATAGCACAACATGGCCGCGCCGTGCCAACCGGCCAGCGATGCGCCAATGGCGCTGGTGATGTGGTCGTAGCCCGGAGCGATGTCAGTCACCAACGGACCCAGTACATAGAACGGTGCCCCGTTGCAGATTTCGATCTGACGCTCGATGTTCATCTGGATCTGGTGCATTGGAACGTGCCCTGGACCTTCGACCATAACCTGCGTTCCGTTGGCTTGACCACGAGCCGTCAATTCGCCCAGTACGTCGAGTTCAGCGAACTGTGCTTCATCCGATGCATCGGCGATCGAACCCGGTCGCAATCCGTCGCCCAGCGACCAAGTCACGTCGTATTGGCGCATAATATCGCACAAGTCGTTAAACGATTCGTACAGCGGATTCTGTTTGCGATGCACCATCATCCACTTGGCGATCAATGATCCGCCACGACTAACGATTCCCGTAACCCGCTTAGTTGTCAGGTGCAGGTGCTCTAGCATGACGCCGCAATGGATGGTCATATAGTCCACACCTTGCTTGGCTTGATGTTCGACCATATCCAAAAAATGCTGAGGACGCATGTCTTCGATATTGCCCCCTAATTCTTCCAGCATTTGATAGATGGGAACTGTCCCGATGGGCACAGGCGAAGCATCGATGATACGGCGACGAATATTATCGATGTCCTTGCCGGTCGAGAGATCCATCACAGTGTCTGCGCCGTGGTGCACGGCCATGTGCAGTTTGTCGACCTCTTCGCCCACATTGCTGGTCACGGCGCTGTTACCGATATTAGCATTGATCTTGCATTTGGCAGCGATGCCGATAGCCATCGGTTCCAAGCGTCCCTGCAGGTGGACCTTGTTTGCTGGGATGACCATTCGGCCTGCGGCCACTTCCGCCAGAATCGTCTCGACGGGGAGTTGCTCGCGATCTGCAACAAACTTCATTTCAGCAGTCACTTCGCCCGCTCGGGCAGCCAAAAGTTGCGTGGTCATCGTGCTTGGAACTCCTAATTTCATCAGTAAATAGAAAGGCACCGACCAACTTTCGAAAAAGTGGCCCGCCGTGCTGGTCCTGCCCAGCCCGAGATTATCAGCTAGTTTGCCCGGTTGGAGAACCCACCTACGGCCACATTCGCTAAACCACCCGAAATAGCCAAGTCGGACGTTTGAATCCACCTGGGTTGCAATCGGCCGCCGCTTCAGAGTAAGTTGTCTCAGGCGACATCCAATCTCTCCCGTTGTTAAGCAGTACCTCAATGAGTGAATTAATTTTGGGCTTTGGCGAAGCTTTAGTCGATGTGCTCCCTACAGGTGAAGTCGTCGGTGGCGCCCCACTCAACTTTTCGGTCCGCGCTGCACAACTCGGCCAGCCACTGGACTGGACCACCGGACTGATCAGTCGCGTTGGACGCGACGCGCGAGGGGAGAAGATTCTGGCGCATCTACAGACCACTCCGCTCGATACATCCAACATTCAGATCGACGCCGACCATGCCACCGGCTACGTCGACGTGACTCTCGCCAACGGGCAACCTAGCTATACCATCGGCGAACAAGTCGCTTGGGATCACATCGTCTTCGATGACAATGCGGCTCAGGCCTCCCAGCGCAGCGCTGCCTTCTGTTTTGGCACACTGGCGCAGCGCTGCGAACAGACTCGCCAAACCCTCGCGCGCTGCTTGCAAGCGGCCGAGCGAGCAGTAAAGATCTTCGATATCAATCTGCGGCTACCGCACCCGCGCGCCGACTTGATCGAAGAGAGTTTGCAGCGAGCCGATGTGCTCAAATGCAACGAGGAAGAGCTGGTGCTTCTCGCCCAGTGGTTTCAACTGGAACTCGGCGCCGATCACAATTCGCCGACCTCCATCGCCGCCAAACTGCAGCAGCGATTTCAACTCCAAGCCGTATTTTGGACACGCGGGGCCGACGGCTGTGTGCTGCAGCGCGGCGAACAGATCACCACCGCCGCCGTTCCGCAGCTCGCGCCTGCTCCTAACGCCGACTCTGTCGGCGCCGGCGACGCTGCCTCGGCCGCGCTGGCCATCGGCTGGGTCGCTCGCTGGAGCAATCAGCGGATCGTCTCAGTAGCCAACTACTGCGGTGCCTTTTCGGCCAGTCAACGCGGCGCTACCACGCCATTCCCCGACGACTTCCTCGAGAAGCTGTCATGACTAGTTGAAGCGGTCATGACTCATTCGCGCTTCTCGCGTGAGATCCGCACCACGCTAACCAGTCCAAACGACTGCGGCGAATCGATCTGCCAACTTTCCAGTGAGTCTTGCGCACTGGCTCGCTGCAGAAGCCGCAAGTGCCGCTCGAAACTCGCCGGACCTCCCCGGTAGACGATCCACTGCTGGCCTGTGACAAATCTTTCGCCAGCGACCTGGTGTGACACGGTCTCTTCCGCCTCGCCGCCTGTTTCGCCATCCGGGTCTGCGTGAGCTGGGCTGTTTTCGCGCCCGCCTGCGGAAAGCATCTGCCCATGCCAACTCGCTCCGTTTCCGACCAGCGCCCGTGGCGCGCACGGCTCGCCCTGAGAGTCGACCACTTGATACAAGCCGCGCAGGGGAAAGCTCAGATATTGGTTGAGCGAATCGGTCAGCGGTAGCTCGGCTCCACTCTCCTCAATCAGTCCACTATAGCACCACACCGTTTCTCCGCTTTGAACCTGCGACTGCAAAAACTGGCTGGCCTGCCGCCAGCCCTCCAACCGCTGCCAACCATACCACGCGCCGGATCGCCAATTTCCGAGCGTCCCTTGGCTGATAACCAACCACGCCGCTACGCCCAGCACCGCCGACCAGCGCAGCGCAGGCCGGCGGATGCGCGCAAGCTCAGTCGCGGCTACCAGCAACAGCGGAACAGCCACAACTATTACAAAGCGACGATGAAAAACTGGAGCAATCCCCAGGCTCGTGATCCACCATGCGCTCAGCCACGGGCCGGCCACTGCGACCCACCACAGCCATTGAGCCGTACTGCTGAGATATTGGTCTGTGGTGTCAAGCGGCCCGTGGGCTAATTCTCGATGCTCTAATTCTCGATGCGTTGAACGAGTCCTGCGAGATCTGACGCATAAGCCCAGGCTGCACAACCAGTCGACGCCCCTCGCGGCGGCGACTGGAACCGCGTAGGCAGCCAGCGGGAACAATCCGATCAACGCGTTCCACGACGCGTCGCCCGCGAAACTAGCCCACTGCTGCCGATGCTCCCATACCTCAGACGATAGCATCCAGGCCACGCCCAGCGTCGATAGCACAATCGCCACCGCTGCCGCCCAGAGACCGTGCGTTTGCGGCAAGCCCACGCGCGAGCGGCACTTGTAGAGAATCCAGGTCCCGCAAGCGATCTGCCACACACAGGCTAGCGCAGCGGTTATGTGTAGACTGATTAACAGCACGCTCAAACCACACCACCAAATAATAGTGCGGTCGACAGCCCGGGGAGCATCGCTGGCCGCCAGTCGGGCAATGCAGTACCAAGCCAGCAGACTGACCAACTGCACCCCAGCGTAGACGCGAGCTTCCGTAGCGTAGAAAAGTTGAATGCGATCAAGCACCAGCCACAGCACCATGGCTACCCCCATCGCCGGCCGCGGGTCTTCACCCAAGAGCCTTCTGTTAAGCGACTGGCCCCAACTCCACAGTCGACCTCTCAGCTGAGGCTCGCGCGAGCTCGTTAAATCTGGCGGTGAATCTGCCCACTGCTGTGCCGTGATCCTCAGGCAGACGAGCAAGGTAAAGGCCCAGCATACGACCGAGGGCAAACGCAGGAGCAGCTCGCCAGACATCCACTCCAAATTACCAAGTGTCCTTACCAAGCCAAACAGACCGTAGAAATACAGCGGAGACTGATTCCCCTGCCTCGCCCTGGTAGCCACCTCGCTCCAGGTCCCCGAAACGGACCAGCTAGTGTGCAGCTCGTCCAGCCATAGCGACTCGCCGGTGGCACAACCGGCCCACAGCACCCCCATAAAGGCCACTAAGCATGGCCATCTGAAGTGCTCCGCCAGCCTGAACCTGTGTGGCGCTGGCCGATTCCCCAGTGGCGTTTGTTGAAATGGCGATAGCGCTTGATTATGCAAAGGATTTCGTAGGGAGTAGAATAGGTAATGGGGGCTAAAGAAGGGGTAGGCTTTCATCGAACTGCCGAACAAATAGGCAAGCCGTCCAGTGGATAGAGTAAGCTGCTCGCTCCGGCCCCTGAAATAAATATGGAACAAATGCCAGTTTAGAGGCTTACTGTACCGAGCCAGCTAATCCACTTTATTTATCGCGTTTGTGATACACTGCATAGACTTACGTCGCACACACTTATCTTGACTG
The DNA here is from genome assembly GCA_934278005.1 of uncultured Pirellulaceae bacterium. Taxonomy (GTDB): domain Bacteria; phylum Planctomycetota; class Planctomycetia; order Pirellulales; family Pirellulaceae; genus Aureliella. The sequence continues at coordinate 4,987 of CAKQWG010000086.1, read as the reverse complement.
GAGAAGCGATCACAGGTGGCTTATCGCCAGCTCAGTTTAGCTGGCCAAGGCCGTTTTGAGTCTGCTCTGCCAAAGGAATCCCCATGATCTCATGCAAATCAGTTGCACCCCGGTCGACTTCTCAACCCCAGCTGTTCGCAGGTCAGGTGCAGCTGTCCGCAGGTCGTGCTGTGCTGGGCGAAGGGCGAACATCGGCCCGCGGCGGGTTCACGCTGCTGGAAGTTCTAATCGCTACCGCAGTCACGCTGATCATGATGATTTCGCTGGCCCAGATTTTTAAAATTATCGGTGACAGCATGCAGCAAGGCCGTTCGGTATTGCAGTTAAACAACCAACTTCGAAATGTGGTTTATCGTTTGCGCAGCGACTTGGACCACCTGACTGTCATCCCAGCACCTCCGATGAACCCATCCAGTGGTCAGGGGTATTTGAAAATCTTTGACGGCTCAATGACTGACTTTACCACTGCGAACGTAATATCGCAGGCGGCCAGTCGCTTTGGTGATGTCGACGACATTTTGATGGCGACGGTCAGGGCTGGAGATGTCTGGTTTACCGGCAAGGTGCCGCGTTACATTGTGGAGCAACGAGCCCCACAGCGCGACGCGCCTGGGGATTTCGAATTGATCTCGATCGCCTCGCAACACGCGGAAGTGGCGGTATTCCTGCAGCCCTTGGTTACCAACCTGAACAACCCTAACCGAGACCCGACGCTGTTTCTCAATTCTCCTCAGGGTGCGACCGCCTTTGAAGACATTGACAGCGACGGCTTCCCTGATGGCTTCCGGCTGCATTATCGCACGCTGCTGATTCGGCCTGACCTGAACCTCACATCGGATGCTGTCATATCGGACCTATCGGCCGTAGCTCCCGCCGGGACGCTTCCGGCCGGGGTTATGGATAGTAGCATTTCGCCGAGCGGAAATAACGAGAATTGGACGATCACCCAGCCGTGGCCCGGACTGCCTAGCCCCTTGCCATCGCCGTTGTGCGATATGGCCGTAGCTCATCAACAGTGCGACCTATCGATGCGTCGCGTGTTCAACACCGGCGGCAACGGTTTTGACTTCGTGGCAGCCAATAGCCTGCAGGACTTGGTTGATCCAGCTAATCGCTTCGCCCATGTGCAAGTCCCGCTGCCCGGCTCGGTTTCAACGACCATGCCGGTTTTAGCTTTGGGCCGTAGCCTAGCCATCACTAGCGACCCTGATGGGAATTTGGGCACTGGTAATTTCCAAGTTGGCTCTGGTTTCATGCATCCCGCGTTTGTGCTTTTGGGAAGCCGTGCGGGCGAGGATCTGCTGGCCAACGATGTGCTCGCCTTCGACATCAAGCTCTTTGATCCAAATGTCGCCTTGGTCAGTTCGGTCAGCGGCGACCTTGCCCTGTCCCCCAATGACCCGGGCTACTACAGCGTCGTCAATACTGGGGCGGTGCTTTCGCAAGGCGGATATGTCGATCTGGCCTGGGCTAAGAAAATGTCGGATCACTTTGGCGTTAGCCCCAATGACAATCGATTGAGCTCGCTGAGCGGTTTTTCCACCGGCACGACCTTCACTTCAGCCCTGATCAAATCGGGTAACGTCTATGGAGTGGGCACTACACCGCACTTACTTCAACCTAGCTACGACACCTATACCTCGCGCTATGAAGGGGACGGTGTGTTGCAGGCTCAATTGGACGGCCGCACGGGCGTGTGCCGCATCAACGGATCGGTCGATTTATATGGTGCCAGTGGTAATGACATCCCTAATCTATCGCCGGTGGATGCGTGGCGCACGGCGGCTGACATGGGGACCGACGGCATCGACAACGTCAATAGTTTTGCGGGTGTCGACGATTCTTCGGAACTGGAAACATCGCCTCCGTTCCCCATGGCACTGCGGGGACTTAAGATCTCGGTCCGACTGGAAGATCCCGCCACACGGCAGGTCAAGCAAATGTCGGCCGCCAAAGAATTCATCTCGCAGTAATCTGAGATTCCATGCACATCATTCGACTGCGTCATCCATGGCAGGCCACATGGCGTCAACCGACCCTGGACGAAGCAACTCAAGCCGACGGGCGCGGCCACGACCGCACCGCAGGCCAGCTTCGCCCTGCCAGCTACTGCCGCAAGTTCCATCGCCCCAGCGGCTTGAGCGATCACCAGCCTGTTGCGTTAGTTATCGAGCTAACCTGTGCGGCAGCTCCGCCTGTACAGTTTGCACTGCATGATATCCTGCTCAATTCCAAACCACTTCGCCTATCCGCTGCGAGTGACTCGGACCATAGCCCAACGCGTTTCTCCGCCCGCATCGATTCACTGCTCGTCCCCTTCAACCGGTTGGAAATCTTATGCAGCCTGGCTGTCGGCGAGATGGCCGATGCTCAAGTCGCTTCAGCAGTCGCAGCAGTGTCAGAGCCGCAGCGCGGCGATGCGCTCAGTACAGCACCGCCTGACTTATCTCACTGGGCCGAGGTACGGCTGGAGATCGATACGACTGATTAACTGAACCGCTCCACTTCTACTCAAACTGCTTGCACTATGAAAAAACTATCATTTACACTTTGCCTGTGCTTGCTGGCCCTAGTGAGCTGCAGCAGTGGCTGTCGCCAACAGCAGGCGACTGGAGTAGCTGACGATTCTGCTTTGGATACCGTGATCGTAGAGCCTGGTGAGGCTGCCGACGCTGCTTCAACTCAGCCGCAGCCCGCGGCGTCCGGAAGGCCGTCCGCCAGCGCGACCGCTGCCGAAAGCCAGCTTTCGCCGCTGCAAACTATCGAGATCGATGCCGCAGCCCTGCTGGCTGCTCAGCTGACGCCCGAGCAGCTTGCCCAGGGATGGGTGCGATTGTTTGATGGCCAGTCCCTGTTCGGTTGGTTCATCGTAGGCGATGCCGAGTGGCAATTTGCCACCGACGGCGTACTGACCGCCACGCGCGGCGAGCCGAGCTACCTGTGCACTAGTTTTCAGATCCCTAATTACGAGCTGCGGCTTGATTTTCGCGGCGATGCCGACTCGCACAGCAGCATTTTCTTGCGCACGGGCCCACAACCACAGGACGTCGCGCACGACTGTCTACAACTGAGCCTCACTGCGGCTGACTCCGAATTCCCGACCGGAAGCCTGGTCGAACGCCAGAAGGTAGAGCCGTCAGAGCTGGGCGAATTCGATCCCAGCGAGTGGCACTCGTTGGCGGTCCGCGTAGTTGGCACTCAAGTATCGGTCAGGCTCGACGATAAACCGATTCTAGAACTCGATGGCTTGGACGTGGCTCCTGACGGACACATCAGTTTGCATCACGAGTCAGGCCGAATCGAATTTCGCAATATACTACTGCGCCCGTTAGACCCCACGGAATTGAAACTGGGAGCGGATTGGGAGCAGGACTGGAGGCTATCGGAAAAAGCAGAGAACACTTTTAAGGCGACGGTCGTTGACGATGGCCTGCAGCTCACCGGCGGTCTGGGGCAGTTGCAGTCGAAGCAGGCTTACGACAATTTCATGCTGCAGGCCCGCTATACGCTCGCCACCCCCGAAGTCAATTCGGGGATCTTCTTTCGCTGCATCCCCGATGCGATGCTCGACGGCTACGAGTGCCAGGTTAACCATGCGGTCGCCGACGGAGATCCGCTGCGCGCGATCGACGCGGGGGCCGGAGCTATCTTCCGTCGTCAATCTGCTCGAATTGTGATCGGTGACGGTTCTCAGCCGACCTACTTGACTTTGCTGGCCAACGGTCCGCAGATGGTCTCGTGGGTTAACGGGGTCCAAGTCGTCGACTTCTACGACACGCGCGAGCCCGATGACAATCCTCGCAAAGGTTTGCGATTGGCTGCAGGCCCTATCGCCTTGCAAGGTCACGACGAAACGACCGACGTCACCTTCCAGAGCATAGCCATCAGCCCCTTCCATACCGAGTGATCAGCGAGCAATCAGCGATTGATGGCCCAGCATTGGTCAAGCGGACGAACGTGTTACATACCAGTTCCGCAGTAGACGGCACGCCTTACATGCGGTCGCGGAATTGCTTGTCGATAAATCGCTCGAACCCCGTGCGATTGTCGCTGTTGACTACGATGTGATCGCCAGGCATCAGCGCGTAGTTTTGCCCTGCATTGGAAGCTTTGCCCGAGCTGTCGATGAGCACATCCAATTTAAGTGGTGCGCCGCCAAGTTCGGTGGGGCGCATGATCGAAACGACCAGCTTTCCAAAGTGATCCGCCAGGTGCGCTTGCTGCACAATGTCCTCGATGAATACGGCTCGATCCATCGGCAGCGGTATGGACTCAAGGTGCGTTTTGCCGTCGCGCACTTCCAGAATGACGCGTGGCGCGCCATTGGCGCTAGGTGCTACCGGAGAAGGCATGCCGCCCATTGGAATGGAGTAGCCTTGCGTTTCTAAGAAGGTAGTATCGAGCGTCTGCGTCTTCTGCGGGCTGATGAGATCCGCCAGCGTCAGGCAACCGCTCTGTGTCGCGCAGCACACAGCCAGTAGGGTGGGCAGCATCCATCGCTTGGCAAACGTCATTCTCGGCACTCCGCCTGAAAACCTATAAAATCCATTGTCAAACTCGCTCTCACAGAGACGCTCTCCGGGCAAATATCTCCAGACGTATCTCCGACACGTTATTTATCGGCCAGCCGACTTTAGAAATTTAGTTCGAGCCGGAATATTCTGCCTAATTCATCCCAGCCCATTACTGCGGCAGCGCCCTTTCCGCTGCTGTCGCTGCCGCAGGCAGCGCCAAGTTTAACGCCGAGCCGCAGCTGGCCGCTGCAGCGCGTATGGCTAATTGGACACGCTAGTCTCCGACGCACCCCAGCGCCTGCCAACCCTCAGTCGCGGCCTGCGCAGGCGACGGCACCTGCGGCAGCCAAATGCTACTCTCACAACCGCCGCTGTCGCTGCCGCAGGCAGCGCCATGTTTAACGCCGAGCCGCAGCTGGCCGCTGCAGCGCGTATGGCTAATTGGACGCGCTAGTCCCCGACACACTACAGCG
>CAKQWG010000085.1 GCA_934278005.1 uncultured Pirellulaceae bacterium | reverse complement strand
CTGCGACGCAGCCTGGCACGCCGAGGACTATCATCAAAAGCTGCTGCACTGTGACTTTGCACTGCGACTATGCACTGCGACTATGCACTGTGATTTTGCACTGTGATACTGCACTGTGATACTGCACTCGAACGCTGCTGTATTGCGAAGTTGCTGTATTGCGAAGTTGCTGTATTGCGAAGTTGCTGTATTGCGAAGTTGCTGTATTGCGAAGTTGCTGTATTGCAAAGTTGCTGTATTGCAAAGTTAATGCATTGCAAAGTTAATGCATTGCAAAGTTACTCAGCGAGTGAGCTTCACCAATCTTACCCGGTGACTAGCTGTGATCAGCGGGCTGGGCCAATAGCTGCGGCAATAAGGTCGTAATCGCGATGGCCGACGATCTCGACTGGAACCAGCTGGCCAGCGGCCAGTGGGTGGCGTTTTTGGCCCGTTACGTAGACCACGGCATCCACGTCGGGCGCATCGGCAAACGATCGCGCCAGCCAGACGTTGGCGGCTTGGTCGACTGGCTTGTCCAAGACGACTTCCATGGCGCTGCCGACCTGTTTTGCGCACCAATCGAAGGCCAGACGCTGTTGGATTTGCATCAGCTGATCGCGGCGTTGGGCTTTCACATCATCGGGCAAATGTCCTGGCAGTTTAGCGGCGGGGGTATCAGGCTCGAGCGAATAGGTGAACACACCCAGCCGCTCGAAGTGCGACTCTTCGATAAACTCCGCCAACTCCTGTACATGGGCCTCGGTCTCGCCGGGAAAGCCGGTGATGAACGTCGTCCGCAGTACTAGGTTGTCGATCCGCGACCGCAGTTTGGCTACCAACTCGCGGGTGCTCTCCGGGGTGACTCGACGAGACATCCGACGCAACATCTCTGCGTTGATGTGCTGCAGGGGCATATCCAGATAAGGCAGGATTTTTTCTGAGTGGGCAATGGTGTCGATCAAGCGGTCATCGATGTACATAGGATAGAAGTACATTAGGCGGATCCATTCCAGACCATCGACCTGCTCCAAATCCTGCAGCAGTTCCGTCAGGCGGCTTTCACCGTAGATGTCGCGCCCGTAGTAGGTGGTGTCTTGAGCTACCACGATCAGTTCTCGGACGCCGGACTGGGCCAGTTGCCGTGCCTCTTGGAGCACGTTTTCGTGCGGTTTACTGGCATGTTTGCCGCGCATTTTGGGAATGGCGCAAAACGTACACAGTCGATCGCAGCCTTCGGAAATTTTAAGATAGGCAAAGTGCTCAGGCGTAATGCGCAGACGATTGGTATCATCCAGAGCCCGAATCGGGGCGGGCCGAAAGATCGTCCGCTGCTCTTCCAAGCCATCGACTAAGCGGCTGGCCATGCGCGTGATGTCGTCGCGGCTAAACACGCCGACCAACGAATCGATCTCGGGCCGCGCCTCAAGCAGTTTGTCTCGTTCGCGCTCGGCCAGACAACCGGCGACAATCAGTCCGCGAATTTTTCCGTCGCGTTTGAGTGCCAGCATCTGATCGATGGCTTCGAGCGACTCCTGCCGGGCATTGTCAATAAAGCCGCAGGTGTTGATAACCACAAAATCGGACTGCTCTGGATCCTGCACCAAACTGAAACCATCATCGCGGAGCATCCCCAACATACGCTCGCTGTCGACCAAATTCTTCGGGCAACCCAGACTAACAAAAGCGTATTTGCCGCGACTGGCACCGACGGGCTGGGGGACGGCGGGTAGAACCGCAGGTTGCATATCGACGATGGGTAGCGAAACGGGCATGGCGCTTTGGACTAATTAGTATGGAATCTGGGCATGCTTTGAGTTTGACCGCGAATCACCGGAGCTCATGTACAGCGGCTAATCGTGCCAGCCCAAGGACTTACTGCGACTCACTTAGAGAATACACCACAACGCTCCGATCGTGCAGCCCTAAAGTGGAATTCGATAATTCAGCACTCTCCCGTCCCCGATTTGCTCGCATCTGAGCCAGGCCTCGGTCCCCCGTTGGACTTGGTTTAGCCTGACGCGCACGTCCTGGATGGTGGTTCCGGGACGCGATGGCTGGATCTGAAACCGCAAATAGGGCTGCCCGACGGGGAATAATTTGCAGTCGAACATGACGGGCTCAGGAGTGTTGTTCTGCACTTCAACCCGCAATTCCAGCCAATCGTCGTCCGTTCGCGTGCCATCCCACAGCAGCTCAATGTCGCCTTGGCCCAGTTTTATCGATCGGTAGACGCTAAAGTGATAGGGCTTGTCAGCGGTCAAATCGAAATCGAAGCGCAGGCGGTGTTTGCCTGCCGAGGCGTCTGGACGCAGGAAAATCGGGAGCGTTTTGTTCTGTTGACTGCTGCTGGACAACTGCAGCGAGGTCTGCGAACGATTCGAATTCAATAGTTTGGAACTTATCACGGTCACGCTGCCGATCGCATTCTGAGGCAAAGTGTTGGTCAGCGATACTGGCAGTTCGCGGGCCACCGTTAGCGCATTATCCAGGCTTTCCAACTGCACCTGAAACTGTTGTTCGAAGCGGATCAGGTTGAGGTCGACCCCGCGCACTAAAATCGGCCAAGGTCCGATGGTCAATTGCTGTTGGGGTGTGCCGCGTTCGGACAATGCGCGCTCGATCGCAACCGCCTTGCCCCACACGTCGCTGGCCTGTACGTGCTCTCCGAGGTAGACTTGCTCAACCGTCGGTTGGTCATTCCACAGCAGCATGAGCGTCTCGCTGCCTGTTTCTCGCTGCGTGGTAAATACATGGTTGACGCTCCTGCCGGGAAATTCAATCGAGCCCTCGTAAGTGGCCTCGCCGACACTAGTAACCAGTGTGTGCCAGGGAATGAGCATTTCGCCTAAGGACATGCGTGAAGTAAATAGTCGCAGTTCCGGGCGCAGGGGATCGTTGACAAACGCAGCCGTTACTGGCGAACGTTTGACCACCACGATGCGTTCGGTCAAGTCTCTGACGCGGTCCAGCAGCGGGTAGCGGTCGCCATCTAAGGGCTCTAGACTGACCCACAGGTCGGCTGCCGGCGGCTGTTGGCCAATGTATGCCTGTAGCTCAGCGGCACTGAGTTGCGGCGAACTGACGAAGTGGATGGCGTTCCAGGGAGCTACTGCGGCAGAGGGCGGAGCGTCATTCCAAGACCAACTGAAGGCCAGATTGAGCTTTTGACAGTAAGACTGCATCTTGTTTCTGAGGACGGTGAGCGTCTCAGACAACTCGGAGTTGCCGGCGAAGCTACAGTCATCATCCGCACCCAACTGAAACCAATTCAGCTTCATGCCGACTCGCGACAAAGTCGGTTGCAGCGCCGCTTCCCACAGCTGCGGATCGCGAAACGTGTTCACTGCGTACATCCGCTCACCGCTCTCCCCAAAGTCCTTCCACATCGCCTCTGGCGGTTGGTCTAACTTGCCCACCACATGAATGCCCAGCCCCTGCAGACGCTCTATCAAGCCGTTCAGTTTCTCGGCCGCAAGCGTATCCTGCGGATCGAGCCAGACGGGCAGCTTGATCCAGCCGGCACCAAAGCGACTGGCCAGCTCTGGGATCTCGTCGGCAGGCGTGCGACCGCCGACTTCTCTCAGCGACCAACCAAAAGGCCCTGCTGAGGCGAGTGGTTGGGACGCAGGGTGGGCTACAGGTTGAGCAGCCATGACGCCGATTAGGATCTCCCGGCTCTGCGACTGTTCGCCGCCGATGCCCAGGTTGACTTTGACGCGGTACAGTCCCGGATCCGATAGCTGGAGTGTCCATGCCGCGTGGCCGTCGAGGGCCGGGCGCGGGTGGCGCGAAGTGACGTAATGCGGCGCTGGCTGCGACCCAAGTCCCGGTTCAGCTGGTGGTTCCACAGGTGATTCAGCTGGTAATTCAGCTGGTAATTCAGCTGGTAATTCAGCTGGTAATTTAGCTGGCACGACACCATCGCTGGGGTCTACCGTCTGCTGGGCTTGGGGAGCGGCAGCCGAGAAGCGCGCAAGTGCGACCGATTCCTGCCGCAGCAGTTGATCTGCGTGGTCGCACAGTTCGAAGCGGACACTCTCGTCCACCTCGCGAATCCCCGTGGCGTCACAGTTCACTGTGAATTCTTCTCCAGGACGGGCCACGTAGTACGGCAGGTCGGTGGCCAAGGACAGACGCGGCATGCGGTACACGTCGATCGAATCGAAACGAGCCTTGCCAGTCAAGACTGTCGAATTGTGAGGCGCGACCTTGACATGGATTCGCCCGAAACGGAGTGCCGGACTGGGAGAAGATGCAATTTTCGTAGACAGCCGCTGCCAATCGACCGTACCCTGCAGTGAGTCCGTTGTCAGCACTTGCAGCACTTCATGCGACGCATTCAGCAATTGCAGCTCGACCCACAGGGCATGTCCGTCCAGGTCAGTGCAGCTCAGCTCCGCTTGCAGGGCGTAGCTGAAGCGGTGCTGCATTGGAAAGGCAGGGCTTACCAATTCGGCCGAACCACCATCCATAGAAATTTCCAGGCAGTTGTCGAGTACGGTTCTGTCGAGCATCTGGGCCAAGCGGGCCGGTATCGTTTCTGCGACGTAATTCCCCTGCCAGCGGCCTGTCTCCCAGGCGTGGAGCCAGGTCGCCAGCGTGTTCTGTGCCTGGAGCGCTACGCGTGACGATTCGGGTGAGCGTGGGGCGATGCGAATATCGATATAGGAGGGATGATCGCGGTCGAGTCGTCGCTTCCATCCGTCGGGCAATTGATCGAAATTCACGTCGTTATTGCGTTGGAAGTCCCAGTTATAGAGTCGCTCCGCGCGTATGTCCTGGCCAGCTACTAGGCTGGGCAAAGCAAGATTAATGCAGACAATGACCACGCAGCGCGTCGCGCATGCCCAAACACAGCGCATGACAAACTTAAGAATGGGATGATTCATTGTGCCAGAGCTAAAAATCGGAATCGGACTAAGTGGTTTGAAGCAACCCTTTAAGCAAGCTTTGCACACTGCTTCGCGTTTGGGAGCGACAGGAATAGAAATCGACGCCCGGAACGAGATTCGTCCCTCAGAACTTTCCGACACCGGCCGACGTCAGCTCCGCAAGATGCTGAATGATCTGAATTTGCGGGTTGCAGCGGTTCGCTTTCCGACTCAGCGCGGGTACGACGTGTTGGCTGACCTGGAGCGTCGCATCGATGCTACCAAGGAGGCCATGCGCCTTGCGTACAGTCTGGGGGCCAGCGTGGTCATCAACGCAGTGGGCTATGTTCCGGAGGACATCGACCATCCCGCCTATGATCAATTGCAGGTCAGCCTGGGGGATTTGGCCGGCTATGGGCAGCACGTGGGTGCCATGCTAGCCTGCGAGACTGGTTCTGAACCCGTCGAACGACTGGTGGGACTGGTGGAAAGCTTGGCAGATCAGACGATTGGTATCGCATTCAACCCGGCCAATTTGTTGATCAGCGACTGCTATAGCGAAGATGCAATCGCCACTTGCGCGAGTCGAACATTGGTGGTCGCCGCTCGCGATGCCGTGCGCGACTTGGCGCGACGACGCGGAATGGACGTTCCGCTAGGGCGTGGTGCAATTGACTTCCCTCAGATCCTCGGCCAACTAGAACAACAGCGCTATGCGGGTTGGTACATCGTCGATCGGCCCAGTAGCGATCAGCCGATCGAGGACATCGGCAACGCCATCAAATTTTTGCGGGCGCTCTAGACTTATCTAACCCGTCCTCGCTTAACTGCATTTACCATGCTCGCCAGACTGCTGATAGTTGGCGTGTTAATAGTTGGCGGGCTGCCACAGAGTGGCCCGATACAGGGTCCTGGCTTAGCAGATCGGCTCACGCCCCGGCGCGGACGGCGGATTCGTCGACCTTGGCAAACAGCATGCGCCCGGCTTGGGTCTGCAAGGTGCTGGTGACCACGACAGGCAGCGTGGCATTGATGCGATGGCGCCCACCTTCGATGACTACCATCGTGCCATCGTCCAAGTAACCAATGCCCTGCTCGGGGCCTTCACCAGCTTTGGCAATGCGGACTTCAAAGGTTTCGCCTGGGAGGAACTGCGGGCGCAGCGAGGCGGCCACTTCATTGAGGTTGATGACAGGCACGTTGTGCACCTTGGCGACTTTGTTGAGATTGAAGTCACCCGTAACGATCTTGCCGTCCAGATGCTTGGCCAGGATGACAAGCTTCATGTCGACTGGCTGTCCAGCAAACTCCGGCAACTCGCGATCGTAGATCTGAAATTCGATCTTGGGCTGTGTGCGCAAGCGATTGAGGATGTCCAGCCCACGGCGTCCGCGGGCGCGTCGCAGTCGATCCTGGCTATCAGCGATCGCTTGGAGCTCTCCCAGCACGAAGCCCGGCATGATGAGTTGGCTTTCGATAATATTGGTCTCGGCCAGTTCGGCTAGGCGTCCATCGATAATGGAGCTGGTATCAATCACGATTGGGCGCAGGCCCTTGAGGTCGCGGGCAAATTCCACGTACGGAATAACAAATCGAAAATCGTCCTTGGTCTGCAGCAACAGGCTCGTACATCCGTAACACAGCACGGATGCCATCAGCAGCACTATGGGCGAGGCGTATGGCCCCGCCGGAATTAGTGGCGCCAAAGCTACCCACAAGACGTACGTTAGCAGTACGCCGACTAGCAAACCAAAGTAGACGGCCGAAATGACTTCGATTCGTTTGCGCGGTGTGAAAATATCGACGGCAATCACGCCCAGCGCCAGCAGTACCGTTCCAAAAATCACCAAATACGGCAAGTAGGAGGGACCACTCAGGCCAATATTTAAAAATAGGGTAGCGATACCAGCGGCCACGCAGATAAAGCACACGCGAAGAATCAGTAATGCCATAAATTTAGCAACTTTGGTTCAGAATTAAGGAGTTTTTCCGGTACCTAGTCTACACTTTTTCTACACTAATCCACTAGCGGCAATCGGCGGATTTACGCCAAATAGCGGCAAAGCGGGCTATCCCAGGCCGCACCACTCGGCCCGGCCCGTACAACGAACGGAGAAAATCGCGCTCCTCGAAAGTGCTACACTTAACAACCGTCTTAGAAACACGCTGGTGGATCCTACCCGTCGAGAAGGGAACTTGACAGCCGCCGGGAGTGATGAGAGCCCACTAAGCTCCGCGCGATCAACACGAAAAGAAGTCACACTGCAACAACCCAGTCGGAGCATCTATATGAAGACAAGACACCTCGCTTTCCCTTTGATTGGCATAGCTATGGCCTTTGCCGCTGTGTCGATTGCCTATGGGCAGTCCGCAAAATCGTATAAAATGACCACGCAGATCCCGGCAGAGATCACCACTCCAGATGCCGTGGATTCCCGCATCGGCAGCCTGGAGTTCCACGATGGTTTCCCAACCGACGAGACGGTGCAGAAGGTCTACGACAACTTAGTCTTTCAGCGTGGCGTACAAACCTTTCTTGCCGCAATGCCAGGCGGTTCGGCCGAAGCCTTTCGTCAGAGACTAGCCAGCATTGGCGTAAACGACAACCAGTCGGTGGCGATCTTTGAGGACTTGATGGATTCCAAGTCGCTGTTCCTGACGGGCAATACCGAAAGCATCTACAGCTTGGCGTGGGGGTGGACCTTAAGGACGGCCCGCTCGTTTTTGAAGTGCCGCCGGACGTGCTGGGGTTCATCGACGACCACTGGTTCCAATACGTGACGGATTTCGGTCGCGTGGGGCCTGATAAGGGTCAGGGAGGTAAGTATCTGCTACTGCCGCCCGGCTTCGAGGGGGATGTACCGAAAGGTTACTTCGTCTGTCGTTCCAAAACCTGCGGCAACTTGCTTTTTTGGCGCGGTTTCGCCAAAGATGGCAGCACCAAGCCGGCCGTGGAGGAGATCAAGAAGCACGCCAAGGTCTATCGCTTGCAAGACGCCGACAACCCGCCGCCGATGAAGTTCGTCAATATTTCCGGCAAGGATTTCAATACCATCGGCGCCAATACTTACAAGTTCTACGAGGACATCAACCACATAGTCCAGTACGAACCCAACGCAGCCTTCAGTCCAGAAGTCTTGGGCAAGCTGGCCGCGCTGGGCATCGAGAAGGGCAAGCCGTTTAGCCCCAATGCGCGGATGAAGAAAATCCTCAACGAAGCTGCGGCGGTCGGCAATGCGACCGCCCGCGCGCTGCTGTTCAAGTATCCCGACGAGAACGTGGCTTACTATCCCGGTAGCGGTTGGTTCCAGGGCTTCGTCGGCGGTGACTACAAGTTCCAGTCCCAGCCGGGTGTAGACAATACCGATGCCATGGTCCACTTCCTGTATTACGCCACCGGCGTGACCCCGGCGATGTCGTTGGAGCTGGTCGGTAAGGGTTCGCAGTACGCGATCGCAGTCACTGATGCCAAGGGCCAGCCGCTCGATGGCAGCCTGACCTACAAGGTCCACCTGCCGCCGAACATCCCGGCCAAAGATTTCTGGTCCTTCGTCGTTTACGACAACCAGACCCGCTCGATGCTGCAGACCGACCAGCGCTTTCCGAGCGTCGGCAACCAAAAAGAGGGAATCGTGTCGAACTCGGACGGGTCGGTCGATGTCTGGTTCGGCCCAACTGCACCGCAGGGGCATGAGTCCCATTGGGTGCAGACGGTGCCTGGCAAGGGCTGGAGCGTAGCCCTGCGGCTCTACGGACCGGAAAAAGCCTGGTTCGACAAAACTTGGCGCCTGGGTGAGATCGAACTGGTGAAGTAGCTTAGATCACTTTTGAATTACGCGGAACCTAAGTAGCGATAGCCAGTCGAGACTTCGCGCGGCAGCGGCTACACTGAGGTTTGCGTTTTTGTTTTATTCACCTGTCTCACCCGGAAATAAAACCATGCCCCTACCCTCGGAGCCGGTGCTGCAAAGGGAAGCGACGGCGCAGCAGCCGCTGCCTCCTGAACTTTGGCCCAATATCGATCACATAGAGACGGATGACGGTGCGCCAGTGGATAGCGTGTTCAGCGAAAAACAGATGCGTCTGCTGACTGAATCGCTTCACTCATCCTGGAAACCGGGCTGGCCGTTTGTGGCATTCGCCAATGTCGGGCTGTTCTATGGCGTTCATATTCCCCCACTCGTGCCCGATGTGCTGCTAAGCCTCAACGTGCGGTTGCCCGAGGATCTAACTCCCAAGCTGAATCGGTCGTATTTTGTCTGGGGTTATGGGAAACCGCCCGAGGTGGCGATCGAAATCGTGTCGAACAAGGAAGGGGGTGAAGATACCGAAAAGCTCCAGCGCTACGCTGATGCACGAGTCTCGCACTATTTTATCTATGATCCCGACCGTCTCCTCGACGACTGCGTGCTCAGAGGTTACCACCTCGTCGAGGATAAACTGCAACGGATCGAAGGTGAGCGGTTCCTGCTTGCCAGTGCGGGATTGGGACTGTGCTTATGGCATGGTCGCTACGAGGATATCGATGCCACTTGGCTCCGCTGGACCGATCCCGACTGGAAGCTGATCCCCACCGGTGCCGAGGCAGCGGCGATTCAGCGCCAACGTGCTGAGCAGGAGTCACAGCGTGCTGAGCAGGAGTCCCAGCGTGCTGAGCAGGAGTCCCAGCGTGCTGAGCAGGAGTTCCAGCGTGCAGCGAAAGCTCAGGACGACAACGAGCGTTTGATGAAGCTACTGCGGGAGCATGGAATTGAACCTTAAGGACGGCGAATCCTGGGACAGCCAAGGATCCAGCACAACATCAGGCCGCAGCGCAACCTATTCAGCGCACCACGGATTTGCCCAACGCGTAATACAACATGAAGGACGGAACACGTCTATGGCATTCCGCCCGAGCAGGTAGTGGGAAGCAGCGGCAAGTTGAGGTGGGAGGTGGTGGATGGAAAACCGACGCTGATGAAATTGCCCGCGATCGACTTCATCGATGATAAGCAAGGCAAACCGGTGGGCATCCAAAAGCATATTGGCCGCCGCCCCATCGCCGCTTTTGGCAACTCCGATGGCGATCTGGAGATGCTGCAGTGGACGGCCGCCGGTCGGGGGCCGCGCTTTTGCCTATACGTTCACCACACCGATGCCGAGCGCGAGTATGCTTATGATCGCAATTCGCACATTGGCCAGCCAGACCAGGGGCTCGACGAAGCCGCCGCCAAGGGCTGGACCGTCGTGGACATGAAAAACGACTGGAAGACGATCTTTCCACCCAAGCGATAATCGCTGACTCGCGCCAGCGTTACTTGACGCTTCTGGCTCCACCCCTGATACTTCTCGGTTTGCTTTTTAGCGTACCCAGGAGAATACCGTGCCAGCAGCTTGTGTGATTGGATTGCAGTGGGGAGACGAAGCCAAGGGGAAATTGGTCGACCTATTGGCCCCAGACCACGATTGCGTCGTCCGCTATCAGGGGGGGGCAAATGCGGGGCATACCGTCGTCAGCGGTAGCGAAGTCTACAAACTGCACCATGTGCCGAGCGGCATTCTGCATTCTTCAGTGATGAACTTCATCACTCCCGGCGTGGTTATCGAACCGACCACCTTGATCGGCGAGCTCGAGGGGCTGGAGTCGCGCGGCATCGATCCTCGAAAAAACCTATTGATCAGCGAGCGAGCGCATCTGGTCATGCCTTGGCACTTGGCCGAGGACCAAGTCATGAACCAGTTAGCTGTGCAAGGCGAAAATATTGGTACCACACTCCGCGGCATTGGCCCCTGCTACCGCGACAAAGTTGGCCGCAATTATGCAGTGCGGGCCACCGATTTGCTGCACGCGGATCTGCCTCAGCGGATCAGCCACATTGTCGATGCGAAAAATGCGCTGCTGAAAGGTATGAGCAACGCTGGCTGCGGAAATGCCACCTCACCGCAACTGGACGCGGCGGAAATCATTGCTCAGGCGAAGCGCTGGAGCGAGCAGCTCGGTCCGCTCATCGGCGATACGACCAATCGCCTGCTCGACGAACTGGAGCAGGGCAAGCGGCTGCTGATGGAGGGCGCGCAGGGATCGTTGTTGGACATCGACCACGGCACGTACCCGTTTGTCACCAGCAGCAATTCTTCGGGCGTTGGTATCAGCACCGGTTCAGGCGTGCCCGGCAAATGGATCAGGCACGTCATCGGCGTGGCCAAAGCCTATTCAACTCGCGTCGGTGGAGGCCCATTCCCCACCGAGCTGACGTGTGAGACTGGGCAGAAAATCCGGGATCTTGGTCGCGAATACGGTACCACCACCGGGCGACCCAGACGCTGCGGCTGGTTCGACGCTGTGGCCGTACGCTACACGGCGCGCCTGGGTGGCATCGACTCGCTGGCGTTGATGATGATGGATGTGATGGCCCACTTTGACGAGATCCATGTGTGCGTCGCTTATGAGATCGATGGCCAACGCGTGGAACGTTTCCCATGTGACGCAGACGTGCTGCGGCGCGCCAAGCCGATCTATGAGACGCATGCGGGCTGGCACCAAGATGTCACCGGCGCACGCTCACTGGACGATCTGCCCGAGTTGGCTCACCGATATCTAGAGCGCATCGGGCAGTTGATTGGCGTGCCGGTGAAGGTCATCTCCGTCGGCCCGGACCGCGAACAGACCATCTTCGTCAACCGCGAGCAGTTGGTGGCGTGAACTTTTGCGTGAGCAGCTCGGGCGAATTAAATTTGACGCAGGGGCCTAATAGATTGTTGCGAATGAAAACCATGGAAGCCTGTCGATGAACGAGCCGAAGACTATGCCGGCTGAGTGCCCGTGCGTGCCGTTGGAGCGGCGCCCTAAGCACGTGGCGGTGATCATGGATGGCAACGGTCGCTGGGCCCAGCAGCAGCGCCTGCCACGCATCGAAGGGCATTTGCGCGGCGTTGAAGCCGTCCGCCGAACCATGGACGCCTGCAAAGATCTAGGTGTCCAAACGCTGACGCTCTACTGCTTGAGCAGTGAAAACTGGAAACGTCCCGCGCAGGAACTGGAGTTCCTGATGGCCCTGCTGCGCGAGTACCTGATCGGCGAGCGCGAGTCGCTGGTGAAGAACAATCTCCAACTCAAAATCATCGGTCGCCGTGAACGCTTGCCGCAGGACATTCAGGATGAGATGGACCGCACACTAGAGGCGTGCCGCTGCAATGACGGTATGACGCTGGTGCTGGCCATAAACTATGGTTCGCGTTCTGAAATCGTCGATGCGATGACTGCCATCGCGCGACGCATCGAAGCGGGAGAGGTCAGCAGCCACCAGATTACTGAGGAAATGGTGACCGAGCACCTGTACACTGCCGACATCACCGACCCCGACCTGCTGATTCGCACCAGCGGTGAAATGCGCATCAGCAATTTCCTGCTGTGGCAGATTAGCTATGCAGAAATTTGGGTTACTCAAACGCTCTGGCCCGAGTTCGATCGACAGCATCTGATTGAAGCTATCAACGACTATGCATGCCGAAATCGTCGCTACGGCGGCCTGCAAACCCAGTCGGGATCCTCTGCATGACACTCTGGAGGAGCTCAGCCGTTGCTGCGTTATAGACTCGCTTCCGCTGCGCTGATCATTAGTGCCGCTCTGATTGTTGTCGCTTTAGATAGCCCGTGGCCGTTTGGCGATAGTCCACTAGCGCCGCTTCCTGGTGTTGCCGAGACGACGGTCAATGGAAGCATCGCCACAGAGAACGTCGTCCCACAAAACACTGCCGCCAGTGAAACCCTTGCACCCCCCTGCACTGGCTGCTGGATGGTCGGACTGGGATTTCTGTTGTTTTTCGGCAGTGCTATCGAGTGCGTGGGCATGTGCGCAAAGAGCCCGCTAGGTTCGATTACCGCACCGGCTTTAATGGGCTGTGGGGGAGTCATGCTGGCTGCAGCAGTGCCGGCGTTCTGGCCGGTGGGTGGCAGTTCTTATCCTAGCGGCTGCCTATTGGGCAGGCTCGGCTGGCCGCTGGCGGCAGGGGCACTGGCCCAACTGGCATGCTTTGCTTGGTATATGCCCAGCTACCGCGCCCATTCAGGGGACTTTTCGCGAGCCATTTTGGCCGGGTGGGTGTCAATTTATTTTGGTGGTTGCTTCGCATTTGCGGTAGCCCTGCGGCTCACGGGTACCTCTGGGTGGGGGCTGTTCCTGGTGGTCGGTGTCATCACCATCACCAAATTCTCTGATGCAGGTGCCTATTTTACTGGCCGAGCTATAGGGCGCACCAAACTCTGTCCGGCGGTTAGCCCAGCTAAGACTGTAGAGGGGTTGCTAGGTGGCATGGTAACTGCAGTTATTGTAGCTTGGATCCTTTTTGGCAACTTCGCTCCGCTGGTGTTCGGCAGTGGTGCCGTGCAAGCTTCTCCGCTGGGTTGCATTGTGCTAGGTATGCTGCTTACGCTAGCAGGAGTATGGGGAGATTTGCTCGAATCGATCTTCAAACGCGAGATGAGCTGTAAGGATAGTGGTAGGCTACTGCCTGGGCTGGGAGGATTGTGGGACGTGACCGATTCCCTGATGCCGGCCATGGTAGTGGCTTACTTGGTGATCGTATCTGGGCTAATTCAGGGTCCCGGCCAATAACGTGACAGAGTGCAGTTGAACTAGAATGGCGCCTGTGGAATAAGTTTTGGGGAGGTTCTCGAACAAGGA
>CAKQWG010000084.1 GCA_934278005.1 uncultured Pirellulaceae bacterium | reverse complement strand
CCTGGCGTGTTGTTACCTGGCGTGTTGTTACCTGGCGTGTTGTTACCTGGCGTGTTGTTACCTGGCGTGTTGTTACCCGGTAAGCTATTGCTGGGTAGATTTAGGAAACTGCCCAGTTGGCTATTCGATGGATGTTGGAACGACTCGCCGCCTCTCATTTGCGAGCGACCTGCTGCTTGGCCAGCCGGTCGCGCGGCGGGCTGCGTGCGTTGTCCAGCCGACAACTCCCCTGCTCGGCCGCCTCTATTGCCGGCGGTGGACGCGGCGGGCATTTGAACTGGTCTGGACGAAGGGAATTGGCTCATCGACGGGCTGCGGTTGGTTGCTGGCGCTGGTCGTGCGGCTGGTTGAAACTGGCCGCCGGCGCGTGCTCCTCCGCCGTGCACTGCGTTACCCTGAAAACCGCCACCTTGAAAACCGCCACCGCCGCGCATACCACCACCACCGCCACCTCGTCCCCCTCGCGCGAAAGCTGAATTTTCACAGACAATACCGGTCATGCAGCTGAGCATGACGAGCGAACTAAGAACTAGGCGCCGAGACATGGCAATACTCCAAAGGTTTCGATAGCGGTTGGCAGCAGGCGGCAGTCAAATCTGGCTGAATCGCGGCTGATTGTAAAATGACAAATTTCCGACGTTGAGCAAGCTGCTCGCGCGAGCCACACTATTGTCGATGAACGCTGACTTCTTCGATGTCCGGCTGAGGTTCGCCGTTGAGTCGGCGATCGACTGACTTCCACTTAAATTCGTTATCGTTCACGCGGGTGTATGATGTCGTCGCTCGCCCTTGCGAACCATCTGCTAACGTAGAGGAAGCATCCACGATCCACTGGTCGGCGACCTGCCGCCAAACTCCCTCGCCGAAGCCACCCGCGGAATCGAAGACCCAGCTGCGTATGTGGTTGGACACGGGGTCCCAGCCAATCACTTGAGTGCCTCGCAGTTCGCTTTCACCCTGCACGCTGACGTCGAAAGAGGCTGTAAGAAAGCTTTTATTCTGAGCCCACTCGAACCGCGTCGAAATCGTGGCATGCTCATCCTGGTCGACCCACTGGCCGACCAACCAGCCCAGTTGTTCAAGTTGGTTAGCTTGACCCTCGGACTGAGTGGGGACCACTTGTTCGCGAACGCTGTCGAGCAACCAATCTGAGTTCTGTTTTAAATAGACCGCTGTGTACTTGCTTACGGTCGGAGCGGCCTGTGGGTAGGCTACGAAGGCAATTCCGTCTTCGATAGCGACTTCGGGCGTGATTAGTCGGATGGCTTCGACTTTGACACTCAACTGACCCGGCGTTTCTTGAAACAGTTGGCTAAACATGGCTTCGATGGCTTGGCGGCCTTGAATACGCTGGCCGGTTTGACTATCGACGTAGACTGCGGATGGCGACCAGCGACTGGCGACTCCCGCTGCGTCAGCTTGATTGTAGGCCGAGACGTACGACTCGACACCTTGGCGGATCGCGGCCGCTTCCTTCTCGACATCCGGCATGTCCTGGGCGACCGCCGGCAGGCAGAGCACGGCGAGTATTACAAACATTCGAAGCATCATGTAAGTCTGGTCCCGGGTGGTGAAGTTGATCCGCGCAGGCGTATTGCCAAACGGCGGTTGGACGGAGTTCATTTATTTCGAATACGCGATGTGCACTTTGTCGATGGTACCGTTGAACTTGAATGGCATGCGGTCGAAATAGGCTTCGGAGACTGGTGAATAGCTGTCCATGCCGACGTCGAAGGCGTCGTTAGCAGTGAAGGCCAACACAGCCGTCCGCGGGACTCGTCCCTGGGCCACTTGCTGGCCGTTGACTCGAAGGACAACGTCCGCGGCACCGCGCGGGACAGCGATGCGAGTTTCCACTTCGATTTTGACTTTGCCAGTCGGCAATGGTGTGTGTGTCTGAAGCTGTGTGCGCTCGATCTCGAACAAGTTGTACTCATAGTGCAGCTTGCCCTGATCGACCCACAGCGATAGACCGCCGGAGAACGCCCCTAGGGCATACAGCACACCGGAGGAATCGTCGGCGAGGTCGACGTCGACGGTCACCACATTGCTGCGCGCACCCACTTTGGGCCCCGCAAATTCGGGCACACCAACCACATCTTGCGTATAGTTGAATTCGGTTGCCGGATTGTGCGGCGCCGATTGTGGGCTCCACACGATCGACCATAGCCCACCGCCGATCGGATACACGCGATTAGCCTGTGCTTGTTCAGCGAAGGACTTCTTCAAGTCGGCCAGCTGTTGTGGGTGTTCGGCGGCTAGATCGGTGCCTTGCGAGAAGTCCTCGTTCAAGTTGTACAGCTCCCACTTATCTTTTTCGGGAGTCCAATCTTGAATGCCGGCTGGCTGTCCAGAGACCCAGGGGATGCGCGGTCCCCAAGCCGCTGCGAACCATCCGTCAGGGACGTAGATTCCGCGATCGGCCATGCATTCAAAGTACTGAGCTGCCTTGCGACCCTGCGCGTGGCCGTCGGCAAACGTGTACCGCATGCTGATGCCGTCCATGGGCTGCTGGGTGACCCCGTCTACCTGGCTGGGCGACTCGATGCCAACGGCATCATAGATGGTGGGTACGATGTCGTTGACGTGGTGAAACTGCGTCCGCGGTGCGCTGTCGACTTTAATTGATTTCGGCCAAGATACCGCCAGCGGAGTGCGCGTGCCGCCGAAGTGGCTGGCGCTCAGCTTGGTGCCTTGATAGGGCGTCGAACCCGCCCAGGCCCAACCCGCATGGTACATGTTGTCCGTCTTGTTGCTGCCGAGCACATCTAAGCCACCCAACTGCTCCAAGGCGTGCAGGTGATCCTTGATCTCAGTGGCAATGCCATTTTGGGCGAGTAGTTCGCTGATGGTGCCGTGCTGACCTTCAGAACTCGAACCATTATCTCCCCAGACATAGAAGATAAGCGTGTTGTCGCGCAGGCCCTGCTGTTCCAGTTCGTCCACTAGGCGTCCGGCCTGCGTATCGGCGTGTTCGGTGAAACCAGCGAAGACTTCCATCAGCCGCCGCTGAAAGGGCCGCTCGTCCTCAGGAATGTCGGCCCAGGCGGCGAGTGTATCGGGACGGGGAGTCAGCTTAGCGTCGGCAGGGATCCACCCCAGTTTCTTTTGCTGGGCGAAGATCTCTTCACGCAGAACATCCCAACCCTGATCGAATTTTCCCTTGTACTTGTCAGCCCACTCCTTAAAGATGTGGTGCGGACCGTGAGACGCGCCGGGAGCCCAGTACAAGAAAAAAGGTTGGTCAGGGGCGATGGCTTGCTGTTGACGGACCCATTCAATAGCTTTGTCCGCCATGTCTTCAGTAAAGTGATAGCCCGGCTGGTGAGGTGCGGGTATGCGATTGGTGTTGCTGACGATCGCCGGCTCCCACTGCGATGATTCGCCGGCTAAAAAACCATAGAAATGATCGAATCCAACCAGTCGACCCACCGGCCAGCGATCGTAAGGCCCTTGCGTTGTGGTCTGCTCGGCCGGCGTGTTGTGCCATTTGCCGAACGCGGCCGTGTTGTAACCGTAATAGCCGAGGACTTTCGCAACCGAAGCCGTAGTCGCCGGCCAGTGACCGGTATAACCATCCCAATCGTTCGCCAGTTCGGCGATCTGACCGAAGCCGACGCGATGATGATTGCGCCCAGTCAGCAGTGCGGCACGCGTCGGCGAGCACATGGCGGCGTTGTGAAAGCGGTTGAATGTGATACCGCTGGTGGCAATGCGGCTCATCGTCGGCGTGTGAATGGGTCCGCCAAAGGTATCGGGAAGAGCTGGCCCGACGTCGTCGAGCATGATGATCACGATGTTGGGCGCGTCGGCGGACAAATGGCTCGCGGGCGGCGTAGGTTTGTAAATCGACTCAGCGATTGTCGGACCCGCTTTGCTGGCCGAGGGTGTGGGCGGAAAGGGAAGACTTTCCTGAGCCCAAATCGGAGACGTACACGCGAACAGTGCCACTATGCAAGCGGCCGCAAGATATCGAGCCATACTGTCATTTCTCCAATCTGGACTACTAGCTTAGGAGCGCTAGCAGCTAAGGGGTTGCTAAGCTGGATTGTTTCTATCGCATAATCTCTGAGGGCAACGGTCGACCAAATCACACACCGGTCCAGCGGAGCGGACGATCGATGACTTCGCCGCTGGCAGGGACATTTTACCTGGGACGTCTGTAGCTGGGACGTTTCATACTAGACCCTGCCGTTTTTCTCGTCAATCAACTACACGCGCAACTGCCATGGGAAGCCATGATTGGCTGAGTGAGAGAGTTGGGAAGTGCCGTCGCCTGCGCAGGCCGCGTTGATTCGAATTGGGCGGCGGTGTGTTGCAGTAGAGCCTCGCGCGTTGTGAAATTGACTCGTGCATTTGCGGCCTGCTGCGGCTCGGCGTTAAACTACTTGCTGCGCGTTGATTGAGGCCGTACTACCAGATGTGTTCCAGCGATCGCCGCGACGCGGTTTGACTAATCGACTGCGGGCAGTGGCACGTCTTCAATGTATTGCCCGTGCAGCATGTGTAGTTGCAAAGTGTGGTTTAAGATGATGTCGTTGCGCCGCGCGAGCGTGCTGTCGCTCTCCCGCCAAGCCTGTGTGACAAAGTCCCGGAATTTGCCCGAGTCGATGAGGCCTACCGTCGCCATGCGTTCACGTGTTAACCAGTGGTCAATCATCTCTTGCATGGCACCCCGCTTCACTGGATCTGTATGCGCAGGCGGGGCCATGAAGGCGAACTTCTTGCGTTCGTAGAGCTCGGGGGGCAAAATATTGACCATGGCTTCACGCAAGACCCATTTCTCCACGCCATGGCGGATGCGAATATCCGGAGGAATATTCACTGCATATTCTGCCACGTGATGATCCAAAAATGCGGGTCTGGCTTCCATGCTGTTGGCCATGTCCATGCGATCTCCGCCCCAAGTCAGGATCTGACCTTCGAGCATGGTTTTGCACCACGTGTATTGCGAAATGTCTAGGCGGTGGCGGCCGCGCACTTGCGCCGGATCAATGGCCTGTGCGACCTGTGCGACTGGATCGTAATCGCTCAACAGGTCAGCCATCGGCTCAGTTAACAATGGCTTTACGCGCTCGAGCGTTAGCATCCACGGCTGAATCCACGAGGGAGTGAAGCCGCACAGATCCTGCCAAGCGGCATGCTGCAGCTCGTGCTCAGCCAGGATCGCACCGGCGAAGATGCCGTCGTCACCCTGCGGTCCGAGCCAGTCGCGTTTGAAAAACGGATAGCCACCGAACAGTTCGTCCGACCCTTCTCCGGTAATCACCGCTTTGTAATTGCAAGCTCGGACACGGCGGCTCATATGCCATTTGGCAACGGCCAGAGTATTGTAAAAGGTGCGTTCTGCATGCCAAGTGGCGCGCTCAAAGGCTGGCCCATACAATTCTTTCTCGGTCAGCAGCAGCAGCTCATGTTCGGCTCCGCAGCGTTGGGCCATCAAATTTGCAATGTGCGATTCATCGTACTGGGCGTTATCGAAGGCGATGGTAAAGGCCTTGATCGGCGATTGTTGCAGCGCGGTGGCGAGCCCCAAAATGGAACAACTATCGATGCCGCCGGACAGATAGCAGCCGACCGAGACATCAGCTTCCAAACGCGTGGCCACGGCGTCGATCAGCCGATCTTGGACACCTTGTACATAGGGGGCTGGATCGGCACCGCTCTCATGCGAACTGGGGAACTGAAGGTCCCACCAGCGCTTGAGCGTCGTTTCTAGGTGGTCGCCGCGTTGCTGGACGATCAGCATGTGTCCTGGCAGAAGTGCATTGACGTCCTCAAAGGCTGTCGACCCCGGCACCATGACCTGCATCATCTGATGGAGCGCGGCCCGTGGACATAATTTGGCATCGACGCTGGGATGCTGCAGAATCGATTTGATTTCGGAGCCCCACACGATTCCTCCTTCGACCGATGCGAAGTACAGTGGTTTGACACCGAAGCGATCGCGAATCAAGATCAGACGCTTTTCGCGATCATCGTACAGCACGATCGCGAACTCACCGCGCAGCTGGTCTACAAACTGCAGCCCGTGCTTGAGATACAGCGGCAGAGTGATGGCGCTGTCGCTCTTGCCACTGCAGGGCATTGCCGCGCACGCCAGTTGAGCTCGCATGCGTTTGTAGTCGTAAAGTTCTCCGTTAACCGTCACGGCATAATCGCCGTCGATGGTTTCGATGGGCTGATGCCCATGGCTCAAGCCGACAATGGAGAGTCGCGTGTGACCCAGCGCCAGACCCTGGTCGCAATACAGACGACTGCCCCGTTCGTCAGGTCCGCGGTGCTCGAGCGTGTCGAGCATCCGGTCGAGGTTAGAACGCATCTTGCGCTCGTTAGTCGTGGATGGGTTCCAAAACCCTGTAATGCCACACATTGATCAAATTACCGTGAATCGAGTTGCGTTTAGTTTAGTTATTCGCCGCACATATCGCACATCGTTGTGCAACGACAGTTGGTCAGTTCAAGATCGCTCAGCTACGGGTCGCTCAGTTGGTCGAGTCGATCGAGGACTGAAATCAGCAGCGCCTGGCGGACGAAGACGGCACCAGCCGCTTGGGCGAAATACAGATTGTGCTGCGTCCGGTCGAGGTCCTCGGACAATTCGTCATTGCGCGCCAGAGGGTGCAGCACCACCGCGTCCGCCTTCATAGAGCTGGCTTTCTCGAGTTTGTATCGTCCATCCAGGTTGCGATAACTGTCACCAAGAAAAGCGATTGAATTGACGTAGATCACGTCCAGCTCCGAGATAACTTGCTGCACGTCATTGGTGATTTCGATCGGGATGGGCGAGTCTTCGATCGGCCCGGTTAAGTCCAGGCCAACCGGATCCGCCATCTCGGAAACCACGGTGATCTTGGAGATCGAATTGGAGAACAACAGCGCCAACCCCAAGAAGCTTTTGACAGCCCGCATCGAGCCTGGCGTACCGATGATGCCCAAGTGGATTTTCCGCTGTGGCGGACAAGCTTCGCTGCTCAATTCCGGCCGCCACTTGAGCAGCGTGTACCAATCGATCAGCGCTTGAGTGGGGTGGTGACCGCTGCCGTTGCCGGCATTGATCAGCGGCCGCTCCAGGTTCTTTTGGATCTGCTCGAGCGAATCTGTGTCGGGATGACGCAGGATCACCACGTCACCGTAGGTATTGAACATTTCACCGATGTCCGCCAGCGATTCTCCTTTGGCAATTCCCGTGACCTGCCCATCGGGGACCGATAGGACTTTGCCGTCCAGACGCATCACCGCGCTTTCGAACGATAGGCGAGTTCGCGTGCTGGGTTCGAAGAAGGCGGTGATCGCAATTTTGCCGTCGAGCGGTTTGTCCAATTCGACGTTGCGCAGTTCGAGCCGCGCGGCTAGCTGGGCAATTGCCACTACACAACGACGGTCAAACTGTCGCGGATGCAGGATCGACTGGCCGGCAAGATTTTGCAGGGCTTCGCGGTCGAGTCCATCATTGGGCTGACGGCCGTCGAGGCACAGTAAACTGTGTGGGTCCAGCCGACGGCCTTTGGAGTTCACCGCTTTTTCATTGAGTGCAATCGTCGTTCGGTCTATTTTTTTCATGGCTGGGTCGTTACCAGATTTGATTGGATCGTTTGTCAATTAGCAAGAAGATCCACAGCGCCGCTGCGCCCGCGCCACACAGCACGAGCCGGCCGTAGATTAGGAATTGTAGGAGCCACACGCGTTGCTTTGTTGTTGCGCGGCATTAGTCGGTCCTACTCTCCGAAGTTAGAGCGGTGGAATCTGCCGGCGGGCTTTCCGAGCGCGGCTCATTGAACAAGGCCCTGACTAGACCCCAGCTCGCGATGAGCAGAATAATCGTGAACGGCAGCGCCGCAGTCACCGCAGCGGCCTGTAGCGCTCTCAGCCCGCCAGCGAACAGGAGCGCTGCCGCCACTAAACCCTCGGTTAATGCCCAGATTAGTCGCGTGCCCACCGGCGGGTTGGGATTGCCCCCTGAGGCGATGATGTCGATCACCATCGACGCCGAATCCGACGAGGTGACAAAGAACAATACGATGCACAGCGTGGCAATTGCAACGCCGATGTTGACCAGCACTGGAGAGTGGAAGAGCGTGCCAATCAAAACGAACAGCACTGTTGGCAGTGTATCAATTTCGGCTCGTCCATCAGGCGTTACGATGGGAGTCGTTAAAAACTCGACTGCTGTGAGCGATACCTCCGAGCGCGCGAAGGTGCCGTCGGCTTGTCGAATCAATTTCTGATCCGCATCGAGTTCTCCCACCCAGTGCTGCCGCAGCCCGACCATCGGCTGAGCGTTTGGCAAATCGGCTTGTGCGGCGACTTGTTCGTAGAAGGCGGTGTGTTGCCGCAGCGTAGCTGTTCCAAATGCGGTCAACCACAGCACGGCGACGACGGTGGGGACTAGCACCACACCGGTAATGAATTCGCGGATGGTTCTACCGCGCGAGACACGCGCGATGAACATCCCGACAAATGGCGACCAACTGATCCACCATGCCCAGTAAAATACAGTCCAGTCATTTACCCATGCGCTACTCTCCGCATTGAATGCGCCGGTGCGGAATGAATTGAACGGCAGGACCTGCAGGTAAGCCCCCAGGTTCTCGATCGACGCGCTGAGAAAGGCGACCAGACCGCCCCCAAAAATTAACATCAGCATCAGGCCTAGCGCCAAGCCGATATTCAATTCGCTTAAGCGGCGGATGCCAGCATCCAGACCGAGTACAACTGAGATGGTCGCCAGCGCTGTAATGGCAGCGATCAAGCCGATTTGCATTCCCGTGCCACTCGGAATTCCGAATAAGAACGATAGTCCCGCGCTGACTTGGCGAGCACCGATACCCAGCGAGGTGGCTACGCCCATCAGTGTGGCAATGATGGCCAAGGTATCAATCACGTCGCCCATCCATCCCCAAACGCGGTCACCCAAGATGGGATGTAGCAACGATCGAAAGCTGAGGGGCATGCCCAGGCGAAAGCCGAAGAAGGCCAGCGACAGACCCACGATTGCATATAGTGCCCAGGGATGTAGGCCCCAGTGGAAGATCGTAACGGCCATCGACAAGCGGGTCGCATTTAAGCCTTCGGCGAAACCGGGCGGCGGCGATTGAAAGTGATAGATCGGTTCGGCCACGCTGAAGAACAGCAAGCCAATACCCATGCCGGCACTGAACAACATGGCGAACCAAGATAAGTTGCCAAACTCGGGTCGCTCCTCGTCCCCTCCCAAGCGAACATGGGCGAAACGCCCTGTAGCCAGCCAGAAAGCCAGGCCTAAGAATCCAGACATGGATGCCACGTATAGCCAGCCGAAGCGATCGCCGATCCAGTCGCGGAGGTTGACGCAACGCTCTAGCAACTCGGGGCCGCCGAACAAAATGCTACCCACTACCAGCGCAATCACCAATGTCGCGGCCGCGGGAAAGACGACTGGGTGGATCTCGAAATGCGTGCCGATACGCAGGCGAGGGAGTTCAGATGTCGGTGTGTTGGAAGGCAAGGTGCTAGTCGATGGTCAATGAAGTAAGGGATTGGGCTGCAAGAGACTTTGCTGTAGGGGAGTTGGCTGTACAGGATTCAGTATTTCCACCCTGCCCTACCTGAAAGCTAACCGGGCCGCACGCTAACCGGGCCGCACGCTAACCGACTGTGCCGCTAAACTTTCGCAAGCGAGAAGGTGCGTGGTGCAAACGGACTGCGACGCCAGATAGATCAGAATTGCGCTCGCGGACTATGCTGTCCAAGATGCAGCTTGCGGTAGCCGAGCTGAGGGGCAAAAGGTTTAGCAAATACAAAAATTCCCCAAGCCAGATAGCCTTGTTTGCCGCCATCGACCCAGCGCTGCAAGCCGGCTTTCATGTGTGAGAGATACTTCGCCGAGATCTTCTGTGCCAAGCTCGCATGCATCGCCTGGGTAGTCTCCAATACTCTGCGGTAATGGTTGATGAGTTGGTCGGTGTGGTCTGCAAATTCCACGTCCTGCCAACCCAACTCCGCGGCGACTTGGCGGTAAAAACTCGGCGAACCCAGGTTGGTCAAATGGATGCGAGCTAGAATGGCGTCTAAGACACCGGCTGGACAATCATCGCTCTGCATAGGATCGGTAAATACGAAACGCCCACCGGGCCGCAACGCGCGGTCGACTTCCGCCAGCACGCGCCGGCGATCCCCTGCGTGCAGGATGGCATCCTGCGACCACACGAAATCGACCGAGGCATCGTCCACGGGAAGAGCTTCAAAGGTACCGTCGAGGACCTCGATACGCTCGCTCAGTCCAGCGGCCTGGTTCAATTGGCGGTTCCGCTCGTTCTCAGCTTCGGAGACATTTACGCACGTGACGCGGCACCCGAAACGCTCTGCTAAGCGGCGAGCAGCGCCGCCGTAGCCCGAGCCGATGTCCAGCACCAGCGAGTCTGCAGCGATAGGGGCAAAGCGGCTTGGCGCAACACGCAGCGGGACTGGTTGCCCAGGCTGGTCCGCATGCTCCCCAGTCGCCTGCAAGCGATCGGCCAGCTGCTCGACCGTACGGCGGCTCGCCTGCTTAATCGGCTCGTCGGCATGGCGGTAGAGGCCCACATGGATATCTTCGCCGCCCCACACCTGGGCATAAAATCGATCTGCATCGGGACTGTTGTAATAGTTTCGCGCAGTTTGCGTGGCTTCGCAGCTCGGTAGGCCACTATTTGCAGTTGAACTCACGACTGAGGCTCCTTGTCGGGGCGGATGACGGACTCCGAGGCGTGGTGCAGGTACTCTTTGGAGGCTACATGCACGAAGAAGTCGGGTTCGTCTTCGCGGTAGGTTTCCATAAAGTCGCCGTAGGTATCGATTTGTTGGAATCCCACATCGTGCATCAAGCCGCGGGTATAGTTTTTCCGCAGCGGAAACATGTTGAGGTGATAGACGCTGCCGTCGTCAAACGAGTACTGGAAGCGCGCCAATCCCTGGTCGACATGCTCGGGCTCAGCCGACACCTTTTCACCGCAATAATAGTATTTATGCTTTGAGCTGAAACCATTATCCAGGATCGAGTCGTAGTTCCGCTGGTCCAAAATGAGGACTCCATCGTGGGCTAGGGCCGAGTAGAATTCGGCCAGCGCCTTGCGTCGGTCGCGCTCGCTGAAGAGGTGCGTAAACGAATTGCCCAGGCAGATCACGGCGTCGAAGCGTCCGCTGACGTCGCGGTTGAGCCACCGCCAGTCGGCCTGGACGGTGCGCAGCACGTGGCCCCTGGCCCGGCCGTTCTCGAAGGCTTTAGCGAGCATATAGGGGCTGCCGTCGGCGCTGACCACCTGAAAACCCGCTTCCAACAGGCGTGCTGAGTGAAAACCGGTCCCGGTAGCCACGTCCAGCACACGCCTCACGCCGCGTGATCGCAACTGCTCGATGAAAAAGTCACCCTCCGCCTCCCAGCGCTGGTCCCAGTCGATCAGCTCATCCCATTTCTCTACAAAGCCGCGGACATATTCGTCGGTATAGTTATTAGTATCGCGGACGGCCGTTGGCTTGTGGCCGTAGTCCTGTGGTTTATAGTCCAGCAACGTATCTTTGGGTGAATGCACGCAAACAGCTCTGCAAAAAGTGGTCGGAAGGTTCATGAGAACCCCAATGTACCACAAAGTGCTTTGTGTTGAAAGTAAAGATTTGTGTTGCAAAACGCAGGTGTATGGCTATAAAGTCGCTATGCAGACAGTACTCCAGTTCCTCTCACGCAGGCAGGCGCGTCTTTGTCACTCTCCGAAGAAGATCAAATTGTGACCGCGATCAGGCAGATCATTCGCGCAGTTGATATGCAGTCGCGTCAGTTGTTTGAAGAGCACGGCTTGACTGGGCCGCAACTGGCCGTTCTGCAAGAGACTCAGCGCCTGGGCCCCGCATCGCCGACGGCCTTAGCTCGCGGCGTGCATTTGAGCCAAGCCACCGTAACGGGCATTCTGCAGCGACTGCAGCGGCGAGAGTTGGTGTCGCGCGAGTCGAGTATGGATGATCGGCGGTCGGTGATGGTCAGCATTACCGCGGCTGGCGAAGCCTTGCTGGCGGCCTCGCCATCGCAGTTGCAGGATCGCTTCCGCGATGCTCTATCGTCGCTGCCGAGCTGGGAGCGGTTGCAGATTCTGGCAACGCTGCAGCGGGTGGCGTCGCTGATGGACGCGGACACGATCGACGCGGCACCCTATCTCACGCCGGGCGATATTCGCTCTTCGAGCGACGGTTCAGCCCCCGCCTCAGACGCTTGCTAATCTCTGCTCTTGCTCGCCTTGACCCTGTCCGCTCCTAGCGGTCTGCGGCCGACGCCAGGCTTTAGCTCGCTTAGCCCTTAGTGCGGTTGGGTTCTAGTGCGTCTGGGTTTTAGTGCGTCTGGGCTTTAGTGCGTCTGGGCTTTAGTGCGTCTGGCCTTTGCGGGCGTGGACGCGCACGCTGGCCGCAAACGCATTGGCATCAAACGAGCCCATGGCGTTGGCTAGACCATCGTGAAGCGCCGAACTGGCTGGCCGTTGGTCGCCACCGCAACAACCCACCTGTGCGCTGCTGGCTTTTTCGCTGCTGGCTTTTTCGCTGCTCCCCTGCGCATCGTTACTCGTCATGTTGACCGCCTGAGCGCTGCTGCTGCTGCTGCTACAGCAACCGCCGCCGAACTCGCTGCTGCTGCTGCTGCTGCTGTCGCTTGTGGCTAGCGCGTACGCGTTAAGGTCTGCGCCGGTATCTGTGACAGTCACCGCATCAAAGCCCTCCTGCTGAAGTAGCTGGCGGTATTGGTCGATCAGGATCGCGCCACCAATACAGCCCACGTAGGCTTCGAAACTGTGCTTCACATGTTCTGGCAGCGGCTGTTTCAACGCGATATCGCTCAGCGCCACCCGCCCGCCGGGCTTGAGCACTCGGAGCATCTCGCGAAACACCGCGGCTTTGTCGGGCACTAAGTTGATTACGCAGTTGCTGATGATGCAGTCGACCGAAGCGTCGGGCAGCGGCAGTTGGTCGATCGTGGCCTGATGCAGTTCGACGTTCTTCAGCCCCAGCCGTTCCACGCCCGCCTGAGCCCGCGAGAGCATTTCGGCGGTCATATCGACACCGATCGCCTTGCCGGTCGGCCCGACCCGCTGAGCGGCCAGGAACAGATCCATGCCCCCGCCGCAGCCCAAATCGAGCACGACTTCACCCTCAGCCACACTAGCCAGTGCGAGTGGATTTCCACAGGATACGCCCATGTTGGCTTGGGTGGGCAGCGAGGCCAGCTCCTGCTCTGAATAGCCAAACGCCAAAGCGATCGAGCGGACCGCCGACGAGTCATTGGAGAGCTGGCTGAGAGCAACTTCGGAATATTGCCCGCGAACACCTTCGAGTGTCGTCTTCTTGTCCATCGTTTCACCTTTCTCGTGTTTGTCATGTGCTGCTAAAAGCAACGCGAGCGCGCAAGCGACTGAAAATATGGTACCTGGCAAGCTCCTCATGTGCACTCGCCTACTATCGCCTACAATCGCCCACTATCGCCTACAATATCGACGCACAGCCAGTAGTTTAGGGCTTGCTCAACAATAACATCCCTAGTTGCAATGAAGGACCAAACGCTTTCCAGCAGACAAGTGGAGTGCTAT
>CAKQWG010000083.1 GCA_934278005.1 uncultured Pirellulaceae bacterium | reverse complement strand
GCCTGCGCGGTAGCGCGGTGGATGCACTACGCGGTAGAGCGTCCCGCTACCCCATGGATGGGACCGCATCAAGGTAATGGATTTGCCTCGAACAGGCCAACTTGATCTGCCCGACAACTCGCATCCGCACGATGCGAGTCGGAGGAGCGACCGCGCTGCGCACGAGCGGCTGCAGCGACGAGCCGCCGCGCCAAGCGTGGATCGCTCCCGGCAGCCCGGTTTTCCACGCACAGTCAAGCGGCGCGAGAGCCACGTCCCGGTACTACTATTGATCGTCGTGCTGGCCTCACTAGCTACGCTGTTGTGGTGTCGCGCTTTCTTAGGACAGTACAACAGCAGCTTGAAAAACTCCGTCGTCGAGAAACTGGCCAAGATCTTTCCCGACTCGATCATCCAGGTCGACGGTGTCTCAAGCGTCGGCGCCGATAAAATTATTATTAACAATCTGCGGCTAGGCGCCACAGCCGCGCATCCCAAGCGACCTATCGTAAGCGTCCATCGGGCCGTGATGCATGGCGATTTGGATATTGCCCACTGGATACAAAAGACTACGCGGGTGACGCACATCGATCTGCATGGCGTGCGCATCGATGTCTGGAAGAGTGATTCGGGGCTATGGTCGATTCAGACGCTTGCACCTGCACCCGATGCTGAGATGCCCTCACCGAGCATTGATTTCCAGGATGCGACAGTGCGGGTGTTCAGCGACGCCAGGCCGACCGCCAACGTGCTCTCGTTCACCGACCTTCACGGTCGCTTGGCTCCGTTGCCGACAGCGGCCGGTCCCGTAGACGCCAGCAATCAAGCTACCGCCGCAGCAGCCGCCGCGGGTCCGTCGGTCGTCAAGCCTCCTTTAGCCGTACAGCTATCGTGTCGCAGCACCGGTCTGCTCAAACACCTTGAACTGACAGGAACTGTCGATTTAGAGCGTCAGATATGGAACGCCAGTGGCGCGGTCGAGAACCTTAACTTCTCACCCAAACTACTCGAAACCATGCCTGCCGAATTATCGCAGTACCTGTCTCAACTAGCTGGCTTGGAATGTCTAGCGTCGAGCCGCTTTCGAGTTGCCCGCACGGTAGAGCAGGGGGTCTCCTTTGAAGTCCAGGGGAGAATCTCATCGGGCCGGCTGCGCGATCCTCGACTACCGTATCCGCTAGACAAACTTAGCGCCGACTTCTTTTGCAAAAACCAAATTCTGCAGCTGCGTTCGATGCGGGCTTCAAGCGGCGATGCCACGTTGGAGTTGAGTTCGGACATCATGGGTTTTGGCCGCGACGTGCCGATGGTCATTCACGCCAAAGCCAATAACTTGGAGATCGACAGCCGGCTGCGCGAAGCGCTGCCCGATGGTTTGCGCCGCCAATGGGATCGCTTGCATCCGAGCGGCCGCGTTGACGGAAGCATTCAGCTAACTTTCGATGGCCAGCAGTGGGCTACAGTGGCATCTTTGTACTGCGATGAGGTGTCACTCAAGCCCTGGTTATTCCCGTACCCGGTAAGCGGCGTCACCGGCATGATTCGCTACCAGGACGGCACGCTCAGCGCGGAACAACTCACTGGCACTGCCGGTGGCGAGGCGGTTACGAGCGACTTCAGTTTGTCGCGTCAAGGCGACCAGTGGTACGGGCGACTCAACGTGCAGTCAGCCGGTGCCCTGCCCATTGATGAAGCGCTGTTATCGGCGCTCACGCCCGAGGGACTTGCGCCCACAGGTGCTGAGAAATTCATTCGCTCGCTGCATCCGCGCGGCGGGGTGCAGGTCAATCATGCGACTTTTAAGCGGGAGCTGACGGGTGCCGCGACCTGGAACCGCAACATCGATTTACAGGTAGTCAACGGAAGCATTAAGTACGATCATTTTCGCTATCCGATCCATGACATTCAGGGCCGCATTGCCGCCCAAGACGACCACTGGTGGCTGCATCAGTTCGAAGGTCGTAACGACAGCGGCCAAATCTTGTGTTCGGGCAATTGGCAACTAGTGGATCAGGCTGAGATCCCTTTGGACTTGCGGTTTCAGGCCACCATGGTGCCGATCGAGGAGGAGTTGCGTCGCGCGCTCCCCAAGGAGGTCCAATATGTCTGGGATGAGCTACAACCCTCCGGATCGATCGACCGCGTGGAGGTCCAGCTCAGCCAACGACCGGGCCAGCCGCTGGCGACGCGTGTAGCCATCGAAGAGCGCAGTGAATCGAACCAACAGGCCGGCCGTGCGCTTCGATTCCAACCGCGCAGCTTTCCGCTGTGGCTTTCGGAAATCGACTGCAGCATTCAGTACGAACCGGGTCGTGTGTTGATTCATCAGGCCTCGGGAGTCAACGGCGATAGTCGGCTGGCGATCCAGGGTGTGTGCCAGCCGCAGGCCGATGGGCGCTGGCTGGCCGATCTGCGCTGGCTGCCCCGGACGCGCATGATCGTCGACGGACAACTGTTGCGGGCTTTGCCCAAAGCCATCCGCGACTCGCTGGTGCGCATCGATTTCCGTGGGCCTGTGGGCGTACTGGGAAGCAGCCAAGTGCTCTTTGCAAACGAATCGGATGACACGGTCAACACCACCTGGGATTGCCAACTGGACATTGAAAACGGCCAGTTTGGAGACGGCAAAGAGATTGGTGGCATGCGTGGCACGCTGCTAACCGCCGGTGCGAGCGACGGCAGCAACCTGCAAGCGCGTGGCACGCTAGAGATGGATGCACTGAACGTCTTCGGTGTGCCGCTGACTCGGCTGACTGGCCCCTATGCAATTGCAGACAACAAGCTTTATTTCGGTTCTGAAGTCGCCGACGCTCAGACTGGCGAACAAGCGGCTCAGATGACCGCCGACGCACTGACAGGCAGACTTACCCTGGCCGGTGTCGGACTGCTGCACGATGGCAAGCTGATTCTTCGGGCCGATCTGCAGGACGCGGAACTTAGCGGATTGATGCGCGACGTAGGAGTAGAGAAGGCCAGCACGCAGGCTCGCTGCCAAGCCCACTTGAATTTCAGTGGCATCCCATGGAACACTCAAACCTGGAACGGCGATGGTGAAGTGCATTTGACCGACGCGCGCCTGTTCCAGCTCCCGTTCATGATGCGACTGCTGGGAACCGCCTCAATCAACGCCGATGACGACTCCGCCTTTCAGACAGCCGACATTAAATTCGATATCGACGGAGATAAAATCCCACTGGTGATTGAGTGCGAAGGGGAGGTCTTGCGACTGCGCGGCAAAGGTTGGACGAACTTGCGCCGGGAGATTGAGCTCGATCTATACAGCTATATCGGTCGCCGACCAATCTACAGCATGGTCTCGCCGCTGTTGACCGAATCGCGATATGCGACCTTTATGCTAATTGAAGTCGACGGCACTCTAGACAATCCCAACATGCAGCGCCGACCATTCCCGCAACTGGAAGCCACGCTGCAGCAGATCTTCCCCGAAGTGGCCCGTTAAACATTGTCAGCAGAACCACGTCTGTGCCCTGCGCGGTTAACCGTTCGCCCGATCCACTAGCGACTCTAGGATTTTTGGGCAGGCCGCTTCGAGCATGTCGAGCACGGTGAAAAACGCCGTCTCTTCGCCCAGGTACGGATCGGGGACTTCGCGCGGCCAGTGCGGTTCCAGATATTCGCTCAACAACTGCACGTTACCCACGCTGGCTTCGGGATAGGTTCGCAGCTCTTTCAGGTTGGCCTGATCCATGGCGATCACCAAATCGAACTCAGCGAAATCGCGCGGGTGGACCATCCGCGCTCGACTGGTCAAATCAAAACCTCGACTCGAGGCGGCAGTGCGCATGCGTCGATCGGCTGGCTCGCCAATATGGTAGCTGCTCGTCCCCGCCGAATCGACTTCGATCTGTTCATTCAGCCCCTGCTGGTCCACTAGCTTTTGCAAGACACCCTCAGCCGCTGGACTGCGGCAGATGTTTCCTAGGCAGACGAACAATACACGCTTGCGCACCGACATCGCTTTACAACTTTCCGTCAACTGCTAACTGGTGGAAAAAATGCGGCGTCGTGGCTTGATTAGCCAGAAGCCAATCGATGGTAGGTTCGTCATTCATCGCCTTGGCAATAGCCCGCGTGGTCGCCTGCCGATTGGTTTGGAACAACACTTCAGGGTCGTAATCGATATCGACAATCGAAGGATCGAGCCACACCGAACAAATGATGCCGATCTCATTTGCTAACTCCTTCGGAATATGACCTTCACGAACAGCATCGAGCACGCCGTGAGCGATAGCCGCTTGAACCGTCCCCATCAGGATGTTCGTGTACTTCTCGTTGTTGACGGTAACCTTGCTGACCATCACGGTGACGGGACGAACCTGGACATCGCAATTGAGAATGGCAAAGACTTTGGAATGCCCCTTGGACTGATTGCCCATCATATTGGCTATGGCATAACCAACAGGACCGGACAGTTGACCGATCACCACCTCCGGTTCGGCGGCTGACCATGGAGCATCGGCCTCTACCAATGCTTCGCCGGTCTTTAAAATGATTGGCTGTCGCTGTTTAGCATCGCTCGACGACTTCTGATCAGCCAATTTTCGCGACTGGATAGCCTGCGACTTGGACGAGCTCTTCTTGCTCGCCTTGGCAGTTTTGCCGATCTCCACGCTCTTAGAAGACTTGCCGGCTGACTTGGCTGCTTTGCTTGATTGGGGCGATTTCTTCTTGGCCACGATGCTCTCGTTGAGGAATAGAAACTTAAAAAGGTAAGTTGATTTTATGAATCAGCCAAGCTCAACCATGCGGCGGGGTTGAGCTGCAAAAGTTGCTGCCGCTGATTCTGCGGCAACTGCACAGTCTCAGCCAGCCAGCGATCCGCGTCTCGCATGGTGGATGCCGAGCCGACAAAGTGCTGACCGCCAGGCTCTCGGGCAGCCCGATCGACGCCGATCGTCACTTGCCGTGCGCCCAGCTGGTAGGTTCCCGGGCCCAAGCCAGCGGCGCTGATCGCGTCGGAGACCACTGCCAAACGCTCCATCGGCACCCACGCAAGCAGGTTGCGGAAAAGAGTTTCAGGCACATGGAAACCGTCGGCAACGAGCGTATAACGCAGGCGATCTGCACGACGCAGGGCGCGATAGATAATGTTGTCATGACGGTCCATCTCTCGTGGACATCCATTGCCTAGGTGGGTGAACAGGGACAGCCCCGCCGCGATGCAGCGATCCAGTTCAGCCAGCGACGCGTCCGTGTGCCCAGCAGACACAACAATGCCGCGTTCGACACAGTACTCCGTCAGCCGCCCGTCAACATCCACCTCAGGCGCCAAGGTCAACAGGCGCACGAGCCCCTGGCCCGCATCGATCAATTCGGCCAACAAGGAAAGATCCTGTGTCCGCGCATGCTCCACCGGATGGGCACCGATGTAACCCGGGCGAGGAGACAGGAAGGGACCTTCGACATGTATCCCGCGAAATACTTGAGCAACTTCCTGATCCTCGGCGATGGCCCGCTGCAAATTGGCAATGCAAGCCGTCATGACCACCGGCGAGGCGGTGATGATGGTAGGTAGCGCCGTGGCTACCGAATCCTGGCGCATGGCGGCAGCTGCCTTGGCAATTGCCGCAATAGTGACCTGCGGATCATTGAAATCAACGCCAACATAGCCGTTGACCTGCAAATCGACTGTGCCTGTCACCCAGGTCGTAGAGTTGGACGAATCGCTCATGCCGGTTGACTCTCGCCATACTCGGCCAAAGTGGCTGCAGATAGCAAGCTGCTGCTATGGGTGTCCAGCACTAACGTAGTATTGGGGTGCTGCCGTAAGGCGGTCGCTGGCACCATCGGGGAAATCTCGTCCTCGAGCGTTGCGCGGACAGCCTCTGCCTTGCGACGGTCGGGTACCGAGCAGAAAATGGTCTCCGCCTTGAGAATCTGAGCGATGGACATGCTGATGGCTTGGGTCGGTACATCGTCAATCGAATCAAACCAACCTTCACCCACTTGCTGCTTACGGCACGCCTCATCGAGGTCGACGATCAAATAGGGGTTCGTCGCGGAAAAGTCGGCCGGCGGATCGTTGAAAGCTAAGTGTCCATTCTCGCCGATGCCGCACAACAATAAATCGATTCGCAGCCCTTCAAAGGCTGCATTGGCCGAATTGCGTAGCTGTTCAGCCGGGAGCGATCCGTCCAAATAATAAAATGATTTGAGCGGCAGTCGCTCGACAAAACGCGACTGCAAATAACCGCAGAAGGATGCGGGATGGCTTTGGGCGATCCCCAAATATTCGTCCAGGTGGAAGCCGCACACGCGATCCCAAGCAATTCCAGGCTGCCCGACGAGACTATCGAGCACCTCGAACTGACTCGAGCCGGTGGCGATCACCAAATTGCACAGTTCGTGCTGTGCCAGGCACTGCCGCAGAACCTCCGCTGCTTTGGTGGCAGTAAACATTCCTAGCTCCCCCCGATCCTGGGCGATTTTAACTTTCATGCGGTTCCCCCTCATAAGGACTTGTTGAACAAACGCAAACGTGGGCCACCGCTCGACGGCGGATTGCTTAAATCATCTGTATTTAACGATTTAATACTAGCCCTTGATGCTAAATCCACTCGCCTCAGCCCGCGAGCCAGCGACTGGCTCCAATCGGCCGAACTTGCCGCCCACCCAACTGCATCTATAGTTGGGCGGGGATTTGGCAGCCAGGAAATTGCCGCTATGAGCCGCTAAGAATTGTCGCGCAGGAAAACAGGCTGGGCAGTGGACGGCCTGGTGAAGCCATCCGGTGGAACGGCTTATTTTCACCTCGCGCTGAAGGATTGACTAGCTCAAAATCAGCTAACGGTAGATCTGGGCACATAGCACAGCACCCGTGCAGCCACCTGTCCTTTCCTCATGGCTAAGTTCGGAAGCTCGCTCAGAGGGTCGGCAATTAACTCAAGCTAGCAAACCAGCTATTTAATCCGCCGTTAACGATTGACATGGCTGTAATCAACGCCGATAATGACTCACTTCAAAACGAGAGGATCAGCTTGTTTGTACCGATTAGCTACCCTGATACTAAGGACTGTGGCTCTCAGCCCGCGCTCAACCAATCGAGTGTGGGCGGACAGCGCGAATTTTCGATGGAGAACACTATGGCTTCAGGTACCTACTTTTTTCGTTCCTGCCCAACCTGCGGACGACACCTTAACGTCCGCATTGAATTGCTGGGAAGAGAGGTCGAGTGCACCCAGTGCAGCGCCACATTTGTCGCCACAGAACAAGCGGAGACCAGTCGCGATGACCAGCGAATCGAGCAGATTTTAGCTCGCGCACAACGCTATATCGACTCAGTCCAGCCGTTCAATGCGGCAGCCGCTGAACCGCTCTAAATCGTTCCAGTAATCGGGATAGGTTTTGGCAGTGCAGGCCGGATCTTGGATGATTATCCCGTCTGCCCGCAGTCCGACCAGCGCTAGGCTCATCGCCATCCGATGATCCTGGTAGGTCTCCACCGCCGCCGGGCGTATTGCGTCCGGCGGGTAGATCGTGAGACCATCTTCGAATTCATCGATATCTGCCCCCAAGCGCCGCAGCTCGCAGGCTAGATCAGAGATCCTATCGGTCTCTTTCACTCGATTATGGGCTACCCCGCGGACGGTCGTCGGCCCGTTGGCAAACAGGGCCACCGCTGCCAAGGTTTGCACCGTGTCGCTAATATGGGCCATGTCTACGTCCACGCCCCTGAGCGTGCCCCCGCGCACGGTAATCGACGAATCAGCGTACTGCACCTGACACCCCATCTGTTGCAACACTTCACAAAAACGCACGTCCCCTTGCAGACTCGCGCGGCTCAGCCCCAGCACTCGCCCCACTCCCCCAGTGATCGCCGCGGCGCCCCAGAAATAACTGGCAGCCGAAGCGTCGGGTTCGATCGCATAGCTGCAGCCGCGATATCTCTTGTCAGTCGCATGTTTACATGATGCGATTCGCAGCGGCCCTTGGGGCGGACCACTGACTTCCGCCCCAAAGTCACGCATGACGGCTGACGTCATCTCGACATAGGGCACCGAGACTAATGCTCCTTCAACGTTCAGCACCACGTCCCGTTGGGCCAGGGGAGCCGCCATCATGATCCCAGATAGATACTGGCTGGATATGTTGCCCGCGACGGTCGCGTGGCCGCCGCTCATGCCCGAAGATTGGATTGCCACCGGGGGACAGTCCGAACGATCGGCATTGCGGCTCTCCACCCCACAGCCCAGCTGCCGCAGCGCGCTAAGGAGATCCCCGATGGGACGCTGCCGCATGCGCGCTACACCATCGAGCAAATAGTTTCCGCCACAAGCGGCCAGGGCGGCCGTTAGAAATCGAATGGACGTGCCGCTGTTACCGATTGATAACGCGACGGGCGTGGCTGATGGCGAATCGGCTAAACGCCCACCACAACCTTCGATCCGTAGCGTGCTCGCTGCGGAGTTATGCTCAAGGATCACCCCCAAGCGCTGCCACGCTGCAATCATGACCTGCGTATCTTCGCTATCGAGAACACCGCTCAAGTGGCTGGTCCCTTCAGCCAACACAGCGCACACAATCGCGCGATTGGTAATGCTCTTACTTCCAGGCGGTCGAATCTCTGCCTCTACGGCTTGGCAGGGGCTAATGCGCACGGCTCGGGTCAACAGTTATTCCTTAGTAAACAGGGCCAATTTTTTCCTCAGCCAGTCCAGACCAACTTTAGCGGCCCGCGGCGCAAGCACATCGGGATGACCACCCAGACTGCGGTGATCCAACGCCAATGAGTCGCCGATGGCCAGCGCAAAGTCGAAGTCGAACATGCCATCGCTGGCGGCTACTTGACTGACGCTCGGATAGCCGCTAACCAATAATACAGCGTCTGCCGAAAATTGCTGCTGGGCTTGTCTGACCAAACGCTCCCACGGCTCCGCTGCTCGCGCAGCTGCCCCAATAGCAGGACCAGCAATCGATCCGCCGCACCAGGCCGCGGCCTGTGCCAGCGTGCGGAACGTCAGCCCGCCGACGAAACCGCCAGCCTGATCAGCCTGATCAGCCTGACCAGCATCCGCGTCCAGCATCCACTGGTTGATCCAGCTGGCCGCACCGATCTCAATGCAAGCCAATCGCAACTGATGCTGCGCCAGTTGTCGAGCGATAACGTGCTGCAATTCGTCCTCGCCCGTGCCGAAGATCAGCTCACCGAGACCTTGCTGAATCTCGTTTAAGGTCGGCGCGATCAATTCCGCAAACTGCTCGTCACTGGGCGCCCGTGCCGCAATGCGCAGCGTGATGGTCGCGCTGCTGACGGTAATACCCACCGTCGGCGTGCGCTGCCGCTCGATCAAACTGGGCAGTCGGACTTCTACGTCGCTCTCGCCGATGCCAAACAGTTTTACCGCATGATAACGCCATGGCTGCAGGCTGCCACCAAGCACCGCTTCGATGCGCGGCGCAACACTTTCGGCCCACATCTGCTTTAATTCGGCCGGAACTCCGGGCAGTGCGAAGATGCGGCTACGATGCCCATTGGTTTGCACCGCTAGGTCAATTCCCGGAGCGGTGCCATGGGGGTTGGCAATAACCTGTGCGCCCCGCGGAAACATGGCCTGCAGTCGGTTGCGCTCGGGCATCTCGCGGTCGCGCCGCGTGAACATTTCGCGGATGCCGGCCAGCGCTTGCGAATCGAGCTGCAGCGGGCAGTCAAAGGCATCGGCCAGAGTTTGCCGAGTTAGATCATCTTGCGTGGGTCCCAGGCCGCCACTGACCACCACGACGTGGGCGCGTGCGGCTGCCAAACGCAGCGTTTCAATCCCAGTGGGCACGTCGTCTCCAACGGTCGAGTGGCGGATCGTGCGAATACCCAATTCAGATAAACGCTGGCTGAGCCACTGAGAATTGGTATCCAAACGCTGCCCGCTGGTGAGTTCGTCGCCGATCGAGATGACTTCGGCCTGCAGATCTAAGGTGTCATCCATTGGGCTGGGAACTTTTCCGATGGTTGCTGCGTGGTCAGCTTGAGCGCCACCCGCTGGCCCGCATGCCTGACCGAGACAGTATTGATTTGGCCACTATTGGTATCGAACAATACCGTGTTGACCAGCTGTAAATTATCGCGCGTGGGTGGCAATTCGAGTTCAAAGTATAGCCACATCCACGCTCCCTTCAACTCGCTTCCCACCCAATGCACCCGGCTGCGCGGCCCGGCCCCCGGAGGCAGCTCTACGCGGCTGGGATCTCTGGCGATGTCACTCAGTACTGGCTCCACGTCAGCCTGCGGCGGAACATAGCTCGTCAAATATAAATGGCGATCGAGATAGCTGACCAGCCATTGTTGGACACCGGCCTGCTCGAGCTTGATCGGTTTCCCAGCCAATCTGGCTAGTGCTCGCTCTACATCCACGGCTTGCAACTTCAGACTAACCTGCAGCCGATCCGAGCCAGCATCGTATTCGAACTCGGCGGAACTGATGTGAAACGGATGCGCCACAGCCAGACTTGACATCCACAGCAATAGCCAAGCGGACGCAGCTTGACCAGTTATGAAATTCAACATTCGCTCTCCACTTCGGCGAGAATACAGGTATCAGTGCTAGCGCGCGTGCCAGTCGCACAGCCTATCATCCGCCGGCGGCTAAGGCCACAGAGACGACAGACGCACTCCAATGCTGCGTAGCTTGGGAAGCAGGCCCGCATCAATCTGCTCGCGATCGACAGCGGAGAGCAACCAGTCGGTACGCCCAGCTAAAAAC
The DNA here is from genome assembly GCA_934278005.1 of uncultured Pirellulaceae bacterium. Classification (GTDB taxonomy): domain Bacteria; phylum Planctomycetota; class Planctomycetia; order Pirellulales; family Pirellulaceae; genus Aureliella. The sequence goes on along the minus strand of CAKQWG010000083.1, from coordinate 3,031 downwards.
ACGACGGCTGCTAGAGTCACCGACGCCGCGACCGGGCCGGCTGCCACCGACATCGGTGTCAAACACAATGCCACCGTCCCCCAGCCCAACCAGCAACCATGCCGGCTCATTTGCCATAATAGCAATAACAGCGTTACCAAGTTGGCGATCGAAGTAGCCAGCACTGCACCGAACAAACCAAATTGCTGAATCAACCACCAGTTGAGTCCCAAGTTTAGGAGCAAACCCACAATCATCAAAGCTGCCAACCGCCGCCCACGCTCGATGCATAGCAAATAGGACTGCGCTGCTAGAAACAAGCTGGTCCACATGGCTTGTGCCAGCGAGATTGGCAAAATGGCTTGTGCCTGTTGATACCGATTCTGAAACCCATATTGGAACAAGGCTGGGGCCAAGCACATGGCAGCGATGGCCAGTAGCGTGAATCCAATCGAAATCGATTGCAGTACCTGGCGCAGCCGGGCCGCGATGCGCTGCGGTTGCCCCGCCTCCCAATCGGCACTGATGTAGGGCAATAGCACTCCGCCCAGCATGAGTGCGATACTCGTCAACAGGTTTGGCAAAATGCGGCCGCAGTGGTACTGTCCCACCAGCGCCTGGCCTGCTTGCTCTCCGCCACTGATCAAGTGCAACAACATGTAGCGATCACTGACTTCAAACAAGTTGGTCAGCAGGTTCATGACCCACAGAGCAAACGCATAGGGAAGGATCCTTCGCCACATTGCGCCGCTGTGCATGTGCTCCACTTGCGGCGCTGACCGGAACTCCGCTCGATAGCCGTTGAGCACGTACAGGCCAGGTAGCGCAGCTAACAAACACGCGATGGTGAAGCTGGGTAGCAACACGCTCCAACTGGGATAGACGGTTAAAATCGCCAAGCCCACCACAGCAAATACAACGCTCTGCGTGAACTGCATCAGCGATACGGCCCGCACCTCGCGCAGTGACGCTACCAACTCATTGATGAAGCTGAAGACAGTCACGCTGATCAAGGTGATGACGCACCAAACCACCAGCGTGTAACTGGTCTGCTCACGAAACATCAGCCAGCTGAACTGCCGCGGAAGAATCAGAATGCTCACGCACATCAGCGCCAAGCCACATAGGCTGACGATCAGCACGCGGCGAAAGTATTCGCCCAGCTGTTGGCGAGTGCGAAAGGTCTCGACGAACCGACCAAAACTGCCCGGCAAACCCAGCACGGCAATGGGGACGCCAATCACTAAGAAGCTGTTCACTAGCGCCCACTGGCCCAGTTGCACATCGCTTAAGTAATGACAAAAACCCAACCCTCGCAGCAATCCGACGACGCGCTGCACCAGGTTCAGCAGCAGCATGACCAACACGCCAGTTGCAAACGCGTCGCCTACCTTGCGATTCGGTTGATCCGGGGCAATGCTGGCAGAGGACATAGCGTGTGTAACGATTGTAGGCTTAGGGCGAATTAATCCACGCGCGTAGAGCAGCCTCTGCGCGGGTATTCCCGGAAGCCTAGCTCATCGACAGAGCCTAGGGGGAGAGATATCGCAAGAAATTGCGAACGTGCTGACCCGGCACATAAGCTGTCGGCTGCCCGATAATCCCACGTCCCAACTGCACATTGTAATTTTCTTGGCCCAGCGAAAAGAGCGGGCGATACCCCGCATTGTTTGGCGTGTACAAATTCGGAGTCAAATTGGGTGGCAGCGTTGGAGGAATATAGCCGCCCGGAACCGCGCCGGTCGATGGAAAGCTGGGCGCCGGTTGGGTGCACTGATATGCCGTCGGATAAATCCCAGGCTGCGGATAGCGATACTGCGGTAGAGCAGCTTGCTGAGCGGTTAAATAGGCCGGCGGTGCAGCTCCCACAAAGTTCGGCATCGTAGCTTGAGTAGCGATCAAATTCGCCTGCGGTGCAGTCTGCCGCAGACCGGGGACTGCCGCATTAGCTGGCGGTATGGCAGTTGACGAGCTGGCAAACTGCGCGGGCACCTGCATCGATCGCTGATCGACTGACTGAAAGACGGCTGGCTGGTAGGGTGAGGTGGCATAGCGTCCGCGCGGCGCAGGCGTGACATACGGTAGGCCCGACGTGAAGCTCTCCGCAGCAGGGCGGCCGCCCTGGGCCAGACCATTGCCAGCTTGCTGAGCGGCCGTTTCGCGTAGCCCCGAACCGTTCGCGCCACGCGAGCCCGCCTGTGCATCGCGCTCGTTTTGAATCGTGCGCAGTTCCGTCGAAGCTAGCCGAGCCGGCACTGCGTTAGTATTCCTGGGCCCTGCAGCGTACGAACTGCCACCCTCAGATGCAGGCCCCTGCGATGAAAAACCCTGCGATGGAAAACCCTGCGATGCTTGATTGCCGCTACTCGCCTGCTCGCTATAGCCTGCAGCGGGTATTCGTCTGGGGGTCTGTCCAGGCATGTGTCCAGCGGCAGAGTAGGCAGGCTCCGGGCCGCGATTGGCCATAGGAAGCTGCGGCGGAGCTATGTTGTCAGGCATCGCCGCCGGCGGATAAAGCGGTGGCGAAAACGAGCCTGGCATGCTGCCTCCGCCCGATCCAGCACTGGGAACTCCACCACTGGGCCCTCCAGCACTGGGAAAAGCTGGTAGTTGTCCGCCATTCCACGACTCAGCAGCCGACGGTAGACCTTGTCCGGCAGTGGGCAAAACGGGCATGCCATCAGAGAGGTTCGCCTGTGCTTGATAGTAGGCTGTCTGGACCTTGGGCGTCTTGACGCTCGGCTGCCAACCGCCGCTCTGGCGCCGCACATTCACATCCATATGAGATTGTGCGGCGACATTCTGCGCAACACTGCTCTGCCACACGCCGATCAAACCCACTATCCACAGGCCACTTCGCCAGAAGGACCGAGTCAATCCGTTTTGTATGTTCATCGTCGTCCCCTCGTTGCTGCTGCGCTGTGCGCGGACCAATGCCCCGTTCTACTTAGAGGGTTCTAATGGCCACGTCCAGAGCAATCGGCTTGAGAGATTGAGACAACTTCACTTAATCAAGCCTGCGACACTCCAGGCATCACACTCCAGGCATCAC
>CAKQWG010000082.1 GCA_934278005.1 uncultured Pirellulaceae bacterium | reverse complement strand
GATGCTCGCGAAACTCACGCAGCAGGTCACCTACGTTTTTGGGTTTGTTCGACACAAGCAAATTCCTACGGTTTCCGACACAAGGCTATAATGCAACTAACTGTCAATTTGTAATCTATCACTTCAGTGTATTGTCGCAGGCCACTTGCCGCACGGGGACGCGCCATGAATTGGCCACTTGCCAAAATCCATTGCTTGCTAGCGATTTTAGGGCTTATGACGCTTCCGCAAGTGGCGGCCTCGCAACAACTCAGCCCGCAGCAGGTAGAGCGTGGGATTGAACAAGCCGTGCGGTTCCTCAAATCCAACCAACTGCCCGACGGCGGCTGGCCGGAGTTCGGTAATTATCCCGACGGGGTCAGCGCGCTGGTAGTCCTGGCACTGCTCAACAGCGGCGAAGGCCCGGAGCAACCCGAGGTAGCCAAGGCACTGCAGTACCTAAGTCGTCGTGAATTGGAAAAGACGTATACCGTATCTTTGCAGACCATGGCATTTTGTGCAGCCAACCCCAACCGCTATGCCAGCCAGATCCGCCGCAACGCTGAGTGGCTGGGCCGCGCGCAGTTGGCCAATGGCGGTTGGAGCTACGATCAGCAGCCCCATGGCGGCGACCCGTCCAACAGCCAGTTCGCTCTGCTGGCCCTACATGAAGCCCAGCGCTCAGGCGTCGCCAACTTTCCCAATGAGACCTGGCAGACGATCTTTGGCAGAGCGCGCCAGTACTGGAACACGCTGCAGAACCAAGATGGCAGCTTCCCCTACGATTCGGCTAGCCCCGGCCGGGGCAGCATGACCTGCGCTGGGATCGCTTCGCTGGTCATCGTGGGCGATCAAATAGACGGCCTGGAATCGAAGGCTCTCGATAGCATCCAGTGTTGTGGCAATCAAGCTTCCGATCAGGACCGCATCGCACTGGCCTTGAAATGGCTGGGGGATAATTTTCAAATCGAGAGCAATCCAGGCTATCCCGGACAGCACCTGTACTACATTTACGCTTTGGAACGCGTAGGACGATTGACGGGACGGCGCTTTATAGGCGACGCCGATTGGTATCGGCAGGGCTGCCGAGCCCTGTTGTCGTTGCAGGATAAGATCACGGGCCGGATTGTTGGCAAGTCCAATGCTTACCACGGCAACGAATTTACCGAGACGGCATTCGCGCTGTTGTTCCTGTCAAAGGGTAAGCGCCAAACGGTGATCAATCGCTTGCAATATGGCGACGGCCATGACTGGCGGAACCATCCGGCGGCCATTCAGCATTTGACCGCATACACGGAGCAGGCCTGGAAGCGAGACTTGGCTTGGCAGAACATCGAGCTGAGCAAAGCCACGGTGGAGGACCTGCTGGAATCGCCCGTGCTATTCTTCAGCGGTAGCCGCGCTCCGAACCTAACTACAGCTCAAAAACTATTGCTCAAGGATTATGTCGAGCAGGGGGGATTTATCTTTGCAGAAGCCTGCCATGGCAATGGCTGCGACGGTCGCGAGTTCGAGGCCTTCTTTCAAGCCCTAGTCGTTGAACTATTCGAACAACCTCTAGAGAAGCTCTCGCCGGATCACCCGATCTGGTTTGCCGAAAGCCGTGTATCGCCTAACGACCTACCACAGGACGCTTGGCTGTATGGCGTGCAGACGTGTTGCCGGCTAGGTGTGGTGTATGTGCCCATCAGTCTGTCGTGCCGCTGGCAATTGAATCAACCCTACGGCATACAGCCCGCATTTACGGCCCAGGTAAAAAAGGATCTGGACCTGTCTACCAAGATCGGGATCAATGTGTTGTCCTACGCCACAGGCCGGGAACTGAAGCAAAGGTTAGATACAGTCACGGTCTTAGAGGATATCCAGAATCATCTACCCACGGATCGAGGATTGTTCGTCTTGCCCAAACTGCAGCACAATGCGGGGGCCAACGATGCGGCTCGAGCCATTCCCAATCTGGTGCAGTGGTTAAACAAAGAAAGCCCGTTTCAGATCGGCGGCGAGCAGCGGATGATCGACATCGACGCTGAAAGCCTGCAGCAGTATCCAGTGGTTTTTATGCACGGCCGTGGCGAGTTGCGGCTCACCGCATTGCAACGCACGGCGCTGCGCGACTACTTTCACAATGGCGGCTTCCTGTTTGCTGATGCAATCTGCGCCGACGAAGCCTTTGCCACCAGTTTTCGAAGAGAGATCGCACTAGCGCTCGACCAGCCACTTGAGAATCTTGCTGCAGCCCATCCGCTACTAAGCAAAGATTACTATGGCTTTGACATCCGCCAAGTCAGCGTGATCGATCCCGATTTTTCGGGCGATAGCATCGTTGCCAGCCAGCGCCGCATCGCTCCGCGCTTGGAGGTCGGGCGGGTGGACAATCGCATTGCAGTGGTTTTCTCGCCGCTGGATTTGAGTTGTGCGCTGGAGAGTCGTCATTCGCTGCAGTGCCATGGCTACGTCCGCGAAGACGCAGCCCGGATTGGCATCAATATTATTCTGTTCGCTTTACAACAAGAGTAGCCCGTCTACAAACCGTCTATGATTATCGCTCGTTTCCATGACCAGTTGGCCCAGTTTGCGTCGTACCCGCAACTCCAGCAGCGCCTGGCCTGGGTGCTACGTGCGCTGCCCGAAGCAGTGCAACGCGACTTCGTCGAAGACGAAACGTTTCGCATCACGCTCGAGGACTACACACCGGAGACCGGTTGGAAGCTATTCATGGCTTGCCCTCCCTCGGGCGTCATGGTCAGCCGCTGCGTGGTGCTGCGAGCCAAGCTCAATGAAACCTCGATCGGCTTCACCGACTACGTCATCGCGCACGAATTTGCGCATGCTTTTTTGCGCAATGGCGGCTGGGGAGAAATCACCGATATCGAGCTGGCCGCCGATGCGCTAGCGGCGAGCTGGGGTATCGAGCGGCCTGCTTAAAAGTGGGGTATGCATCCTGCTTGCCATCCGAACCTGGCTAAGTCTTCGCAAGCTAGAAGCTTACGCCGCGCGCACAGGCTACCACGTGCTATGCAAAAACGCGATGACCGGTGGGGCATCGCGCTGCGGGCAAAATTCTTTGCGGATTCGATTTGTTGTTAGCTGTGCGCGGCTAGGAAGCTGTGCGCGGCTGGGAAGCTGTGCGCGGCTTAAAACACGTCCAAGATGAAGTGGTGTCCCCAGTGGTAGCGGCGCGAGCTGGGGTAGTAGTTGTGCCAGTGACGGTTGTACACCGGGATCTGCATCTCGGGTGGATAGCGGTTGTACATGCTATCGCTGCTCTGATAGTATTCACTGCCGCGGTAGTTCTGTGGATAGAACACATAGGGGTAGTGGTAGAAGCGGTCGCAATCGCGGCTGCCCGCCGTTCCGCCCCAAGTCTGCCCGTAGGCCATGGCCTGCGGCGTCTGCATGAAACCAACTCCGGCAACTGAACCGCCAGGTGGGCAAGCCGCTTGATTGGCATAGCTGGATGTGTAAGCAGCTAGCTCGGCGCGCGTTCCACTGGCCTGTGTCACGTTGGAGTCAGCGCCATCTTCGGCTTGAGCCACATTGCCGAGTGTGCAAAGGCCAGCCATTGCGATCGAAAGAGAAATCTTGCGAAACATGTTCAAAAACCCCCTGGGACTTCGTTAGTCAGCAACCTGGATCACTGGCGGCGACGTGGTAGATGTAGGTCGTCAAGGGTTAGCTTAAGCACGAGTTGCCCGCTGCAATGCAAATGCTGGAAAACCTGATTAGCCCAACCCTGATAGCGGATTGCATCGGCATCGGGCACAGGCGGAGTTGAAGGAATATCCCGTACAACCTGCATTCCAGAAACCAGCCTTAAGCTGCGCAGACTTTGCGGGGCGACTGGCGGTAATTGTCTGCTGAAGGGCATTTACGAGCGCATCACAGGCATGCCAGAATTCCTCTTAGAAAGCGGCCGACACGCCTAAGCAGCGTTCTCTTCGCCAGGCTTGTTGGCTTTGTTGGCAGTCGCCGCGGCCGGCAGTGCATCGGGTTGGCCCACTTCGTTCACAGGCGTTAATTTGGGGGGCATGAGCTGTCCCCAGCGCCGTAAGCGGTAGCTGCGGATCATAACTAGCGACAGGTAGTAGCTGACCACGCCAAAGATCAGGCCCACGATCAAACAGCCCAGGCACAGCGGAGCGATGAAGTCCATCAGCCCCTCCCACCAGAAGCGAACTTTCACGCCCCATGTCGTGGCGGGATCGGCCAACAGTTGCTGCCACTCTGTTCCCAAATGGGACCATTTGGAATTGACGACCTTCTCTCCTAAGATCACGCAGCCCAAACGGTAACAAGGGTAGTAGATGGGAATGATGGTGAACGGATTGGAGATCCAGACTAGCGGAATTCCTACCAGTTTGTTGGCTCCCAACAGCCAAGCCAGGAAGACCGAGAGCATCATTTGAAAGCCGATCAGCGGCGTGAAAGTCACGAACATGCCGACGGCAATGCCCAGCGCCAAGCGGTGTGGCGGGTCATCGGCGTGCAGTATCCTGTAGACGCAGAAATCTTTTGCGCGCTTCCAGTATTGACTGACTTTGTCACTGACGATTTTCATGGGATATCTACGGCAGTTACTGTCGCCTCTGGGGCTATTGGTCGCCTCTTGCGCCGCAAGCTGTGTTTGTTAGTGCTGGAGGATGTCGCACTCGATTGGAAATGACGCTGGGGGTTGACGCTGGGGTTATCGCTGAGGATCTAGGGGCGGTGTTTCTGGGCACTGCGTCCCTGGCACTGAATTTATAGCTGTGGCACTGAATTTATAGCTGTGGCACTGAATTTACAGCTGTGGCACTGAATTTACAGCTCTGAATTTATACTAGCTCGAAGCGCCTGTCCGCAACAGCCATTCACCGCCACACGCCAGCTTGCTTCCCGCGACACTGTAAATGCATGCCTACATGGCCGCACCTGTGACGATGAGACTCGTGGCAGGGCTGGGCCTCCATGCGGAGGGGTCCCACTTCAGGCCACGCTGCTTAGCTTATTGCAATCCCCTGGCTTGTCCAGAGAACTTGGGCAGCGAAATCCCTCAGACTGCCGAAAACCCGTTGATCCAGTTAAGTTTACATTGCTTCGGCACGGTCAGTCCGCTAGAATTCGCGCGGTATCGGTAGCCTCTTAACAGGCTATGCCACGACGAAGTGCGGGCTATTGGGCCTGCACGCTCCGCGGATCATGGAGGATCTGGTGATGTCCAGGGCATATCGAAATAGCCAAATATCTAACTCGGCACCCGTGCTCAATTCGCTGGTCGAACGTGGCCGTGCCGTGCTGCGCAGCGAGCGTGGAGCCATTGAACGATTGATCGCTGGATTGGACGAGACCTTCGCTCAAGCGGTCACGCAAGTGTTGGCCTGCCGCGGCAGCGTGGTGGTCAGCGGTATGGGCAAGGCGGGCATCGTGGGGCAAAAGTTGTCTGCCTCGCTGTGTTCGACTGGCACCCCCAGTCGTTTCCTGCATCCGGCCGAAGCGGTCCATGGAGACGTGGGTGGCGTTCGCTCAGATGACCTAGTGCTGCTGCTGTCGACCAGCGGCGAGACAGAAGAAGTGCTGCGACTGCTGCCGATCGTTTCCGAGGTAGCTGCCGGCAGCTTAGCGATCACTGCCCATGCAGATAGCTCTTTGGCACGCCGAGTCGATCTGAGTCTACTGCTGGGGCATCACGCCGAGGCTTGTCACTTGGGACTCGCACCCAGTTGCAGCACGACGGCTATGTTGGCCTTGGGTGATGCGCTGGCTCTGGTTGTCAGCCAGCAGCGTGGGTTCACTCGTGAACAATTTGCCAAATTTCATCCCGCTGGGAATTTAGGAAAACAGCTCAGCTTGGTAGACGAAGTCATGCGCCCGCTCAGCGAATGTCGTCTAGCGGGAGATTGGCAGACCGTGCGCGATGTGTTGATCCACGTGGGCCGTCCCGGTCGCCGAACCGGCGCGACGATGCTGACCAATGCGCGAGGCGAGCTGAGTGGTATTTTCACCGATAGCGATCTAGCACGCTTGCTGGAGACTTCGACAGCGGCCCACTCGCCGCTCGATCAACCCATGGCGCAAGTCATGACACGCCACTTGCAGACCGTATTGAGTGGCGCCCGCTTGAGCGATGCGGTGAAACTGCTCGCTGAGCGGAAAATAAGCGAGCTACCTGTTGTCTCGTCTGAGCGCCGGCCGCTGGGATTGATCGATATCACCGACGTCATGTCCGTCGTGAGCGACGCTTGGGAACGGCCCTCGGAAACTCTCGGCCCGCCCGCTGCTTCGCAGATTTCAACTCCGCCGGCTGCCGCAGCGAAGATTTTGCCATTCCCAGAGCGTCACAATGCATCGGTGCCGCACTCAGCGCCCCACTAGAAAGTCAGGAACATCAGGTGGCAAATAAAGATCTAGAGATTGCCAAACCCATTCGTCTGATTCTGTCGGACGTCGACGGCGTGCTGACCGACGGATCGATCACTATCGATAATGCGGGAGTCGAGAGTAAGACTTTCTATGTACGCGATGGCTTGGCCATCAAGCTGTGGCAGCGCTGCGGCTTTCATTTTGGCATTATTACCTCGCGCAATTCCCAGGTAGTAAAACTGCGCGCGGCGGAGCTGAACATCGAAATCGTCCGCCAGGGCGCTACAGACAAGCTCCCTGTAGCGCGACAAATTATTGCACAGCTTGGACTAGAGGCTTCGCAGGTGGCTTACATTGGCGACGATCTACCCGACATTCCGGTCATGCGCGAAGTGGGGCTGCCGATCGCGGTGGCGGACGCCGCCGGCGAAGTGCGCGAGGTGGCCAAATGGACGACTCACCTGCCTGGTGGCCGGGGCGCGGTGCGCGAGGCGATTGAACGTCTGCTCAGAGCCACTGGTAGTTGGGATGCCTGCATACCCGCGCATGCGGTAGGATAGCCGCTGGCAATGTATTTATTTATCCGACGCTACATCTCGACGCTGCTTGTCCTGCTCATGGCTGTGGGCGGCTACACGTTGATCGTCGTGCCTGCTATAGAGCCAGCCGAGCGTGCGGAGATCGAGCTGCCACCGTTCTCCGGAGCGCTGGGAGGTGATCCGTGGTGGACCAGCCTGTTTCCCGATGATGCCTGGCAAGCCACTAATCCTCAAGTACTACAGAGCAAACGCGGCATCGTGCTCCTATCACAGTCCTGGGTCCAAGAAGGCCCCAAGACGCTGCGTCTGCAACCGCTGACGATGATCCTGCCGCAGGGTGACGACGACAGCGATTCAACTGGAGCCGTCCAGGATGTACTGGTAGTCAGTGCCGAGCGCGGTGCAGTAATCCACTTGGAAGAGGAGTTCGATCCGAGCGTCTCAACGCCCTCGGTGGAACGTGGACAGCTCAGCGGCCTGATCGAGGTCACTCGACGCGTACAGGGCCAGCCCGACGAGCACCCATGGAGTCTGCGGACTAGCGATCTATCGCTTGATCGCAGTCGCGTCTTCACACAACAAGAAGTGATTATTGAGTGGCCCGAGGGAATCATCGTTGGCCGCGATATGAAGCTTACTTTGCAGGGAGACCTGCTGGGTGCCCACGCGCCGGCCGCGGATACGTCCCCCTGGGGACCGCTGCGGACTCTAGAACTGTACCACCTGGATCGTATCGAAACGGCCCTGCCCGCAGGAGGTATTTGGAAAGACACCCAGCTGGCAACCACCGTCGATCAAGCCACCATCTCGAGCCTACCAGCGCAAATGAAGCTTTCCTGTGGAGGTCGCTTTACATTCGATTTCAGTCAGTCGCGAGCTACCTTTACGGGCGGCGTGCAATTGACACATCAGTTGACTGGCCTAGTCGCAGACGAATTCTCCAGCCAGGAAGTCACACTGCTCATCGAACCGCCCTCGGACTCACAAAGCTCACCTCTGGCCACGGCCATGGCTGCTGATTCGCAAGGGAAACTGGGAGGCATTCAGATACTCCAGATCGAAGCTCGCGGCGTCGATTCGCTGCAGAATTTTGTCGGCGAACGCAAGGTAGAGTTCAAAGCGCCTACGATCGATGCGTATGCCAGCGCCAAGCGTCTGCGCATCGACGTGCGCGAAAGCCGCATTGAACTCGATGGCAAGCTGGCTCACGCCGGCTCCACTCAGTCGACCGCCTGGCTCAAATACGGCGGCTATGAGTTCTCCGCGCCACGCATCGACTACGATGCCGATGGCAGCCACTCCTCGCCGCCGCTGTCGCCCGACCACTTGGGCTATTTAATCGCTAGCGGCGCGGGCGAACTGCGCCTGCCCAGCTCCGCGGGAACTGGGCAGGCTCTCGTGCGCTGGCAAGATGCGCTTGAGATGCGGCCTACCGAAATAGCCGGACAACAATGGGTCGGTCTGTTTGGTAACGTGCTAGTAGAAAGTCCGCTGCACGGTTACATGGCCACCGATAAGTTGGAAGTCTGGCTGCGGAAAAATAACACAGCCGTCCTGCCTGCCGCCGCGCCTGCCGCCACTGCCGTCGCCGCTCCCAACGCATCCATGGTCAATGCCCAATTCCTACCTGAACGCATGCAGGCGACGGGAAAGACCACGCTCAGTACGCAGCAAATCAATGCTCAAGTCGAAGAGGGGCTGAGTTTGGCGATGAACTTTGTGCAACCGGTCGATCCCAATGCGGCAGCCCCGGATAGTTTGGCGATGAGCGACTCGGCTGGGCGACCGATGTACCAATGGCTCGGCGCCCCGCCAGCGGCTAGCCAGGCTGCCGCAGCGACCAATCCGCCCGCAACGGATGCGCCGCTAGCCGCTGGCGCTGCACCGCAGCACATGCAGCCAACGTCGGTGATCGGCCGCTCGTTGAGCTCAACTGTCATCATTACTCCCACCGAGAGTTGGGTCGACAACCTGACCGTTAGCGGACCGATGAGTGTTACCGGCGAAGCCAGTGGACCCAAGCTGCCGGGGTGGACAGTCGTGGGGGATGAACTGCAGATGGCTACCAACGCGGCCGGGCAGGCCGACATGCAGATCAGCGGGCAACCGGCTCGCATTACGCTGGCCGAAGGCTCTTTGGAAGGTCCGCTTATTCGCTTCGATCAACGCAACAACTTGATTTGGATGGATCAGCCCGGGGAGTTCACTATCCCGGCCAGCGCACTGGCGGCCATTCAGAGCCCCTCACAACCGGCCTCTCGATCTCCAGCGGAAAGTTCGCTCGATTGGTTTGAACCGCCTCATTGCACGTGGCAGGGGCGGATGCTCTTTGACGGTCGCGTCGTGCGCATCGAAGGAGACATTCGTTTCGACGGTGCTGTAGCTATGGGCCCAGATCAGTTCTGGTGGATCAAGGGCGAATCGGAAGTGCTGCAACTGGAACTTAGCGAAGCGGTCCATCTGGATAACCTCAAGGGGACTGCAGCTCAGCCACTGAAGGTTACCGTCAGTCAAAATGTCAACATTCTGGCTTCGCAGCTCGACCATCGCGGGACGAAGAAAAGCCGCCAACAATTGCAGTTGCCGTCGCTGACCTTTGACATTCGCTCGCATGAGATCATAGGCTTGGGGCCGGGCTCGATTCGCTCATGGCATATTGCCCAAGGTGGCGTTGGCCACATGGCCAGCAGTTCCACGCAGCGCGCGGCGGAGAATCTTCAGGGGGCTCACTTGACCTTCCGCGAAAGCATGCGTGGATTTCTCGATCGTAGCGAGCTCTATTTCCAGGGCAAAGTCGAACTGGCTGCCGGGCCGCTCGCAAGTTGGGAGGATGCCATCGATCTAGCCAAGATGCAGCGTTTGGCCCTAAATCAAATTCATTTGGACTGCGACCTGTTAAAGGTCTACGATACCAGCGGCCTGAGCAGTACGTCCAGCTTAGCCACTAGCCAGGTGCGAGCTACCAAGGCATGGGAATTCCAAGCCAAGGGTAATGTTCACTTTGCGGGTAAGGCCGAGTCGGGAAACTATCAAGGCGAGGGGGCTGAGGTGACCTACGTGCAGGCCAAGGAGCTGCTGACCCTGTTCGGCGAACCGCGTCGTCCAGCCCGGATTATTAAGACGCCCAACGATCCGACCACTGAGGGAACCATCAACGCTTCGGTCGAGTACGCGGCGATCAACCCTCGCACGCTGGCGGTGGAGAGCTATAAGGTTGGCCAAGATGGCGTGCGCGTCGACCTGCCCAATTCCGGCGCCGGTGCAGCCGGCGGCGGCACGGCTCCGGCCAGCAATCTACCCATCCGCGATCCACGAGGTAGCGTGTCCGATTTTTTCCAGCCGCGTTAGGTCGCGCGGCTGTGGTTTAGCCGCAAGCGTGTGCTTGAGACCTAGATCGGGCTTGCTCTAGCGGACCGCTTTTTCGTAAGAAGGCAGTTAGATTTTCCCTACCTCACACACTCCCAGCGAAATGCACCTGCCATGTTTGGTCGAACCGCCTTTTCGGGAATGCTCTTGGCTTTGCCAGCTCTATTGCTCCCGCTTCCTCTCAACTTATCTGTGCTCTGTATGGCTCAAGATTCAACCGCAAGCCCTTCTGTGCCGCAGTTAGCCACCGGTACGACAGGTGGCTTTCGCGTCGTAACGGATATTTTCTTCGGCACCAAGAAGGAGCCAGCCCAGCAGTCGTTAACTCTGTTCTCTGCTGGAGTGGCCTACGACATTTCATTTGATGACCCCAATCAGATCACCGTGGTAGATCCTGGTCGCGCGCGGATCGTGCTGCTGAATAAGGCACTGCAGACCCAAGCTGCCATCGACCTCAACGAACTGCAGCGCTTTATCGACTCCGCACGCAAAGCGGCTGAGACCTCTGAATTGGCCGAGTACCTTAAGGGAGCCGATAAGATCTCAGTGACCGACAGTGGCGTGAGCGTTGGAGATAGCGTCCTGGAATATCACACGACGCTGCAACAGCCTCGCGAACCACTTATGGCTCAGCAGTATGCCCAAGCTGCGGATGCATTCCAATTGCTCAATGGTTGGCGGTCCGGAATGCCTCCCTTCGCGAGGCTAAGCCTCAACCGCGTGGTAGCCGAGCAACATGCTATACCCGAAGAGATCACGCGTACCACCAGCAGTGGTCGAGGCAAGCAGAAGGATATCGTTCGCTGTCGACTGCACACCAATTGGCGACTTTCAAAAGACGATGAACGGCAGATTGCCGATATTGGCAGTATGCTAGCGGGTTATCAACAAGTCACCGCGGCTGAGTTTTTTGCTGCGTTGGGCAAGTCTGTCACCACGGCCAATGCGGCCGGTCCGGCCGCCGCCACAAAGTAAATCTATACAAGCTAGCCTCTATGTCGCTGCTGATTTTCGAAGATGCCCTGGTCTCACAGCTCACGCCCATCACACTGGCCCGCGCAGCCTGCTGCATTACCGCTGGGTCGTATGATTTGATCGGCCTGCTTCAATCGCTCGACACTCAGCTCGTAGCTTGGTTGCGGCCGCACATTCGCAACCTGTGCGCGCTAGATCGGCCTCATCTACAGCAGGCTCAAGATACAGCTTTGCCCGCCGACGGCGGCCCACGCTTAGTGCTCAATGCGCGGATCACTCCGAGCGCTGCCAATCTAAAAACGATCCAACTCATGTTAGACGATCCGAGTGAGCCCGCGGGAATTGTTTGGGCCGGTGACCAAGTTGCGGCCGTGCTGCGTCCGGGCTGGAGGTGGCCGGCAATTCGCAGTGCTATGGAGACCGGCGTTGAAGCCCTGCTGCTAACAGCCCACGGGCTACCCAAGCTCGATTACCCCCTGCAGTTGATGTCCTACCCACACGAGGTCATCGCCGCCAATATGCAGATTATCGGTGACAATCTGGAGCATCGCTTGGCCGGCGGAAATTATCGCCAACTGCAAGACGGCGTGTTCGTGGCCGAAGGCGCCACGCTGGGCCAGTACGTACTGACCGAAACCCATGCCGGGCCGATTGTTATCGATCAACATGCCACCGTCGGTCATTACACGCTGCTGCGCGGACCAATCTACATCGGTGCTAAAGCACGTATTCTCGAACATGCTGCCATCAAGGATGCAGTATCGCTGGGACATACCACCAAGATCGGCGGTGAAGTAGAAGCCTCGGTAGTCGAAGCCTACTCCAATAAACAGCATCACGGCTTTTTGGGGCACAGCTATCTGGGCAGCTGGATCAATCTGGGTGCAGGTACCTGCAACTCCGATTTGAAGAATACCTACGGCGCGGTCAACATGGAATATGCGGCGGGCAAGTCGGTAACCGGCATGCAGTTTCTAGGCTGCGTCATGGGGGACTACAGCAAGACCGCAATCAACACTGGGATTTTTACTGGAAAAGTGGTAGGAGTTTGCAGCATGATGTACGGTTTTGTGACCAGCAACGTGCCAAGCTTCGTAAACTATGCTAGGTTGTTTGGACAGATGACCACCTTGCCTCCGGAGGTGATGATCGCCACCCAACAACGCATGTTCGCGCGACGTAAAGTTGCTCAGCGCCCGTGCGATATGCAACTGCTGCACGACATGTACTACTTGACTCAAAACGAACGCGATCGATTCGGCGACGCGCTCGCGTTATAGTGCTTGGATTGCGATCTGACGACGGCCGGAGGCGCCGGCCGCACGGCTTGCACTGGATGCCGCACTGCAGTTCCATTCACTTAACCACACGAGTCCTCTAATGCGTCACTGCTGCCTGTGCGGCCTACTGTGTAGCCTTGACCGCGTGGCGAGCAGCACCTGCCCCAGGCGCACTCAGTGGATCGAGCGCAGCGCTGCGAATCTCGCTGCGAATCCCGCGGCTAATATTCGGTCAGCTACGACGACACCGTTGCGCGCCCGGATCGACACCATTGCAGATCAATTCCGCGCCTCGCGACGACCATTGATGTGGATCGACTCCGCCGATGTGCACACACTGCGCTGTGCCGTGGCGTTGGCTGAAGCGGTGCGAGGCACAATTCATATCGGCCAAAGCACAGGCGCGATCGCCAGCCATCGCGTTCTGACCAGCCAGGGGTGGCTCGGCAGCTCGCTGGCCGAGGTCGCCAGCCACGCTGACTTGATCATCAGCCTAGGTAGCGGCCTACACACCGAGGCACCTCTGCTTGCGCCACGTTTCTTTGCCCCAGCATTGATCGGCGACCGCGCCCAGTGGTGGCATATCGCTTCGCGCGACTCAGCCTCGCCCGCTTCGCCCTGGCGCGATTTGTCCTCACACGCCTCGACTTGTACCGATCATAGGCCGCTGTCGCCGAATTGGACGGCGGTCTGGCCGCGGGCTGATTGGTACGCACAACTGACACACATCATGCTCGGCTTGCAGGACGACAGCGCCCGTGCCGATGCGGTCGCAGGCCAGCTGCACGAATCGACTCGCCAATTGCTCGACAGACTACGGAGCGCGAAGAACACGGTCTGGCTGTGGGACGTCGACGAGTTTCGCGACGCTATTGATGAACTGTGTATCCAGCGTTTGCTAGGTATTAGTCGACTGCTGTCGCAGACCGCCCGCTGCGGGCTGATTGGTTTGGATGCCCAAGTTGGACGCGTGACTGCCTTGGAAACGCTGTTGTGGTTGACCGGTTGCAGCGGCACTGCCCAGTTTGATGGCCAGCACTGGAGCCAGCCACACGGTCTAGCCGAGTTGGCGATGGAGCAGTGGCCGACGGTCTTTGATGCAATCATGGTCGTGCGCAGCCTGCCGAGTGTATACCCACTCCCCAGTTTGCCGGCTGGCCAGTTCTTGGTCCCTCAGCAGAGCTTGCTCCCTGACCACATCGGCCCGGAAAAGGTAACCGCTGTAGCGAGCGTGGGGGTCGACTGCGACGGGCATGTGATGCGCGGTGATCGGGCCACGCTGCTCTACTGCTTAGCAGACGTAGCAGAGGTAGCAGACGTAGCAGGTGGAGCAGGTGGAGCAG
>CAKQWG010000081.1 GCA_934278005.1 uncultured Pirellulaceae bacterium | reverse complement strand
CGCACAACCATCGCGACTTTCGATCCATTGGCAGCCTGTCCCTGAGACGGGCGAACGTGCTGTAAGTATTGCTCATGCTTCATCGATGGCAGTTGATGCAGAAATGCCACCACGGGCCAAATCTCATCATCTCGCTTGAGCGTTGGCCAAGCCGGCATGCCGGCAAACTTAATGCCGTGCTTGACTATGTAGAATAACTCCTGTGAATTCATTTCAGAGACAGACTTAGACAATTGAGGCGGCGTCGGCGTCATCCCGCGTGCGACCGGAGACTGCCGCTGGCCGGGCTGTCCGTGGCAGAACACACAGTTCGACTCGTAGGTCGCAGCTCCGAGTGTTATTAAGTGAGGCTCGTCCAGTGCGGGCACCTCGATGCCAGCACTATGAAATGCTACAGAGCGATCGCTGGCAAAGTCGAGTACCCACCGCGTGATTGCCCAGTGCCCGCTGCTGGCCTTGATTGGAACCACACCGCTCACCACCACGACCAACCCCAGGGCACCTAGCACCGCAGCCAGTATGGCAAGCTCTATCAATCGCCGTTTCATGTCTGTTCCCCATGTGAGTTTCCCGGAACTATAAACTCCGGACGTGCAACACTCACTAGGTCTCTGGTCAGCCACAGCCCACCAGCTAGGAATGCGGCGCCGCCAACCACCAGCATGATCGCTCCCCCAAGATACTGATCGGTCAAGGGATCGAGCGGGCCACTGCCGTGGTGATGCGAGTAAAGTAGCCGTGGTGACATTGTCAACAGTGCGCCGAGCAGCGTCATGTGCATCGACGTCAGGAGCAATCCAACTACCCCAGCCGCGCTGCGCGCTCGGGAGCGCGGGGCTTTGCCTCCGAAGGCTGAGAGCCACACCCACACGCCTGCAGCCAAAAACATGGCTTGTTCGATCGCGAAGCCGGCGGGTTCAAAGCGAGCAAAATGGTGCAAACCCGGTGCATGCCACGTCCATACGATCAGCAATTCACCGATAGAGGCTGGAACTGGCGCAAACAGCTTGGGCGCCTTTTTAACTGGATCAAATCTCCTCCCCGCTGCGCCGATCGCTAGCAGCGGTGCGGCCACAGCCACCACGGCCATATGCAGCGTCATGTGCGCCGCGAACGAGTTGCTGGCAAGTGCAGGTAGCGGCCCCATCCACGAGGCAGCCAGTACCAGCCAGCCTATATTCCACGCGAGCGGCTGCATCAGTCGCAACTCCTGACAATCAACAGCGCGAGGGCTGTGAACAAAGTGGCGATGAGACTCAGCAGCGAAAGCAAAAAAGCCGTAAAACCAATAAAGCTCGTCCTGTCGGATGGATCGTCGAATTCATGCTCCAGGTCCGGATCATCCCGCCGAAAACTTGCATAGCTGCTCGCAGCGATTGAGCTGATCGCCACTACGGCTACGAGCGTATAGGCGCCAACCAACCCCAACACCCAGCCAGCAATTGTGCTCGAGTCGGCCTTGGCACACCAAATGGCTACGGTCAGATAACAGGCCAGGAAGTGGATTGCCCACACGCTTGGCGACAATACGATCCACCACAGACGCTTGCGGATCGGCTTGGGCGCGGATGCATCGTGTTGCTGCATTGTGTCTTGCATTACGACACCTTCGGAAAGAGAGCAATGACGAGCCCTGTGACGACCACACTCAACATGAGAAAGTGCCAGCATAGTGTGACGTTAACGATGTCCGCGTCGTGCACGGCGTCCATCCGCCCGGCGATTCGACGAGCCGCACAGTAGACTAGCATCACTACACCCACGGCCACATGCACTACAGTCCACAAAACCAACACGCATACCGCAGCCGAATAGGCGTGATGCGTGGGATCCATGCCCAGTGTGTAGGGCCCCCAAACTAGAGCCAGCGCACTGGCTGTTCCGAGGCAACAAGCCAGCCCGATGGCCACGTAGAAACTCCACGGCGTGGTACGTTGCAACAGCAGTGACGATTCGATGTCCAAGCTGGCCAGCGCTGCCGGTTCGCTACGTTTAGCGCGCCCCTGCCGGTTGCAGCGCCGTGCTAACAGCACTAGCAACCAAGCCCCCACCCCCAAGCCAACTGAGACCAACGGCCACACGGTGCCCGGGCCAATGACCGGCCGACCATCGAACTCAGTCGGCGGAAACTCTTCGTGAACCGTCCAGTAGAAAAAGTATCCAAAGACCAGTGCCACGAACGCGGTCATGTCGCCCAGCATAGTGATGAACATCGCCCACCACCCGACCGCGCTCGGCCCAGACACATAGATCGGCAACGTTAGCCCTAGCCCAACATCTTTGGTATCTTTCGAGGGAATGACGGCGGTGCCCGTCCAGAGCCAGATCACGATGGTCACGAATGCAGCCACACCACTGAGCGTTGCTGCTAGCCACCAGTGATAGGTCGAGAAAATAAAAACCCCGCCCGTGAATAAGGCTGCATACAAGGTCAAGAACGTCGGGCCAGGTACCCTCAGCACCTGCATTGGCTCCGCATCCACCGTGCTAGTCACCATAGTCTCGCGCAAACCTTCCTCAGCATCGGCAAGATAGAATCTCCCATTATCGATGTCATCGATTAGGTTTTGCTGCTGCCACAGTGGGTATCGAGTGGAAATGATCGGGATCGAACGGATGCCCCACGGCTTATCAGGCACCAGGGCGCACCATTCCAGCGTGCCGGCGTTCCAAATATTGCGTGGCACCAGCGGTTGTTTCCCCTTGGGACGCAGCACGTCCCATAGCAAGACCACAAAGCCCACGCCCAGCACAAACGCACCGACAGTCGAAATCAGGTTGGCCAGTTCAAATCCCATGCCACTCGGGTAGGTGTAGACGCGCCGCGGCATGCCCAGCATGCCGGCAATATGCATCGGAAAAAAAGCCACATTGAATCCGACAAACATCAACCAAAACGCTATCGTGCCCAGTCGCTCAGAGAGTTGCTTGCCAGTGACGAACGGATAATAATAGTAGAGCCCTGCCACGATCGGGAAAATTGTTCCGCCGACCAGTACATAGTGCAAATGGCCTACGATGAAGTAAGTGTCATGGGCTTGATAGTCAAACGGAGCGATAGCTACCATGACACCAGTCAAGCCGCCAATTATGAAGGTAGCTAAGCCAGCTAGTACAAATAACAAACACACGCTCTTGGTTGTGCGCCCAATCAGCAGCGTTGCGATAAAACAAAAGATCTGCACTCCGGTTGGAATGGCCACAGCTTCGGAAGCGGCCGAAAAAATTCCGATGGTGATACCGGGTAAGCCCGTAGTGAACATATGGTGCACCCATAGTCCAAAACTCAGAAAGCCGGTTCCCACTGCAGCCAAAACGATCCAACCGTAGCCCGCCATCGGCGTCCGCGCAAAGGTGGGCACTATCATGGCTACCAGAGCGATCGACGGCAGGAACACGATGTACACTTCTGGATGTCCGAAAATCCAAAACAAATGCTGCCACAGCAGCGGGTCGCCTCCGCGCTCGACGTCAAAGAAAGGCCAGTCCAACGCGCGTTCAAGCTCCATTAACAGGTCGCCCGCGATCAGCGGTGGGAATGCAAACAGGATCATCGCCGCCACTACCAATATGTACCAGGCGTAGAGCGGAATCAGATTCAGCCGCATCCCAGGCGGGCGACATTTGAGCACTCCCACGATCAATTCCACCGCCGCCGCGATCGAAGCGATCTCGATGAACGACAGGCCCAGCAGCCAGATATCGGGCCCGACGTCGGTTTGATACTCCGTTGTCATAGGCGGATACATGAACCAGCCGCCGCGCGGTCCCACGCCGAAGAACAGCGAGCCGCAGACGAAAATGCCTCCGATCAAAAAGCACCAGTAACCGTATGCGGATAAGCGAGGGAAGGGGAGGTCGCGCGCGCCCAGCATTTGAGGCAACAGCAGGATCGAAATAGCTTCTAAGATGGGCACGGCAAACAGGAACATCATCACGCTACCGTGCATGGTGAAAATCTGATTGTATTGATCGGGCGTAAGCCAATCGTTTTCCGGCAGTGCGAGCTGAATGCGCATGACGAGTGCCAACACACCGCCAAATAGGAAGAACGCGAAGGCCGTCAAGGTGTACCACAAACCGACTTGGGAGTTGTTCACCGCCGACCAATACCGCCAGCCCTTGGGCGTCTCCCAAGCTTTAAGCAGACGCTCTGCGCGCTCGTCCATGCTCATCGCAGGCTCCCCAAATACTCAACCAATGCATCCATCTCTTCGTCCGGAATCGCTTCGAAGGCCGGCATTTCGACACCCGGCTTCACGCTGTGAGTATGTGAAATCCAGCGTCGCAAATTCTGCGGGGTATTGGCCAGCACCGCCGCACCTATGCTGCGGCGACTGCCGAAATGCGTCAGGTCAGGCCCGACCACGCCATGTGCATTACCGCCACGAATCGTATGGCAGGCGCTACAGCCACGCTGCAGAAAGACAGTTTGGCCATCGTGCGACTGGCTGGCCGCGGGCTGCCTGAGGCCGGCCAGCCACTGATCGAAATCCTCACGCGATTCAACCACGACATCGAACGACATTTGTGCATGAGCCGCCCCGCAAAACTCGGCGCAAACACCCCGGTAGTGACCGATCTTAGTTGGCCGCAGCTTCAAACGCGTGTCGCGGCCGGGAATCATATCCGTCTTACCGCCCAGAGGAGGAATCCAAAAAGAATGGATCACGTCTTCACTACTAAGCTTAAACTCAACTGCCTCGCCAACTGGAAGATGAATTTCATTGGCAGTGGCGACTTCGGTGCCGTCTGCCAAGCGATAACTTATTCGCCACCACCAGCGCACGCCGGCAACCTCGATGACCTGACTTCCCTCAGGCGCTGGGCGTTGGAGGTCGGGCATCATCGCCAAGCCGTAGGTCAACAGCGCCGTCAACACCACGCTGGGAAATACAGCGCCACCTCCGATCACTAGTACCCGCGTAAACCTAGCATCGTGCTGGGTGGTAGAGAAGATCGCGTAGACGATCAACCCAACCACAAGTAACCAGATTAGCGTTCCGCCGATCGTCATCCAATAGAACAAATTTGCAATCTGCGCGGACGCTTCGCCAGCAGGTTCCAAGGCAGATTGGGAGGGAAATTTGTCCATAGGCGCAGGCGTTTGCAAGCAGCGTGCCAAGCATTAATCAGCGCATTGGTTACCAATAACGCAAACCAGCGGAAATCGCATGTGGCCAGGATGCGTCCCCGGGCTTGTCAATCCGTGGCACAGCCGAGCCTGCAACAGATTACATGGCTAAGTCCCCACAACTCTGCGGCAGGCCTCAAGTGCGATGAAATTAAATCATACACTTTGCTATTAATGCGATCAAAAACCCTGAAAAGCTGATCGCAAATCGATCGGCGTGGATGACGAACCCCCGCGCTCTGAAGACGCCGTCCTCGTTCTGAGAAGGGACGGGCGAGAAGAGTGGGAAACGACGTGCCATATGGCTACTCGGGCAGGGCAATGCGTTCGCCGCCATCGCGCGTGATCATTTTGCCAAGTAGATCCCAGTCGATCGGCGGGGACATGCTATGAACAGCGCCATCGGCAGTTAGATAATTGAGCGCCCGTCCATCCAAGGGGACGGCAAGCTTGGCATCTGCATAATCTTCGAATGGTAGATCCTCGGGCTTGGTCCAAGGCACGCTAGACTTTGTTTCGACTAACAACAGCGTCGGTGAAGTCCCATCTCCGAATTGACTCAATGAGATTCCGGCATTTAGTCCTAAAGCACTCTTGGCGCCCGAGAAGCCGACATAGTTGGTATGCCCTGCCGGCTGATCGATGGGCGCATAAGGACTGCGGTAGATGGTAGGCACCTGATCGAGTAGCTTCACATTGTGCGGGCTGTCCCAGGGCTCGTCGAAGCGGTAAGCAGCGTAGAGTTGGCCAGCTTCTTCGCCTAGAAACGGCAGGATTGCAACTCGCCAACTGAACATGTGCGCCGCTGTGTCAGACTCGTCGCTTGGAATAACTGTATTCTGCGATGAACCGGGAAGCACCTTGTGGGCATCAAGGTATTCATGAAAAGCCACTCCCAGCCGCTCGAGGTTAACCTGCGATGGATCTTGTCCCGAGTTAGTTTCCGCATCTGGTGCAAGCGGACCTGTGGAGGGTTCGGCCGTCGGCATGCGCTTCTGCGCAGTGAGGTCTTGGGCTGACGCGAGCCCTAATCGCAGGCGTTTCACTTGCGCTTCAGAGAATGCACCCGTGATTTTGACTCCATCTGAGAGAGGCGCACTGATCTTTGGTGCGGTGAGCACTTGATTCTCGACAATCACTGCCAATTGCTCACCTACGGCGTTTTCAGTGAGTCGCAGCAAGCGTTCGCCGAGCGTACCGTCAAACCGAAACGAAATTGTAGTTTCCAGTTTATGGCTGGGAGCATCTACCTCCATTTGCAGAATCCGCCCGTCGATATCATCCCACGCGACTGAGTATTTCGGATCGGTCGAAAGCAGAGCGTATTGCCGACCATTTCTCCAAATTTCCAATGGGAACATGTTCGGCCTTGAATCGGATACTGGGAGCAATTGCATGTTGTTCAATCGAACTTGCGTGCGTTCCCCGATCTTGGGGAGTATCGCTTGCAATTCAGCCAATGCTTTCTCGCTAATGAACGGCCGCTTGCCGGTCGACTCTGGCTGGACAAGCATTGCGAACTGCAGCGTTGGGCCGCCGACTTCATCTGCAACCGCGGCGGCCGGATCGCTTTGGAAAGACGCTGGCGGTGGAGCAAGTACCGCGGCAAAAGCTGACTGCGTCTCTGCTAGCGTACGTAGATCCCGCAACACGACTGGGCCGACTGAGTGGCGTGGTGGAAAAACAGCCAATGTGGGAACTGTACTAATGTCGAACTCCTCCAGACCACGGCGAATTTCGGCTGAAGGTTCCGTCCAATCTGCCAACATCGGCGTCACTTTGTGCTGAGCTATCAGCGCCATGAGATACGGATCGCTTTCGATCTGTCGCTGTAGATTTTTTCCGTTCACATCCCAGTCTGCTGTAAACAGAAGTAGGACTGGCCGCGCCTGAGATCGAAGTGATTTAAGCTTGGCTTGGTCATAGGCTATCCACTCGATGTTCTGTGACGAACTCACGCCGGCACCTTCCGCCCTATGTGGTTGCACCGGACTCGTGGGATGCGTACTAGTCGATTCACCAACAGTCACGCTACTCCCCTGGGCCAATTCCATGATCGTCAGCGAGCCGTCTGGATTCCTGATCGTAAGAATAATGCCCAAGCAGAGTCCGAAAAGAGTCCCTAGAAATCCCGTGGCGACCAGCGTTGACATTTGCACGCGGCGATTCCAGAAAGAGGTTGTGTATGACGATGCGCTGTCCGAGGCTGGCGGGCGTTTGGCGGGTGAACTGCTTGGACGCGAGTCCTTGGCTAGGCCAGCCAACTTCGGCAAGTCGGCAGCGGCGGAGAATTCGCCTAACTTAAGCGCAACCTCGGTCGGCTGCTGTGGACGCGCACTTGGAGCCTTGGCTAACATGGCTTCTATCAACTCGACCAACTTTTCGGGAGCTCCCGGCAAATGGTCGCTTAATTTGGGCGGCTGCTTGGAGACATGTGCAGTCATCTTGTCAAAGGCGGTTGCATGCCGCGCGTCGGCAAAAGGTGCTTGGCCGGTGAGCAGTTTGAAGAGCGTGCAACCCAGTGCGTATATGTCGGCCCGCACATCAACGGAGCGGCTGTCTTGGATTTGCTCGGGAGCTATATAATCCGCTGTCCCCATGGCTTGGCCAGATGCGGTCAGCTCGGACGGTCCAGCAACGCCATCAACACGTGCCAGTCCGAGGTCCAGCAGTTTCACCTGACCGGCCTGGCTGAGCATAATATTGCTTGGCTTGACATCGCGATGCACAAACCCCTGCTCGTGTGTGTACTGAAGCGCCACCGCGACTTGCCGAATAATCTCACAAGCGTCTGCCTGAGCGAGGGGCCCGGTTCGCCGCACAAGCTCCCCTAAGTCGAAGCCGTCGATAAATTCGGTGATCAGGACCGCCATCCCATCTATGTCGCGCGCGTCATGAGCGGCCACGATATTGGGGTGACTCAAGTTGCCAACCGCGCGCATTTCGGTTTCGAATCTTTCCCGCATCGTTGCATCGGGCAGACGATGGCTGGCCAGTATTTTAAGTGCGACCTGCCGGCCCAGCTTGGAATGCTGTGCCAAAAAGACGCACCCCATCCCTCCATGGCCCAGCGGGCGCTCAATTCGGTATTCGCCAATCTCCGTAGGTATCCGCGGGGCTGGTCCTATGGCATCCGTTTCCGAAGCCGTTCGGATCGACCCAGGACCCAGCAGCGCTTCTCGAGCCTGCGCAACGGCGCGCTGACAATCCGGCTCAGCATTCCATCGCGCCTGCTCGTCAGGCGCACGCAGGGTGTAGATCAACGAGTCCTGTACGTCATCAACTGAGGCTAGTTCCGACTTGCAGGTCGCACACTCTTCCACGTGAGCGAACAATTCATGACTCTCTTCATCTGGAACTTGTCCCCAAGCCAGAGCGCGCAGTTGTTTCACTGAGGGACAGGATGTGGCAAACATTATGGATTCTCCTTCCAACTAGCACATTTGCGAACGGCCAGCATATAGAGCGACAGGGCGGTGGGGGGCTGCTACTATGATGAACGCAAGCATCTGACATCATTTTCATAATTTGCGTAGGGATTGCACCAGCCGCCTGCTAGCCAAAACTCAGGCGACGCCAGCCACGCTCCAGACAGGGATCGACTACAATCAGCTTATGACATCGCATACATACGATCAACGAACTCCGCCCGAGCACCCGACCCTTTCATCCATGCTGCTGGCTCAGGTGCAAAAGATGGATAGCCAGGGCTGGGACCGACTGGTACGAATTTTCGGACCGATCATTTATCGCTGGTGCCGCGTTGCCGGCATTCGCAGTAGCGATGCTCCAGATGTAGTCCAAGAAGTCTTCGCTTGCATAGCTCGCGGCATTCCTGATTTTAAGCGACTCAAAGAAGTAGGTAGTTTCCGTTGTTGGCTGGCGACCATTACGCGCAACTGCATTCGAAATTACTTTCGGAAGCAAGATCTGGAGCCGGCTGCCGGAGGCACCGCATGGCTAACTCGGCTGCAGCAGCAGCCAGACAAGCACGAGTCGAGCACTTTTACGGAAAGCATCCGCTCTCCCAAGCTCCGCGAAGCGGTAGATGCCATCCAAGCGGAGTTTGAATTGTCGACGTGGGACGCCTTTTGGATGACCGTCGTCGATGGTTGCTCCACGAGCGAAGTTGCCAGTCTCTCAGGCATGTCGCCGACGAGCATCTATCAGGCCAAATCTCGCGTTCTGAGACGACTCAGACAGCGCCTGGCCGAAGATTCTGCATAGCGGTTCCACTCGACGTGAGCCACTGCCGCCGCCTCGATTCCCGCTGGCCTGGCTATACACACGACGCCAGAGGTTTCTGCTAGGCTAGTAACGCCACACCCACCGAAGCTCACCAGCGAGGCTGCACGATGATCTGGATCGACTATCTCGTCCTAGTCGTCTACTTTTCCGGCATGATTGCTATCGGCTTGTGGTCGATGCGCCACGTCAAAGGGCAAGAAGATTACTTTATGGGAGGCCGTGGCTTCGGCAAACTGCTCCAGACGTTTGCCGCCTTCGGTGCCGGGACGGGTGCCCACGAACCAGTCACGGTGGGACGCACGACTTGGACAAGCGGTCTCAGCGGCGTGTGGTCGGCGCTGATGTGGTTGTTTGTGACGCCCATTTATTGGATCGTAGCTGTCTGGTATCGCCGCATGCGGCACTTGACCCTGGGCGATTGGTTTGTCGAACGCTACGAATCGCGCGGGCTAGGAGCAGCCTATTCGCTGTTCGCAATTATCTTCTACGCCTTCTATCTGTCGACAATGTTCTCCGCAATCGCTAAGTTCTCGGTGCCGCTACTGGGCTTCGAAACAATCGCTGGTCTGCCGCTGCAATACGTGTTAGTTCCCAGTCTAGCACTGATCGTCATTTTGTACGGCGTGCTAGGTGGACTGACCGCAGCCTACTACACCGACTTGATCCAAGGCCTGTTCATAATCTTATTGTCGGTGTTGCTAATTCCGTTTGGCTTGATGGCACTCGTAAAAAACTTCGGCGATCCGGAGACAATGGGACTCATGGATGGCTTTCGCATTCTGCACGAACGCGTCTCGCCAGACTACTTCAGCTTGTTCAATGGCCCAGCTGCCGGTGAGTTTCCGCTGCAATACATTGTGTCCCTGAGCATTTTGGCGATGGTTGGCATCGTGGTTCAGCCGCACTTCATTGCCACCGGCGGCGGCTCTGCCAAGAGCGAGGACGAAGCCCGCATTGGATTGGTGGTAGGCAATTTCCTCAAGCGACTGTGCACTATTGGCTGGGCGCTGACAGCTCTTATTGCTCTGGCGCTGCTAGCTGGCAACGCCGAGATCGCCCTCGATCCCGATCGCGTGTGGGGAGTGGCCGCGCGCGAGATCCTCGGCCCGCTCCAAATGGGCCTCGTGGGATTGATGCTGGCCTGCCTCATGGCCGCCATGATGAGCTCGGCGGACGCATATATGATCGTTACCGCTGGACTGGTCACGCGCAACGTCTACGCGGCTTTCATCAACCCCAACGCGGATGAAAAGACCTATGTCTTAGTAGGTCGAATCTCTGGTCTGTTGATTATCGTGGGGGCCGCCTTGGTCGCCATCACCATGGCCGACGTGTTCGGACAATTTAAGTTTGCAGTCGAGTTGCCGATATTATTTGCCGCTCCGTTTTGGATGGGCATGTTCTGGCGAAGAACCAATCGCACGGCGGTATGGCTGACAATTCTCTTTTCATTGACGGTCTTCTTCGTGCTGCCAGCGCTGCTGCCGCGCTTGGCTCCATCACTCCGCGAACGAGCGGAGTTTCACGCGGCGACTCACCTGATCACTATGACCACGCCACGCACAGCCACTGCGGCCGATGTCGCGCGGTATGACACTTGGCTGCGAGTTGCCGAAGAGGCGCGCCGGGAAAACAATGCAGCGCTACTTCAGCAGTTGGGGGCTCAACCACCTCAGGCAGCCCTTGGTGAACCCATCGAAGTCGTTACCACAAGTGGCGGTCGCCCCATCTTTTGGAGCGAGTCGCTAGAGCCGGTCGGAGCCATTCAGATGGAGACAGTCGCCGAATATCAGCAACAGCAAACGCACGTATTGGTGCAGCGCATAGTTGGACGGTTCATCGGCCACGGCGATTTCAATCTGGACTTCTGGCTGTATTCACTGCTCGGCATCGATCTAAGCTCTGTTTCCAAAGCCACGCTGGAGACTCTCCGTCTACCGCCGCGAGTCCTAACCCCGTTTCTGGTCTTGATTGTGCTCAGCTTGCTCACGCCACGCAATTCCGCAGCAGCTCTCGATCGCTACTATGCCAAAATGAAAACGGAAGTCGATCCCGATCCGGTGAAGGATCTGCAGCGACTTGAATTGTCCTATGCCAATCCGCGCCGCTTTGAGCAGCAGCGGATGTTCCCGGGGACCGACTGGGAAATGCTACGCCCGCGCGCCAAGGACGTAATGGGCGTGCTGGTATCGATCGTCGTGTGCGGTGTGATAATCGGCCTCGCGGTGTTCCTGGCCGGGATCGGGGCCAAGTAGACTATGCGGTGGATGATTGTGTCCAGCCAGCGCGTGCCTTGCAAGCTGGCTGGACTGCCCTGAAGAGCGCACGCCGCTGCAACCTCTTAGCGCCATCGCGCCAGCCTACCTGCGGACATCGGCCCGCTTGAGCAATTTGCGGAAGAAGTCCATCGATTCGTCGACGCAGTCGGCTTGGATCAATAACAAATCACCCGCTTGAACTTCGGACATCGCGCACTGTACCGCTTCGGTCCAGGTGACAAACGAAAGTTGACTGCGGACACGTGCTCCCACCGCCATCCTCTCGCGGAACAACTGGGTGATGTCGCCGGGTTGTCGGCCACGCACGTAGGCACCTTCGTAAAGCAGAACGCGATCGAAGAAGTTGCCCAGCATCTGCCCTTGGCGAACCATATCTTCATCGCGTCGGTCACCCGCAGTCGAGTAGACCGCGATACGCCGCTTGCAATCGTACTGAACCATCGCATCGAGCACCTTTTTCAGGGCGGATGGGTTGTGTCCATAGTCGACGATCATCGTCGCTCCATTCCATTCGAGGATATTGAAGCGCCCAGGGAGCGACTCCATGCTCGACGAAAACGACTCAAGCCCTGCGCGAATCGCTTGCGCAGGAACCCCCAGAGCCCACGTCGCCGCGGCGGCGGCCATCACGTTTTCGATCTGAAATGGGATCCGTCCGCCATGGGTCAGCGGCACTTTGTCCAAGTTCATCAGCGAGAACTCCGACGGTCCGTGCGCTAAGATCAAGGCTGAATCGCGAACGAACACAACGCGACCGCCTTGTTGGCGGCGCTGGACGACCAGCGGATTATCTGCGCTGTGCGAAAAGAAAACGACCGAACCTGGGCACTTGGGCGCCATCTCAGCGACCAGCGCGTCGTCGGCGTTGAGCACCGCTGAACCCTGCTTGTCGACTACGTCAACGACCGTCCGCTTAACCTTGGCGAGTTGTTCGAGCGTGTTGATATTGCTCACCCCCAAGTGGTCGCCCTCGCCAATGTTGGTCACTACGGCCACATCGCAGCGGTCAAATGCCAATCCTTCCCGCAGAATTCCACCGCGTGCGGTCTCAAACACGGCCGCATCCATATTTGGGTTGCTCAGAATTCGCCGCGCACTTTGCGGACCACTACAGTCTCCCGTGTCGATGCGTCGCCCAGACAAATAGACGCCATCGGTGCTCGTCATTCCTACGCGATTGCCGCTCAGGCTGAGCACATGTGCGATCAGACGCGTGGTGGTAGTCTTGCCATTGACGCCAGTCACCGCCACGATCGGGATGCGGCCGGTAGCGCCTTGTGAAAATAGGCTATCGACGATGGCTTGGCCGACGGGCTGCGAATCACCAGACGAGGGCTGCAAGTGCATGCGCAAGCCCGGCCCAGCGTTGACCTCGACAAACGCGGCACCTTGCGACTCCATCGACTGGGTTATGTCCTGCGCAATCAAGTCGATGCCCGCAATGTCCAAGCCGACGACTCTAGCCGCCTCGACGGCTCGGGCTGCCACCTCGGGATGAACCTGGGCAGTGACATCGATGGCCGATCCACCACTACTGAGATTGGCATTGCGGCGCACCAGCACTACCTGCTGAGCAGATGGAATCGATTCGGGCTGGAAGCCTTGCTGAGCCAACACCTCTTCGGCTGCGGGATCGATCTTGATAAAGCTCATAGCTGTTGCGTGGCCATCGCTACGACGCGGGTCGCAATTGACCTGCTTGACTAGCTGCCGAATCGTCGACAGACCATCGCCGACGACCAGGGCAGGCACTCGTTTGGCCGCGGCCACCATGCGGTCACCCACGACGAGTAGGCGATAATCATCTCCGGCGATAAATCGTTCGACCATAACGGTCGATTCCTCTTCGCGGGCCAGGGCGTAGGCCCGCTCGACCTCCGCCTGCGTGACCAGGTTCGTCGCCACGCCCCGACCATGATTTCCGAATTGCGGCTTGACCACCACCGGCAGACCCAACGCCTGAGCAACCTCCCAAGCCTCAGCGGCGCAGCTCACGGATTGTCCCTGTGGAACGGCGATGCCAGCGGCCTCGAGCAGCCGGCGGGTGAGCTCCTTGTCTTGTGCGATGGACTCAGCGATAGCGCTGGTGCGATCCGTTTCGGCCGTACAAATCCGTCGCTGCTTGGCCCCATAGCCCAACTGCACCAGGCTGCCTGAGTTCATGCGAGTGACGGGAATTCCACGTTCTGTCGCGGCCGTAACAATAGCCTGGGTGCTGGGCCCAAGGCACTTGTCATGCACCAATTCTCGCAGTTGCTCCACTTCGGCCGTCACATCAAACGGATGGTTATAA
>CAKQWG010000080.1 GCA_934278005.1 uncultured Pirellulaceae bacterium | reverse complement strand
TAACCGCGCGAGGCGAGCATACCGGAAATGTGCGACAGAACGCCGGGAACGTTCTGCACCAGGGCTGAAAGGAGGTGCCGCATTGGTTTTTCCTACAAAGTTGTCTGGTTTGCGTCCGTCAACAGGCTGCGGACCAGAGAGAATCAGGCAAAAAAATCATTGGCTGGGATCAGCAAGTTGTTGGCTGGGCCAAATGGTCAATCAGCAAATGATACAGAGCCACCGCGAATCGCTCAAGGATGCTATGTGAGTCGACGTGGGGCATAAAAAAAGCCGCAGTAGAAACTGCGGCTTGCAAGACTTAGTGGGCTTAGGACACTACCACCACCACTGCTCACCATCCGCGGCCGCTTTGACATAGACGGCCTTCACGCTGTCGTCCGCCTTAGCCTGCTGGCTGACTACCTGCCAAGGGTTGATCTCCACCCCGCCGCTAGCCGAAACGACCCAGCCAGTGCCACTTTTTACAAAACTGCACTGAGGAGCAATCGTCTTGGGAGTACTGCGGCTGGGAGTCGCCAAGTCGCCACTGTGGCCTTTGAGCAAACTAAAGTCGCAGCCGGCGACCTGCTCCAGCTCATGGGCGCTGATCACGGTAGCTACAATGCTCATGTCCATCACGTTGCGGAGATCGCCAAACGCCGCGTTGTGCGAGCTCAATTGGTCAAATTTCTCAGTAAACATGTCCGCCCAGCGCTGCGCAATTTTGTTGGCTCGGCCCGTGCCAGTCCGCTCACCTTGCGCATCGACAAGTTGATCCTCGGTCATGGCCTTAATTCCAGAGCCAGTCAACTTCCAAGCCAGCATGTCGGGACTGTGCAAAATCGCATCGTAGTCGCAAGCGATCCACCAACGCGGCTGAGTACCTTTGCCCGGGTTGCGATCGCGAATCATGCTCAAATAGCTCGGTAGGCCAGCCACGGGCGATTGTTCTAGGTGCATGGCCAATCGCTTCATGCCGTAATCGGCCGCGACGAGCGTTTGCGCAGTGCGTGAATCCGTAGCTACCGTGGTCAAAGTCACCATTTGCGGACCGAAGGCCTCCCGCATGGCTCCTTCGAGTGCGGACGGATTGAAGCCGGGCGCTACGCTGCCCACTTGAGCTAGCACGCGCTGCAGTCGCGCCTCACCCTCTGGCGTTGGGTCGATCGACACCGAGATAGCTTGCTGACGGGCCGCGTCTGTCGTGCGGAAAGCGGTCAGTAGGTCTTCCAGCTGCAACACGGGCTTGCCCGTCGTACGGCCGACGACGCTGGCGTCATCGCGAACCACCCAGCCCTCAGCTGGCCCGGCCAGCACAATGTCGTGCTGCTCAGGATATACGAATACATATTCGATGCGCTGCAGCCCAGCCAGAAAAAGCACCTCTTCGCTGAGTGGCTCGTCCGCGGCCATCGCTCGCGCGATTTCGCTTTGCAGCTTGCTCAGCGAAATCATGCGCAAGTCTGTTTGTTTGCCCAGACCGTCGCTGGGGCCTGCAATTGCGCTTCGCATCTCGCTCAGAAGGCCAGCCCGTTCGACGGCACTTGCGCTGGTGACCGCCCCTTGCGCGTCGATGCTCACACCTCCAACCACCCCGACCCGGTTGAAATTCCCCAGCCCAAACTGAGCCTGCACCGGGCAGGCCAAACCGACGGCAATGACCAAGCCACCCAGCCAGCGCTGTGCGAATTTATGCAAACTTTGTCCACTAATCATTCTCTGGCTCCGGAGAAGATCTCTGATTTGATGCAAGGAAAATCTAGTTCAAACACGCACCCGCGCTACTTCCATTCAAGGCGCCCGCTCGGCTTTGCTACCGCGCTCGACTAAGATTGATGCTGGAAGGTTTTGAGACAAGAATATCTCTAGATTACTTGGCGGCCTTGGCCAATGCAACAAACATCCGCTCAAGCTTATTTAATCATCCAGTTTGGCAATCGCTGGACCAACGTCCTACGTCTGCACGGGCAGCCGGTGAGCATCGGACGCTCGTCGGACAATCACATTGTCGTGCGCGATGAGCGGGTCAGTCGCAAACATGCGTCGCTCACCTGCACATCTGGGGGGTGGGATGTCGCGGACCTGGGCTCCCGCAACGGCACTCAAGTCGACGACAGGACGATCGATGGTCCTCACCAGCTGCAAGACGGTGAGACGATTGGCGTGGGCGACTGCCGCATCACCTTCTCGCACACGCTCGACAGCGGTTTTGCGGTCCGCCGCGATGCCGACTCGCACACTGGCAGTTTCAAAAATGCAGCCGCTCTAGGCACTGTCGACGATCTCGAGCACCCAGCCGCGATCGTTCACCGCCGCGCCGACTCCCAGTGGTCAGCGGAAAATCTGACCTATCCAGCCGCCGGCGAACCAGCCGCCGGCGAACTGCCCAGCGCTGAACAGTCAGCGGCCGTTGCAATGGAACCGCGCCAACCGGCGGCCGCAGGTGAACAGGGGGAAACAGCCGCGCCGCCGGACTCAGCCAAGCAGTGGAACTTTTTCTATCGACTCATATTCGACCTCGTGCAGTGCGATACGCGGCAACAGATGGCCCAGGTTGCCCTCGACCGCCTGCTGGAGCAGCTCGGGCTGGCAGCCGGCGGCGTCGTAAGCATTGAACCTGACCGGGCCTCTAACGGCGCGCCGCTACCGGCTTTAGCCGTGCTCGCTACCAGGCAGCCCGATGGCCAAAGCTACCGTCGCGTGAGCGACTTTCTCGTGCGCTCCGTCCTGCAAGATCGCCAAGCAGTGCTAGCGCGGAGTGTGCTGGACGATGGTCAATTGGCCCTGGCGCAGCAGTCGGCCAGCAGCAGCCTGGTTAGTATCATTTGCGCCCCCGTGCGACAGCCCGCCGCAGCTAACTCATCTCCCACAGCAAATACATCAGCGAGCTCAGTCTCGGCCGCCGCCGATCGTCCCGTCGTTGGTCTGTTGCATGTTTACTCTACGGGTCAAGAGCGGACGCTCAGCGAAGCCGACTTGGAAATAGCCATCGGCGTAGCTGATAATCTGTCGATCGCTTTGGCCCGCCACGCCGCCAAGGAGCAGTTGACCCAGTCGCTTGAGCACAGCCGGCGGCATATCGATCAACTGCAGGAGCAGCTGAGCGAGGCTTGCGAGATGATCGGCCACAGCCCAGCCATCGAGCGCGTGCGAGCGGAGATTCGCCGCGCGGCACCCACCAACGCGACCGTGCTCGTGCGCGGCGAAAGCGGTGTGGGTAAGGAATTGGTTGCGCGCGCAATCCATCGCCAGAGCAAGCGGCGCGATGGCCCGTTGGTATGTCTCAACTGCGCCGCCCTGGCTCCCACGCTACTAGAAAGCGAGTTGTTCGGCCACGAAAAAGGCGCCTTCACCGGCGCCACCGAACGCAAAATCGGCAAGTTCGAAGCGGCCCATGGAGGCACAATCTTGCTGGACGAAATCGGCGAAATGCCCAGCGAGCTACAAGCAAAATTTCTTCGCGTATTGGAAGGACTCCCCTTCGAACGCTTGGGAGGTAGTAAACCCATCCACACCGACGTGCGTGTTATCGCCGCTACCAATCGCGATCTTGAGCAGGCGGTCCATGCGAAACAGTTCCGCGCCGACTTATACTTTCGCCTGCGTGTCATCGAGATTGTCGTGCCAGCCCTGCGCGACAGGCCAGACGACGTACCGCCTCTTGTAGAACACTTTATACAGCGGCTCAGACCTCATGCTGGACGCCGTCTGCACGGCATCCAGCCGCAAGCCCTAGAGCTGCTGTCGCGACATACGTGGCCGGGCAACGTCCGCGAGCTGCGCAACGTGCTCGAACGCGCAATCGTGCTCGGCAGCGGTTCGACCGTCGCCATGAACGATTTAAATCTCTCCACCTTGGGCGGCGGTGCCCCCGCAGGCGCCGTCGGCACTTCACCGCCGACAGCCAACTTCGAGCCCATTTCACTAGCGGAACTCGAACAGCGACATATCGTGGCAGTACTAGCCCACTGTGACGGCAACAAATCCAAAGCGGCCATGCAACTAGGTATCGAGCGCTCTACGCTCGACCGAAAGCTCAAGCGATTTAGCTGAAATCTGACTAGGCGACCGCAAGCCGGCGGCTCACAGCGCTGGCAGTTATCGATGACTTTCTGGGCGGGGCGTGCGTATTTGAATTCGGCATCGAATGTGCAGTATCGAATGTGCAGTGAAGTAACTCGTGTGCGCTTTCGCAGCAGAGCAAGTACGTACTTAAAACGCGCTCTATACTCTTTTTTGCAGCTACATTTCCCCCCGGAGAAACGATCATGAGTCTGTCTAAAACCTTGCGATCCCTCATTTTGGGCTGTGCAGTAAGTATCGCCGCCTCGCCGATCGCATCGGCACAAGTCGTTATCGCTGGACCACTGGTTCCAATTCCCAGTTACACCGCCCCCGTGGTTTTGCCAAGCGCGGTCCCAGTGGTGAGCACATACTCAGTACCGAGCGTGGCACCTCGCGTTGCCGGCTATGGTGCCTACCAACCAATTGCCGCCCCTGCTGTGGTCTCAAGGCCGCTGGTGGCCCCAACGGTGGTTTCATCGCCCGTGGTCACAACATCGCTGCCTGCTCCTCGAGTGGTAGCATCGCCGGTAGTCACAACTCCGCTGGTCGCACCGCGAGTGGTAGCATCACCAGTGGTCACTGCACCAGTCGTCACTGCGCCAGTTTACGTAGCGCCTACGCCTGCTCCAGTAGTTGCGCCGGTCAGCGTGCCTGCACCCACGGTGCTCTACCGTCCAGCGGTTGTTGGTTCAAGCATAAGTGGCTTACCCACGGTGTATGTTCCAGGACAACCGATCCGCAACGCTCTACGATATGTGGTTCCTTAAACATGGCGTACGCAGCCAGCGATGGTTTGTGTTTCAACAACGAGCAGCCCAGCGGGCAATGTGCTTTCAAACAGTGCACGGGCTAGCTCGCCAGTGCGCTGAAATCGGCCAAACTATGCATACTAGCTAAGTTTTAGCTCAGCCTTTGTTCAGAGTCAGCTTGTTTACAATCGGTCCTTGCTTACAGTTGGTCCTGCACAATTTCTTCGCAGCACACCAACTCGTCGCTGGCCAACATGACCAAGTGCGTAGCGATCTGTTGCCGCGGCAGCCGAAACAGTTCGGCCACAACTTGGGCATAGATTTCTAGTTGCGGGCGATGGTGGGCTATGCGCTCAGTCAACCATCTCTTCGGCTGGGTAGCATCGCGTTGGTCGGTTTTGAAGTCGAAGATTTCCGCCGCATAAGGTCGCCCATCCTTTACAAGAATGGCCAAGCGATCGATCGTGCCCGTAATCAGTTTGTCTTTAACAATCAGACTAACCATTCGCTCATTGTCGATCACCACCGCTTGTGGAACCTGCCCCATCAGCGGTTGCTGATAGCGTGTCCGGCTCAACGCAGCGCGGACGCTTTGCAATTCTAAATGGCCAGCGAATTCGTCGATCAATCGTTCCAGCGAGACGTGCCGCAGAGCCTCCGGTTCAGCACTGGCAAGCGCCACGCGACGCAGTGCCTCTCGATCGAATTTGTATTGCTCAAGCCACTCGACCTGCTCGAACATGGCATGCATGAGCGTGCCGTGCGTCGCGCCCACAGCCTGGCTCACTGAAAACGCACGAATTAACGGTATGGTTTGTTGGGGCGTCTGCAGGACGGACGGCGCCGCCACGCGCAGACCCCGCACAGGTGCCGTAGCCGCATCCGTGCGCAACTTAATCAACGCTCCACTATCGGCCGCCGCTTGGGCTGCGCTTGCATCTTCTGCGGCAGGTCGCGTTTTTGGTTGGTACCACTGTTTTGTCCCTTGTTCATACAGCACCGCCTCGGATTCGCTGGCCAGTTGCCCCTCTCCGAGCGTCGACTGCAATAGGGATCCGAGTGATTGCAGTGGTTTGCCGCTGGTCGGCCGCGTGGTCATGTACAACGCATGTCGAGCGCGTGTCATGGCCACATACAACAGGCACAGCGATTCATTGACACCGCGCTCTTTATCTAGCGTAAAAGCAGTCTGCCAATCGACTGGCAACACCGCTTGCAACTGAGCGTTCATGTATCGCAGCACGCCGTCGGGTGGTTGGCAAGGATCGCTGCCGCGGAGCACAAACAGGCGATTTGCAGACGACAGATCGATATCCAAATCGGGTAGAAAAACCGCGTCGAATTCAAGGCCCTTGCTCTTGTGGACCGTCATGACCTTTACCTGTGACTCCGTCGGCAGCGCCACCCGTCCCCGCAGGATCGCCTCTTCGAAATCGCGCAATCGTCCGCGATAGCTCGGTTGGTACTCATGCGCCGCGCGGATCAACTGCTCCATGCGATGTTGGTCCCACCATGACAGATGATTGGCCAATTGATCTGCCACTTCAGAGATAGCCTGTGCTAGACCACCGCGGACGACGAGCGTGCGAAACCAATGCGCAAGGTTGTCGGGCTGCGCGGTTGCCGAGTAGGGCAGCCACTGGGCCAGCGGAGAGGTGGCCACATGGTAGGCGCAGCGCCCATCGCCTGGATGATCGGCCATGTGCAACAGCGACAAAATTAACTCCACCGCCACGGAATCGTTCAGAGGATTACCGCCGTCCTGGCTGGCCGACACTTTCAACTCGCGCAGCAAGCCGATCATCCGCCCCACATCGGCATTGGTGCGGAAGAGTACGCCGATGCTGGCATCGCTCTCGGCCACCAACTGGGCAATCTGACGAGCGGTGAAGTCCAGGAAAAGCGTCTGCCGCACCTCACCGCTTAAGTCCTTGTCGAGCTTAGGACCGTTCTGCAGTCGGACATAGCCAGCGATGCTGCTCCGCGCGGTGCGGTGTTCGGGGAAATCGTTCGTCCAGCGCTGACCAACTGCGTCGCAGCTGGAATAATTCTCGTGCTTAGTCAAATTAGAAAAGACTTCGTTAACCGACTGCATCACCTGTGGGCTACTGCGGAAGCTCTCGCTCATCTGCGACTGCTTCAACTCCTCCACAGAGTGCCCGACAGAATCGAAAATCTCAGCCACGCCACCGCGCCAGCCATAGATGGCCTGCTTGGTATCCCCGACACAAAAGAAGGAACGATCGGCGCTCGCTAGCCCGCCAAGAGGACTGGCCAGTGGTCTCAGAATTTGCCATTGCTCCGGCGCCGTGTCTTGGAATTCGTCAAGCAGTAGATGCTGTACATTGCAGTCCAGCCGAAAGGCCAAGCGAGCAGCAGCCAGTCGAGTTGTGCCCGCAGCAGACGCGCGCCCGTTGGCGGACAGAATTTGGCGGCCACCGCCCTTAGATGCGTCCTGAGCCCGGTTCTGAACCAAATCCTGACTTGAACTGCTCTGGCCCTGCGTGATCCAGCGCGACAGATAGTGGCTGACATCTTGAAACGCCAGCGACCGGCGGCGGCGAATCGAGGCACTGTACTCGTTGTCATAAGCCTGCAACAGTTGGTAGCTGGCCAAGGTCTGATCGCGGCGAATCGGCAGCAATTCTGCGGCAGCTCTTTCATGCAGCGTTCGCAGCGCGGTAATCAGGCTATCCGGCAAGGGGCTGCTGTAGTAACTCGGCTCGACGGCATCGATATTTTTGTAGATCCCATGCGCAATGACGGCCTCCCAATCTCCAATGCTGGCCAACAGGTGCAGCGCGACCAGCTGCTTTTGCGCATTCTTGTTAACCGATCCTGATTTGTTATTCAGCTGAGTCTGCTCCAGAGTCAGCAGTGCTGATTCAACCGCTTGCTCCGACGGCGCGGCAGGGATCGGCAACTGATCCCAGGCCTCGGCTTCGGCCGTTCGAAACAGAGAGTAGCCACCGGCCACCGTTTGGCGGATTTGTTCTGAGATTTGGCGCGCCGATTCCCCCTTGGATAACATCCTGACTAAAGTAACCAGCGTCTTGCGATCGTGGTTATCCAGCATTTGTCCAATGGCCTGCAACTGTACTTGCGATTCCATCACGGGATCGAGCGGCGTCCATCCAGGCGGCAACCCCATCTCTAAGCTAAAGGTCCGCGCGATCTGCGCAAAGAAGCTGTCCAGCGTGCCAATCCGCAGGCGATGGATCGAACGCGTCACGCGGCGGAGGGCTGCCAAGCACGCAGCGGCCGATGTGTCTACTCCCGGTAGGTGCTCGGCGAGTTCCACGCGCCGTGATTCATCCAGGCAGCCCTGCGCTAATCGCTGCAGTACGCGATGCATAATTTCGCCCGCTGCCTTGCGCGTGAACGTGCTGGCTAGGATCGTGTCTACTTCTTGCCCTGACAGAATGATCTGCAGCAGCCGATTTGTTAATTGAAATGTTTTACCCGTCCCCGCCGATGCGCGGATTAACAGTGGTTCAAAGCTAGGCCGAAGATGCTCGTCTTGCTGCAACATGCGCTGCGCCTCAGCTACCGTCGCGACCGAAACCCGCGTCGGGTGAGAAACGTAGCGTGCCGTGCGGCGAAGCGGCGGATCGACTTCGACTCTCTGCACATTGGACTGGCAGATGCGTGCAAAGTCGTCATAGCGGGGTACGCCCAGTTCTTCCGGCCAGAACTCGCCAGCGGCCACCTGCGATGCGATGCGATGCGCCAATTGGTCTGCTTCCTCAAGCTGCGCTGACGTGAATTCGGCGGGGTAGAATCCAATGTCGGTCGCTTGCTTAGGCAGTGCTATGTAGCCCAACGACGGATTATCTCCCACGCCTAGATGTCGCGCTACCGGGCGATACAGCGGCAACTGCAAATCCTGCCACCCTTGCGATTTGCTCCAGTGAACACTTAGTGGCTGCTTGGCGCTGTCGCTGGTTTTGTAATCCCAAATGGCCCAGCGTCCAGTGGCTGGATGATAGTCGATGCGGTCGATGCGGCCAATTAATCGCATCTGCTGGCCGATTCCCAACAGCAGGTTATCTTCGTACGAAACACCCTGCTCGGTGAAGCGGATCTCCCATCCCTCGGCGGCTCGCTCAGCCTGCTTGGGGGCAAATGCGCGCAACCGCAACTCTGCCTGCTCGACTTGGATGAGCACCGCGGCCGGCGGGTTGGGGCCGAAGCGTAGGGCAACCACTTCGTGAAGACTGCCGATCAGAAACTCTTCGATTGCTTCTACATCGTCACTGCTTGCCAGCGCGCCTTCTCCCAAACGCTGCAGAGTGTCGTGCAGCAGATCGCCAAACATCCGTGCGTCCAATTCCGCGGCCGCATCGTTGTCGTCTCGCAGTTTAAGCACGTGCCCCAAGTAATAGCGGTAGGGACAAGCCAGGAAGTCGCGAAAAGCCGTTACCGTTAGCGACCGCGGCAGCCTTCCCTGCTCCGGCCGAGGTATCTCGAGACGGCTGGCCCCACCCACCTTCTTCCAACGCTTGGCGACCGCCGGGAGTGCATCCACCGCATCCTCTTTGACTAGATGTAGCACCCTGTCAGGTAGCTGCGCTAGGTTGCAAGCCATCAACAGCCGGCTAGGCACCAGCGGGTCTCCGTTGGCATCGGTCTTGCCAACTATCAGTCGCACGTGCGCCCGAGTGCGCAATATGACCTGCAACGCATACATGTCGCGAGCATAGCGTCGAGTATTGTCCATCATGCCCAACTGCCGCCGCAATCCGTTGGGGAGAAATGCGTCCGCGTTGGAGCTCTCCGGAACCACCCCGTCATGAATACCCGTCAGAATCAAAACAGGCGCATCATCCAGGCCCAGTTCAAGCCAGCCCAACATCTCTATGGCTGAGCCACTGGCCGGTTCGGGAACCAATTGACCGGAGATGCTTCGCAGCAGCCAATCGATCAACTCAGACACAGTCATCGACGGCTCCAACACTGACGGTATGTCGCGCAGCGAGAGTATGGCTGCGCACAATTGACTGGCCGCCGAGTACAGTGGGCCCTGCAGCGGATGGTCCAAGTCGACCATCTGGTTTGCGTAGGCGGCTGTCATAACTTGCAGCAGCGGATCGACCCACTGCGAGACGCGCTGGGACTGTGCGGTCAGCGGCGCAAGCCACTGCACAATAGCTCGCTTGACCGCCGTATATACAGCAGCCGCCTGCTCTACCCTTGGCTCTTGATTGACGAAGTCGTCGACTTGCTTGGGAAGGGCTGCTTGGTAGTAGTCATCGAGTCTGGCTAGCCAGTCTACAGGCAGATTTGTACCAGCAGCTTGGAACATCGTCGGCATGACAGGGTGCCGCACGAGCGCTGCCAGTGCGGTGAAGCTGCGCGCGTCGATGTATTCTCCTAACAGGCTCAGTAGCAGGGCCGGCTCGGACTGCGCTAGCGGCGTGCCAGGACCATAGCGAGCGACCTGGCCCGTCTGCCCCAACTGCAATTTCAACTCGTTCACTAACCCAGCATCTGCTACGCCCAGCGTCACATCTCGTGCATGGTAGCGGTCGGACAATTCAGCCAAGCAGCCACATGTCAAATCGGCTTGATCCGTAGGCGAATTGCCTACTAACAAACACTCGTCGGGGATCTCTAACTCGAAATCCGACCACAGCGGACTTTGCAAACTGCCGAACTCATCAAACAGATGCGCGGCCGACTCCGGCGCGGCAATCCAGATCGCTACCCGAGCGGCGACTTGTGCTAAAAACCCGCGTTGAGTGCGATTCAAGTCGACGCAGCTCACCACCACAATTTGCTTATCCGCCACCGGTTCGCGAAACTCGAGAGCACACAGTCGTGCGGTCTGAATGTCCCACAACTGCTGCGCGTCGAGCGCAGCTAAGTAGCGCGTCTGAATTCCTGATAAAACCTGCCAACGCTGCCGCTCGGATGACTCGCCTACCGCCGCAAGCACCTGCTGGAAGCTAAGGGAATCGCTGGCCAGCTCGCGGTGGATTCCAGAAAACATCTTGGCCAGCTCCAACCACTGCTGGACCGCAGTAGCCGCGGGAGGCGCGGGCACGATATGCATCAATTCAGACGTCGGCGTATCGCGCAGGGCCTTCATCCATGCCAATTGCTGAACCAAATCGCTGGCAAATGGGAACTTAGCCAAGTACAGATGCTCTGGCAGCGTGCCGACAGTCACAATCTGAGGCGGATAAAGGATCAGTTCGTGCTCGCGAGCGGCAATCGCCAGCAGCTCG
The DNA here is from genome assembly GCA_934278005.1 of uncultured Pirellulaceae bacterium. Taxonomy (GTDB): domain Bacteria; phylum Planctomycetota; class Planctomycetia; order Pirellulales; family Pirellulaceae; genus Aureliella. The sequence continues at coordinate 3,403 of CAKQWG010000080.1, read as the reverse complement.
GCCAGTCGTCGCCCCGCCAGTCCGCCGGGCAGCACAATCATCACCTGCCGCATATCCCAGTTATCGCCGACGGCATATTCGCGGCGCAGCTGCTCGACGACGCGCGGCAACGTGGGCTCATCCCAACCCAGCCAGCGACGCTCCGGCAAAGTCGGGTCGCTGGGTGTTTTAGCCGCAGGCTGCGAGCTCGAAGATTTGACGCGGGCCATAGCAAGATTCCATGCAGTGTGATGAGCAGTCCGCTGCGCAGAGCGACATCACGATCTATACGCAGCCATGCAGTGCTCGGCAATAGTTGAGTCGAAAGTTATAAACGAAAACCAACTCTTGCGAGACGGCAGTTGAGCGCTTGAGTTCAGCGCTGGCAACCCATCCTGCTCGGTGACATCGCGTCCGCGCCGCTGAGACACGTGGCCTGGATCACCCCGCGACTAAAACGCGCCCCAAACTCCTGGCGCAAACTCTCGGAGTCTCACGCCGCTACCGTCGCCGAAGCGGGACGCACAGCTGGGAACATATATTCTACAACCGCAAGGCTTCCAAAAAGCGATACACCAAAAGCCACATCGCCGATGAAAGTGTTCTGAAAAAACGGCAGAGCGGCCAGAAAACATGTGCTAAAGCCCAGCCAAGTGTGTTCGTAGTATAGCCACCAACACGCGGCGTTGGTAATCGCAAAAAATGCGACTCCGCCCGCTAGACCTGCCGGAATTAGCTTGCTGGGACGCATGCCACTTCCGGCCCATTTGCCGAAAAATGAATACGCTACGACTCCCGTATACACGGGGACTAGCAGTGCATGAAATCCAAGCACAAGATCCGATAGCAGCATCGCCAGCAGCGGTATGCCGAAGGCCAATCGCCGATCGTGCAGAGAAGCGCCACTGAATAGCGCAACCGCACCCACGGCAACTAGGTTGGGCGGGTGCGGCACTAGGCGGCTCACAGTCGCTAGTCCCACCAACCCGATCACGGTCCAGAGACGCGCTGATGAAATACTCAAACTGCTTTTGCTGTGCATGGAAAACTTTCTCATTGACGATGTCCGACGTCTCGACGCCCGACTAGGGGTTGATTGGCTGAAAATCGCGGGCTCGCAGCACTCGCTACAAATCGTTCGTCGTATTTATTCGCTCTACGTCTTCGCTGCTAAACGAGTTGTAGTCCGTCGACGACGGTACAAACTCATGCCGCCCAGGCCCAGCGCCAGTAGCGATCCCGCTCCTGGTTCCGGGACCGCGGACGACGCTGCGATCGGATTGCTTGCGAATACCCCCGAATCGAAGCCCGGAGTGAACGCCCAGCTGTCCCAATCATCATTAGACAGTTGGCGGGCCGCGGCCCCGGACGACGAACCGCTCCACGCTCCGCCTGCAAAGGGGTTGGTGGGATTGCCCGCTGTGTCCTGCGCCGCTACACCGTAATTCCATGTGCCGGTGAACCAGCCCTCCTGGTACAGGTCTCCTGCCTCGACAGCTTTGCTGCCATCGGAAGAGGCGGTCACCACAGCAATTCCGCTCGCACCGAAAGACGTCCCGTCGTCCAAGGCAAAGCTGCCGTTAGCGTTGTAGTCATAGCCGATCCCATAAATCGCGGTTCCCCACGAATAATTCTGGATTTTGGTGAATAGTCGCTTATCCGCGGAAACTACCGCCTGGAACATGTCTGCACCACTGGCCGCGCCATCCCACCGATATCCCCACACCAACGCCGGTGGCGTATTTGTTCCCGGTCCCCAGTCGATGGCCACGGCGGCCCGATTGGCTCCCGAGCCGACCCAGAATTCGATATCATCGAACGATACCAGGGCAGCCTGGGCGGCCGTTGGCACTAGTAACAAAGCCAGAAATACAAAAACTCTCATGATGATCTCAATCGCAGTAAGTGGTACGTGATTAGTAAGTTACATTTCTAATGGATCGCGTTTGGCAAGACCTCGCCGCCCGCCTTAGTGAGCAGACTGTTGAGCACATCTTGCGGTGTCGCCTCCGACAAAAACTGAATGTGCCCATCGCAGAACACCGCGTAGGCACCTCCAGGATGCGGGCTACCAATTTCGTTTCCGAAGCCAGAAACAGAATTAATTGGATTTGAGCCCTGCTGAGCAAAGAGATTGTGTCCATTGGCCCATTCATTCTCGGTGACACGCCGCTGGATGGTTTCAGCTACCAGCGCAGTGTTCGAGAGACCGTCGCTAATATCGCGATGGCTGATCGGCTGTTCGTAAAGCAGCACACCCAAAAATTCGGGAGCAATGAGATGTTCGGTACTGGCAGTCGAACCGTCCTGTCCCAAGCCTTCGACGCCATAGATTCCGCAGTAGTCTGTGTACGCCATCCCCTTCCACAAGCCCGTCGGATTGAGCAACTGGCTCGAGGGTGTGCTCGGGCATAAGAATGCACTGACAACTTTTGCGCCAGCTGATCGGTTGGGCATTTCGTAAGAAGGCACCTTCAAATCGAACTCGCCAAACAGCGGCGTTTGTTCCAAATAGGGCAGCAGCTGGATGTTCCACGACAAGAATCTCTGGCGAACGAACGGATTGCCCGGCGGTCGCATTTCCAAGCGGCAGCCGATGCAGCCAACAGGAAACGTCCGCAGAGCCGATTCATGATTGTGGATCGCCAAACCGAGTTGCCGCAGATGATTGCTGCACGAAATTCGCCGCGCGGCCTCGCGCGCAGCCTGAATAGCAGGCAGCAGCAGTCCGACCAGTACGCCTACGATAGCTAACACAACCAACAATTCGACCAGCGTAAAAGCTGAGCGACTAACGCTAGCGCCTCGCGCAAGGCGTCGGCGGTAGCGCCGCTGAGGCAGCGCAGCACCATTTTCAGCACGACATTGTCGACTAGGCTCTCGATAAACAAGCATGACTTGTCTACTAACGTTGACGGCAGCTAGAAATCCAGCGCAGCCCACACGCACGGCACCCCAGATGGCGAGCTAAGTGAGCAGCACTACAACGACAGCCTCAACCCAAGAAGGCACGATGTCGCCTAGTTCAAGGTAGGTTTTCTGACTCACCGCCAAATCGATTGCTGACAGCCTTCTCATCCGCATTAAAGCGAACAATGACTATTTTCGTAGAAAAAAGCAAAGGATTGCGATCGGATTAAGATCGCAGGCGGCACACAGCGGCCGGACCGTCCCGGATTTTCACCGGAGTTCCCTGTTCACCCCGTTGGCTACCAACGCGAGTCACCTTGAACAGGGTCATAGTCTATCCATACCCCGTGTGCTGTCAACCGTCGGCATAATAACGATTTGCACAAATGGCGCGACGCGCTTCGCGACGCCCCACCGCCGATCATCGCGTGCCGTGCATAGTGGGCTGCGCGGGTGCCGTCCACAGAGTTTCGTTCAGAGCAGAGTTTCGTTCAGAGCAGAGTTTCGTTCAGAG
>CAKQWG010000079.1 GCA_934278005.1 uncultured Pirellulaceae bacterium | reverse complement strand
GCGCAGGCGACGGCTCGCGCTGTGCAGAGCGCAGCCCGTAAAGCTTTCTTACCCTTTGGCGTTTCTGACAGTCGCGCAGCCACAAAAGCTACGACAAGTCGCAGCACTACAAGGAGCTCTCTCGCTGCCCACAAGAGCGGCTCAGCGTTAGGCATCCTGCACTCGCCTACTGAATCAACGCGCAGCGAATTGTTCAACGCCGAGCCGCAGCAGGCCGCAGATGCACACATCAGCTAGCCCATCGCGTAAGGCTCTATTGCACCGCATCGCTGACCAATTCGACAGTCGCGGCCTGCGCAGGCGACGGCTCGCGCTGTGCAGAGCGCAGTCCGTAAAGTTTTCTTACCCTTTCGCGTTTCTGACAGTCGCGCGGCCACAAAAGCTACGACAAGTCGCAGCACTACAGGGAGCCGCTTCGCGGCCCGGCAAGCCAGCTTACTGAGGCAGTGTTACTTTTTCGCAGAGTGGCTCAGCTATCCTCACCGAACCCAATGGCGTGCTGTCGCGTAGCTCGTGATCTACTCTTTACCAGTGGCTTTGCCAGGGGCCTTGCTGACAGTCTTGCTGGCGGCTTTCTTCTTCGCAGCCTGATTGGCCGTGTGGATCTGCCTGCGGGCGGCGTCCATGGCCCGCCGCCGCTTGGGATTGTCGGCTTGACCAGTCATCTCGTACAGGAAGCGACTGGCAAAGGTATCTTGGGGGCGCCCCCACTTCATGCGCTGCAGCGGCAGACAGAGCGTCAGTTCGTCCTGTGCGCGTGTGACGCCCACGTAGCATAGCCGCCGCTCCTCTTCGACGTCGTCGTAGTTCTCCGCCAACGAGCGTCGATGAGGCAAGATGCCCTCTTCCATTCCGACCATATATACAAACGGGAATTCCAACCCTTTGGCGCTGTGGTAAGTCATCAGCGCCACGGCGTTGCGCTGCTGCTCTTTGTCCTTGGGGCTGCCGAATTCCTTGCCTGCTAAGGTCACGTCGTCGAGAAAACCGGCTAGACTCGGGCTCTTGGCTTCTGCCTCGTATTCGGCCAGGGCGTTGATGACCTCCTCGACCGACGCTTGTCGCGCCTGCGTCTCTTCGGGCGTTGGGTACATGCGCTCTAGAGCGGCCATGTAGTCCAGGTCGTAAACCAATTCGCGCAGCACTCCGGCCAGTGAGACGCTGCCGGGCTGGGCCAGTTTCTGTTGGCAGCGCGCGGAGAGCAACTGCAGACGCTCAATGCCGCGCCGCGCGGGCTCGGGCAGAGCAGCCACCAAGGGTTTGTCAGAGAATATCTCCCATACCGTTTTGCCTTGCGAGACCGCCTGACCCAGTAGAGTTTCCACCGACTTGGGCCCGATGCCGCGCTGCGGAACATTGATGATCCTCAGCAAACTGACCTCATCCTGCGGATTATCGATAACGCGCAGGTAGCTGAGTAGATCGCGGACCTCCTTGCGGTCAAAAAATGACTGGCTGCCCACTAGCGAATAGGGGATCTGCGCCTTGCGCAGCTCGGTCTCAAACACCCGCGGCTGCTCGTTGGTGCGAAATAGAATTGCAAAGTCGCGGGGTTCAAATTGCTTGCGCTCGAGGACCTTGCGGATTTCGTCGGTAATCCCACGCGCTTCCTCGACCTCGTTTTTGAACTGCAAGATGCGCGGCGGGGTTCCACCGGCGCGGGCCGGTTTGAGGACTTTGTCGTGGCGCGTTTTGTTAAAGGCGATCAAGCGGTTGGCCGTTTGCAAGATGGCGGTCGTGCTGCGATAGTTGGCCTCCAGTCGCACCACTTTGGCTTCCGGCCAATCCTTATGAAAATTCAGAATATGCCGCACCTCGGCACCGCGCCAGCCATAGATCGACTGGTCGTCATCGCCTACGACGCACAAATTGCGATGCGCGCCGGCCAAGCTGCAGATGATGGAATATTGCGTTTGGTTGGTGTCCTGGTATTCGTCGACCAACACGTGATCGAAGCGTCCGGCCTCGGCCGCGCGCACGTCGTGGTGCTCGCGAAAGAGCTGCTCGGTCGACAGCAGCAGGTCATCGAAATCCATCGCCCCGCAGAGTTTGATGGCTTGTTGGTAGCGGCGGTAGCCGCTGGCCGCCACGTGCTCGGCGTCGGTTCGCGCCAGCTCATGGGCTTGATCGGAGCGCACGCCCGCATTTTTCCAGCGGCTGACGTGGGACAGGAAATCCGCCGGCTTGAGCATGCCCGTGTGCACGCGCAGTTGCCGCAAAACCTCGCGCGCAGTCGCCTCTTGGTCGCTGCGATCGTAGATGGCAAAACGCTCTGGATATCCTAGTTTCCGCGCGTGGCGACGCAGAATTTGGACACAATTGGAGTGGAACGTGCCGATGACAGGCGTGGGTGGAGCCGGCGTGCCGCGCGGCGCACGTCGCTTGGGGCCGAGCATTTTTGTCACCCGCTCGCGCATTTCCTTGGCGGCTTTGTTGGTGAACGTGACCGCCAAAATGCGGTCGGGCGGCGTCCCGTGGCGGATTAAATTGGCGATGCGATAAGTCACCACGCGCGTTTTGCCGGAGCCGGCACCGGCGAGAACCAGCATCGGACCACTGAGCGTATGTACAGCATCATGCTGTTCTGGATTTAGGCCGTGAGACATGCCCGCATCCTATCGCCATACGCGACTTTGGCCAGGGGGCATTTTGGTGTTGCGAATTTGCCAAACAACCCTAGAATAACCCACCACCAATTAACAGAGCCCGGGATCCCAGACGCGTCTAGTCGAGTTTGTGACCGAGTCGTATAGATCGCATTTTCAACCCAGCGAGCGTGAAGGCTACCAGCCATGAAAGTTGTTTCATCCATCGGCGCTTTGAAGTTCCGACATCCCGACTGTCAGGTCGTCCGTCGCCGCGGCCGCATTTACGTCATTTGCAAGAGCAATCCACGCTTTAAGGTCCGTCAGGGCGGTGCCAAGAGCAAAAAGCGCAAGCGCTAACTAGCCTGCGGCAGCCTCTAAGCCCGATTGAGCCTGGCAACTCTTTGTCTTTACGTCTGTTTCTTGTGCTTCTCTTCGGAGATACGCGTGGGCGCATGTCCGTGCGCGACTATCTGCTACGCGGCATACACCTGAATTCCGTCTCGGTCAGTAATCAAGATTGGCTGCTTTAGCTACCTCGCGTGTAGCTGACGTGTGTGACCACCCAAAAGAAGCAAGCCGACTGGTAAAAACCAGCCGGCTCGCCTCACACGGGGATAAGAAAGCTCCTGCTTTCTGAAACGCCTCCCATGCGTTCTTGAGCAACCCTAGGTTGGCCTTAGGCAACCTTTCGCCCACTTCCGCGGACTTGGCTGCAAACACTAAAACAGTCTGGTGGCGCAGTATGGCTATTCCGCCGGCACCAATTTTGTCGATTATCCGATATCAACGGCAATTGCCAAATATAACGAGGGCTGGTAAAATACGGTGTCGCGTGCTGCGTCGCGGGATCAACTCTTTTTTCTATCTAGTTTTCCAACGCTGCGGGCGGGCTATGTCAGAAGCGACGGCAAATCGAGCTTCCGGATTAACGGTGTCGTGGACAGGCATCTTGTTGGCGGTTATCGCCAGCATGGTCACTCTGGTCGTCCTTCGCTCGGCCTACCCCTTCTTTGAGGTCGACAAACAGTATGAGATCAAAGGCCTAGGCGCTTCCGATGAAGCCTGGGCTTCGTATCTTGGTCAAAAGCGTTTGGTGGATACCAAAAATATCGCAGTGCTGATGAGCGTACTCGGCGGTGCATTGGGTGTGGCGTTTGCTGCGCTTCGGCCTGCTTCCGTTGGGCTAGTGGTGCGATTGCTAAGCAGTGCTGTCGTGGGGGCTCTGGTGGGCGCTGTGGCCGGCAGTGCAGCTTTCTACTTGCAACAGTTTTTTGCAGGCCAAGGACGCATCTCAGTTCTACAATCGGTCATGGTCCACTCGCTGCTATTTGCGAGCCTGGGCTTAGGTCTAGGCATTCTCTCAGGCGCGTTCACCAAGAATGGAAGTATCGCCCTGCAGCGGGCCGGGGCTGGATTAGTCGCCGGGTTGTTTGCCGGGATCGCTTACCCCATCCTGGCTTCGTTGCTGTTTGCAACCGTTGATATCGATGCCCTCATTCCGTCAACTTTGGCCGCACAGGTGATGTGGCTGTTGCTCGGAGCGGTTTTTTTAGGCTGGCTCATTCCACGGACGACGAGTGAACCCCTGGCAGGAGAGATTTGAAGAAAAGAGGTACGAAACCGTCCAGTAACCAACGCTGGATTGCGGTTTTGTTTTTTACTGGTTTCTGTGTGCGTTGAGCTTTGTATACTTTCTCAATTTTGAAGAGACAAAAGAACACATGAGTTTAATTTCCAACAAACGATCCGCTTTCACGCTGGTCGAATTGCTTGTAGTTATCGCGATTATCGGTATTCTGGTCGGTTTACTGCTGCCTGCGGTCCAAGCCGCGCGCGAGGCGGCGCGACGCATGCAGTGCTCCAACAATCTGAAACAGCTTGGGCTGGCCCTGCACAACTATTCCGATACCTACAACGCCTTCCCGGCTGGCGCATACGCCTGCTGCTGGGGAACTTGGTCGTTGAGCCTCTTCCCGTTTGCCGAGCAAGGGAATCTGTTCAATCAGTACCAGTTCCAGGGCTCGATGGGCAATACCAACGCCGCCACCCGTTACGGCGGGGCTCTGAACCTGCCAGTCACCAGATTGCAGATGGCCATGCTGACCTGCCCGTCCGATAGCGTTACGGCATCTTCCAGCGTCTATAATGGAGTCACGTTCCACAATTATGTGGCCAACTATGGCAATACAGCTCAAGATCGCCAGAGCCCATTGGGCGTTACCAGTGCGGGCACACCCAATGTATGGGGTGGGGCTCCATTTGTGAAAGTAGCTGGTATGACGTCGACGCCGCAGAATATTAAAATGGGCGAATTGAGCGACGGCACCTCAAATACGCTCCTCTTCTCGGAGACTATCCAAGGCGTTGGCGGAGACTTGCGCGGTTTCACTTGGTTCAGTGGTGGAGCTCACTTTGAAACGCTGATCGGCCCCAACTCCAGCTCTCCGGACGTATTGGATAACGCGAGTTATTGCAAGGGACCTGGAACGACTGGCACGCTTCAGCCTTCGATGCCACCTTGCACAGGTCCCACTACAGCGCTGCCGTCCAACTATGCCGCCCGCAGTCGCCACACCGGTGGTGTGCAAGCTACCATGGGCGACGGCTCAGTCCACTTCATCAGCAATTCCATCAACCTAGACACGTGGCGTGCGCTGAGCACCGCACGTGGTGGTGAAGTGGCTACCCTACCATAACCGGGGGCCGAATAACTCATATTGCTTTAACTGTCTGAGCCGCAAACTAGTGAACTTATCTAACACCCTACTATCACTAGTCCGCGGCGTTGGCACGAATCGTTTGCGCTACGTGCCCACTTGTGTCTATAGATCTTTTCTATCTCATCTGCTTCAACAAGGGAAAAAAGAAATGAGTTTAGTGTCCAACAAACGGTCAGCCTTCACGCTCGTCGAGTTGCTAGTAGTCATCGCGATTATTGGTATCCTTGTCGGTCTGTTACTGCCTGCCGTGCAAGCCGCCCGTGAAGCGGCGCGACGCATGCAGTGCTCCAATAATCTAAAACAGCTTGGTCTGGCCCTTCACAACTATTCCGATACCTACAACGCCTTCCCGGCCGGCGCCTACGCCTGTTGCTGGGGAACGTGGTCGCTGAGCTTGTTCCCATTTGCAGAGCAGGGAAATCTGTTCAACCAGTACCAGTTCCAAGGCTCGATGGGGAACACCAACGCTGACACTCGCTACGGTGGCGCATTAAACCGGCCAGTGACTACATTGCAGATAGCCATGCTGACCTGCCCCTCGGACAGCGTCACAGCCAGCTCCAGTGTTTTCAATGGAGTGACTTTCCACAACTATGTCGCTAACCATGGCAATACAACCCGCGCCCGTACGAGCCCCCTAGGCGTCACCAGCGCCGGCACTCCCAATGTCTGGGGTGGCGCTCCATTTGTTGGTGTGGCTGGCATGACTTCCACTCCTCAGAACATTAAAATGGGCGAGCTTTCCGACGGCACTTCCAACACTCTGTTATTTTCGGAGACTGTCCAAGGAGTGGGCGGTGACCTGCGCGGCTTCACTTGGTGGAGCGGCGGATCGCACTTTGAAACGTTGCTGGGCCCCAACTCCAGTTCACCCGACGTGCTGGATAGCGCCAGCTACTGCAAGGGACCTGGAACCACAGGCACGCTGCAGCCCTCAATGCCACCTTGCACCGCAGCCACCGCAGCCTTGCCATCGAACATCGCCGCCCGCAGTCGCCACACCGGTGGTGTGCAAGCTACCATGGGCGATGGCTCAGTCCACTTCATCAGCAATTCCATCAACCTAGACACATGGCGTGCGCTAAGCACCGCACGCGGTGGTGAAGTAGCTACCCTACCATAGTCGAGCTGTCGGGCTGTGTGACACCGGTCAGTGCTGAATGGGTCGCATCGGCTTTGAAAGACGACTTTCAAATACGACGTTGAAAAAACTTGAAATCGGCGGCTTCCTTCCCGGACGCCGCCGATTTTTTTTGATGCTTGGCCAATGCTCAATCAACGCGCAGCGGCTATGGTTCGACTAAAGCCCCGTTGAACCCCGCTAGCTGAGCTGCCTGGCTACGCCGCTGATGAGAATGCGTTTGTGCGAAAACCGTCAGTGCGCCGTCGGGCAGAGCTTGCCCAGTTCGATCCACACGCGGCAGCCCGCTCCGGACGGGGGCAATCAGCAAATACGAATCGTCTTCGTAAACAATTTCCCAGGCCAGCCGCGTGGGCCAAATCGACGAGTCGCTCTGGCTGACCTGTAACGCGTGTTTGATTTGCGCATAGACCGGCCACTGCGTGTCGATCAAGGCCGCATCGCTAGGATATTTTTCCAGCAGTTCCCACCACGGCCCCTCCGCCAAACTAAATCGCTTGTGTTCGCCCATCACATGCTCTTGATACGCCACCTCATAGCGTCCATCCAAACTGACTTTAACTTGCGGGTACATCTCCCAAGACACGTATGACCCCGCGTGAAATGGGGTTAGCAGATTGCCGCGAAAATTATTCTGCTTGAGGTACGCCACGGCTTGCGTAGGATAGCACATGCCGGAATACAGCGGCCTGCTGGGCAACCTGGGGAGCCAGAATTGATTCAGGGTGGCAAACAGCAGTGTCGCGACGATCAGTCCGCGAGCGCTGAACACAACGACGCTGCGATGCTCATCGATCGAACGCACCAGCCACTTGCCGAGCGCCGTGTGACTGATCCAAGCCGGCACGTAGGCGATCCAGATGACCGCAAAAATGGAACCATGCCGAATGTGCTTAAGCGCCATATAGCTGCACATGGCCAAAAATGCGGCCCCACGCAAGCGGCGCATGCGCGTGCAGCGCTGGGCATAGACGAACAAGCCTAAACACAGCGCAAATGTCAACATCGTCCACAGCGGAGCGTGAGTCATCCACAATGGTTGCCATTCGGCGATCAGCGGTCGAGGCATGCGGATCGCCCGCACCAGATAGGAAATATATTGCCAGCCGTAAGGGTTGATCGACAGTGCCAACCAGGCAAACGGAGCGGCTAGTAGCAGATGCCAAGTCGCCGCCAGAGGAGCCAGCAAGCGACGCTCACTCATCCACGCCTGGGCGATTCGCTCCAAGCCATGAAAAGCCATCAGTCCCAGCCCTACCACAAAGCCCGCATGCAGATTCAGCCACGCAACCAACATCACCAACCACAGCAACACCCACAACCGCCCACCACGCCAATCTCGCTCCTGCATCCACAGCTGAACTGCGATGAACACCAAGGTGAACAGCTGCGCTCGTAGCGTAGCAAAGCCAACCCACAGCATCGGAAAAACGACTACGGCTAAGCAGGCAAAGACATACGGATGCGCGCCGCGCAGCCGCGCCACGCGATACAGGCAAAACCACAGCGCACCCATCAACGTCAGCTTGAGCAACATCAGCCCCCACAACCCCATTCCGCTGCCAACCGTGGCGTAGTACAGCACGGCGCCCGTGCCCCATTCATGATGCACCGATGGGTTGACGGTGGGCGTATAAGCGAACAGATCGGTGTGCGGGAGCTCTCCCAGGACCAATCCCTCGCGGAACAGCGCCAGCTCATGGAATACATCGTGGGTGATCTGGTGCAAGCGCGCGACGTAAGCCAAGAAGCTGGCGGCTAAGGCAAACAGCAGCCAGCCCATCAACTGGGCGTCGCGGTTGGAACCCACGCGTAGCCAGCGATGCAAAAGCGTCTTCGAGTTGTGCAGCGTCTTCGAGTTGTGCAGCGTCTTCGAGTTATGCATGGGACGGACCAGAGCGAAAACCTTGACCGAGAGCGAAGTGACCTCAAAGGTTAGCACACGACGCGCCTCAGGGCGGCGACGGACCGCTAGTTCCGCACAACGGTCGCGTCGACTTGGCCGATTGCAACGCTCGTGCCGGCTGTGGCGTGAGCTTCTAGCTTGCGCGCCGTGGCGTAAGCTTCTAGCTTGCGATGACCTTCAAAATCCTCTCTACAACTGCCACAGCACATCCACGTTGACTTGCTCGTGTGCGCGCAGCGCGATGGTGATACGATCGTGCACGGCATTTAACTGGCTGATCTTGCCTCCCAAGTAGTCCACGCGCGTGGCCGAGGCGACCTCGCGCAGCAGACCGATGCGCGCGCTCGTCGCCTTGCCCTCGAGCTCGCTAACAAACAGCCGCACGCCGACGAGGGCCCCGCTGTGGTCGACCAGCGGCGATTCCAATTGCACGACCACGTTGCGTTGGTCAACGCTGGCCATCCAGCCACTCGCGGGCGCGATAGTCTGCGAGCGGCTCAGTTCGATCTCGTAGGGCTGATCCAGAAATTGTTCTGCGGCCAGGTTCGGGTGAGGCAGATCGACGCCGACGCCCACGCGTTGCTCCACCTGCGACTCACCCGCGCTGGCCAAGATAGTTTCTAGAAAGCGCTCCTCGCTGCGGCGATGGAAAGCTAGGCCGCCGGTCAAGTAATGCGTGCGGTAGTCCACTTCGTCGATCTCGATCAGGGCCGGAGACACGCCGCGGCCGGCTGCCCAAGTATGCCGTTGGCCGGCCGAATAGGTCCGCAGTATGGCCGCTTCGCTGGGCCAAGCCAAACGCAGGACGTAAGCCGACTGCCACGGATTGTCCGATGCCAGCGGCTGCAAATTCTGCAAGCGAATATTGACCTCAGCGATGCGGCTGCCGCGCCAGACTTCATAGATGATGCGGAAGTCGGCCACGCGTTGGCCGTCCAGCTGCAGATACCCTTCGGAGCTGATCACGCCGCAGATATTGGAGCTGGTCAGCAGCTCTACTTTGGTAGCCACCATCTCCGAAAGGCGCAGCGAGCTCGAACTCGAACCCGGCTTGGCAGACGTCCGTTTGTCACTAGGCAGCCGGTCGCGGCGGGCGATCATCAGACTCAGACGATTCCCTCGTTTAGCCGGTACGTGCAGACTGCGCAAGTGGCCGCGGGCAGAGTCGATCTGCAACTCCAGGAATTCATTATGCAGCAGGCCTCCTGCATCGCCCAAAGGACGCTCCTTGGAGTTCGTCCGGGAAGCAACCGACTGCACCGGCGTGACAACAAACCCATGCGACGGAATATCGACGCACGTCACTCGTCCTTCCCCCACGCGTCCTTCGGCGAAATTCCACGTCTCGCCTTGACCTAGTTGCTGATCCGCCGGCGTGTGTGTGATGACACGCACCGGGGCGCAGCGTGGATTGACCAGCAGACGCCCGTGGTGCGGGGCGGATGAATCGACCGCTTTGATGCCTGCTGTGTGCAGGTGACGGCCCAGTCGCTCAAGCGTCGAAGCCCGCAGGCGATCGGCCAACTCAGTGGCTTGTGCGGCAACTTGCGGTGCGCGTTCGGGGGCATCCCACAAGCTGTCCACCAGTTCGACTAACTGCGCGTACTCCGGAGCCCAGTCCGGCAGCGGCGGCAACTGATGCCCAGCTGCATCAGCTTCCGAGGACGCCGCCTTGGACACTTTATCGGCTGTGGCTGTGGCTGCAGTTGCAGTTGCAGCTGCAGTTGTAGCTGCGGTACCCGCTGCGGTGAGCGAGTTATCCGTGAGCGAGTTATCAATGGGCGAGTTATCCGTGAGCGAGTTATCAACGGGCGAGTTATCCGTGAGCGAGTTATCAACGGGCGAGTTGTCGCTGGGCGAGCTATCCACGGGCGAGTTGTTATCGAGGGGCAAGCTGTTGCCAGGCGAGCTATCAGTGGGCGGCTGGGTGGCGGGGGAGGTTTTGCCCAAGCGATGGAAATGCTCCAGTTGCCAAGCCAGATTGAGCAGATTCTGCAGCCCGCGGCAGCGAGCCTGCAGTTGGTGATTGAGCTGAGTGGTCACGCGCCACTGAGCTGCGCCAGCCTGGCCGTCCGCCGCAGCCCTACTGGCAGGCTCGCTTGTCGACGCGACCGCGCGGCGATCCAGCCCAGTTGGCATGGTGCCATCAGCCGCGTGTCTCAACCAGTTAAATCGAAAACCCTCGGCCCCGAGTCGCTCTTGGTGATATGGCTGATCGGTATCGGCAAAATAATCGTCGGCTAATTTCCATTTACCCAGGGCGGGAGTGCGCCGGCAGATGCGCGATAAGAGTTCCGCGAATTCGCATCTTCGATTGGGCCAGTGGGCAAATAGTATGGTGGGCACGTGTTGGTGTTCGAGTGCATCACCGATCTTCCAGCCCAGGGCTAGGAAGCTGGTCGGGTCGGCCGCGTCGAGCACTTCGGCAGCCAGGGCCGACAGAAATGTTCCATCGGGCGCTTCCCATGAAATCTTGGGTTGTGCTCCGTGCGGGTAGCGACCCTCGGCCCAGGCGATGAGCAGGCAGCCTTCGAAGCCCCAGCGGCGGAGCATGGGCACGCTGTCCGGGCTCAGGCCGTACGTGTGCCGGGCGAACACGCGCGGCGGATCGAAACCGCAGTCGCGATAAGCGGCTCGTCCACGGTGAAAATCGCGCGCGATCCCCTCGCGGCTCATCAACGGGTGCGGTCGCTCGATGTCCAAGCCACCCACCAAACTCGCATGCCGCTGCTGCAGGACAGCTTTAAATTGGTTCAAGCTCTGTGAATTGACCTGTGACCACTGTCGTAGCAGTTCACCGCAGGCCACATAGGATGTGGGAGGCGACTGCGGCTGGCCGGCACGGGCAAGCTGTTCCGTCAGCGATTTGCCCAGCGTGGTGGGGGCCAGCAGCGTAATGTCGATCAGGTGCACATCCAGCGAGTAGTAGTGGTCGCGTTCCTGGCCGAGGGCGTCAAAGCACGACTGCAACCAGCGCTCCGCTTCGGCACCATCGCCGGCCAGCGCGGCCGAAGCGGCGGAGGTTAGCTGCTGGCCAAACTGCTGCAGGTCGAGGTTGCTGGTGTACCGCAGTTGTCGAGTCATCAACTGAATCTGCAGGTAGGCGTAGCCCAAGGCGGCGAAATCGTCGCGCAGCTCTTCGACCAGCGCCGTAGCCGCATCATCGGCCGCTGCATTCGCTGTCGAGTTGCGCTCCAGCAGGCCGGCTCGGTCAGCGACAGCGAGCAGCTCCTCCTGAAAAGTCCGCCATGAGTGATCTGCTGGCCGCAGCATGTAGCCGCCCGCCTGGGCGATCCGCTGTTCTCCGCCCGCTTCCAACTTGTCTGTCGAGATCGACGGGAGCACAAACAGGATGTCGTGCAATTCGCCCGGCAGTTGAGCAGCCGACTGCCAACGCGGGACCGCTTGCAGGGCTGCCAGCAGACGCGGGTGCCATAGCCCGATCCAGCCGCTGAGCAGTCCGCGAGCCTCTAGAGGTGGTAGGGTGCGCGGAAAGCTATCTAGTTCGTAGCTCGTTAAAAGCAGTACGCAGTCGCGAAGTTTCATCTGGAAAGGCCCAATGGGGGAGTTCAAACGGTTGAGAATGCTAAAAATCGATAAATCTGCTGCTTGGGAAGCTCAGAAATTTGACACAGGGGGGCTGATCTCGATACTCTTGATAGGGTGAGGGAATCTATTCGGGCGAGTGCATGAACCGACATCGGTTAGTTAGTTTAGAGGATGCTATCTCAATGGCCAAAGCGACTTCAGTGTGGGGAATCGAAATCGGACAAAGCGCGCTCAAGGCGTTGTGTTGTCGGCTGGACGGTGACCAAGTCGTAGCCGAAGCGTTTGATTATATCGAGTATCCGAAAATCCTCAGCCAGCCTGAGTCGGATCCTGAGACCATGGTCCGCGAGGCGCTCGATACGTTCGTCAAACGCAATGAACTGAAAAACACCAAGGTCTGCTTGAGCGTGCCCGGCCAAAGCGGACTGGCCAAATTCTTCAAACCCCCACCGGTGGAACTGAAGAAGATTCCGGATATCGTCAAGTATGAGGCTCGGCAGCAGATTCCGTTCGATTTGAACGACGTGATTTGGGACTACCAGCTGATGGCCGGCGGCGAAGTCTCCGATGGCTTCGCGCTGGACAGCGAGGTGGGCCTGTTCGCTATGAAGCGCGATGCGGTCTACCGCGTGCTCAAGCCCTTGCAAGCTGCGGACATCGAAGTCGATATGCTACAGCTGGCGCCGTTGAGCATCTACAACATGGTCACCTACGATCGGAAGATGGCCGACGACCAAGAGTCTGCTTACGACAGCGAACACCCTCCCAAGTCGACCGTTGTGCTGGCCATGGGAACCGATGCGACCGACTTGATCGTCACCAACGGCTACCGGGTATGGCAGCGCAGCATGCCGCTGGGCGGCAATCATTTCACCCGCCAGTTGACCAAAGATCTAAAGCTCACTTTCGCCAAAGCAGAGCACCTAAAACGCAATGCCATGGAGGCCGACGATCCCAAGCTGATCTTCCAAGCCATGCGACCGGTGTTCAACGATCTGGTCACCGAAGTGCAGCGCTCCATGGGCTTTTTCCGCAGCATCAACAAGAAGGCCGAGATCGGCTCGATCCTGATGCTCGGCAACTCGGTCAAGCTACCTGGTCTGTCGCAGTACCTGAGCAAAAACCTGGCGATGGAAGTCGATGTGCTCGACTCATTCTCGCTGCTAGGCGGAAGTGAAGTCACCAACGCGGCTGCCTTTAAAGATCACATCGCTGCATTTGGACCGGTCTACGGATTATGCCTACAGGGTCTAGGGCTGGGACCAATCACGACTAACTTGGTCCCCAAAGAAGTTCTGACAGAACGCTTGATTCGTTCCAAGAAACCTTGGGCCGTAGCCGCTGCAGCGACGCTGCTGATGGGACTGGCCGGTAACCTGCTTTTCGCCGGCAATCGATGGGCTTACGTGCATCCCGACAAGTGGCAAGCGGCGATGTCTGCCGCCGAAACGACCAAGACGACCAGCGACGCGGAAATGACAACCGACGCTACGCAAAAGAATCAAGTCGACCTGCTGAAGACCATCGGTACCGAAGTCAGCGGCAGTAGCGATCGTCGCATCCTGTGGATGGAAATTTTGACAGCCATCTCCAATGCACTGCAGCGTCCCGCCGATTTTGACGTCAAATCCATTCCATCGCCCGACGAATTGCCGTACATCGATCGGCCTGACATTCACGTCACCAAGATCGAAACCAAATACTACGATGACCTTAGCCGCTACATGACCCCGCGGGTTATGGAAGGGTACGAGGAGGACAAGCGTTCGCGGCTAACGATGCTTGGGCTGCTCAAGATCTCTGCTGAAGACGAAGCGGATG
Organism: uncultured Pirellulaceae bacterium; assembly: GCA_934278005.1. Classification (GTDB taxonomy): domain Bacteria; phylum Planctomycetota; class Planctomycetia; order Pirellulales; family Pirellulaceae; genus Aureliella. Next base: position 936 of record CAKQWG010000079.1, on the reverse strand, counting down.
AGATGAGCGACGAAACGGCGCTAACGGATACTACCGATACTCTGGCGAGCGATTCTTCGGCAGAGTTTGGCAGTCTGGATGGGGCAGAGGGCGATGCAGGTGTCGTGTTTCAAATCGATGGTTTCCACTACCACAACGACATTAAATACGCGGCTGATTTCGAAGAGCGCGAGAGCTTTGTTCTCAAGCACTTAGTCCACGAGCTGGAGACCGGTAGTGTCAGTCTGCCGGGCAAAGATGGGCAACCCGTAGAGTTCACCTACAAGGAACTGGGCATTAGCCAACCCTTCGTCCTAGATAGTGGCCGTTTCATTGAACACAATCGCATTCCCAACCCCGAGTGGAAGAAGATGATGAAAGCCGCTGGGCTCTCCGGTGCCAGCGGGGGCATGACCGGTGGCGGCTACGGCCCTGGTTCCGATATGACGATGGGCATGGGCAGCGGTATGTTGGGCGGTGGTGGCATGGGCATGACCGGCATGACTGGCGGCGCGGGGCTGGGCGGCCCGGTCAATCCCAAGATTGACCCCAATGTCAAACAGTACTTCGAGGCTCCCAAGTTCGTATTCAAACTGCAGTTTATCTGGCGGCCCCAACCGCTCACCGCCCGCATGGCTGCCAAACGCGCAGCAGAAGAAGCGGCCGCGGCCGAAGCGGAAGCCAATGCCGACAATCCAGACGATTTGGCCGCCAATGCCGGTTGAAGCCAATTATTATTTGATTCAACACCGGCACACTTATCAACATACTCATCATTAGCTACTGCTCTCAGGAATTCGAGCCATGGATCAAGTCAAGACGCTGCTGTCCAAGCTTGTCAAACTACAGTTCTGGATCATCACCGGTATGTCCGTACTGTTGGCGATCGCCGGCTACTTCTTAGCCAGCTCTCAAATTGGCAAGCTCTACGAAACGCAAAAAGCTGCCCTGGATAAA
>CAKQWG010000078.1 GCA_934278005.1 uncultured Pirellulaceae bacterium | reverse complement strand
CCGAACCCCAGCCAGCTGCCGAACCCCAGCCAGCTGCCGCTTCGGGGACACCCGTCCTGGGCAAGGCCGACGTGGCCGAAGCGCAGAAAGAGGAGCCAGATCCCGCGACGGTGGAGCCGCTCGAGGACAAGAACTACCTCTTGCTGGGAGAGTATGCGGGCGATGTTACGGTAAGTGAGGGAGAGCCCCAGCGAATCGGCGTGCAGGTACGGCCGCTAGGCGGTGACCGCTTCGATGCTCGCCAGTACCACGGTGGGCTGCCTGGCCAAGAGGGCTTTTCTGGCGAGTCGCAAGCCTTGCTAGGTTTTCGTGCTGGCGACGTGCTGGTTCTCTCGGGAGCCGCCTGGGCTGTGTTTGTCGAGCGTGATCAATGCCGCATTATCGATAGCCAGGGCAAGCTCCTAGGCGAGCTGCCGCGCATCGAGCGGACCAGTCCAACCCTGGGCGCTGTGCCGCCGGAGGGAGCTCTGGTGCTGTTTGACGGCAAAAATACGGATCAGTTTAGGGGAGGCAAGATAAGTCAGGACGGTTGGTTAATGCCCGGTGCGGATGTAATTCCCATGTTCCAAGATTTTGATATGCATGTTGAGTTCAAGATTCCCTACATGCCTGAGAGTTCCGGCCAGAGCCGCGGCAATAGCGGTTGCTACCTGCTGAGCCGCTACGAGCTGCAGATTCTCGATTCCTTTGCTGAGGCGCCGAGTTTTAATGGATGCAGCAGTTTGTATCGCCAGGTACCGCCGGATACCAATATGAGTTTTCCGGCGCTGCAGTGGCAGACCTACGATATTGCCTTTACCGCACCGCGCTGGGCCAGCGATGGGACCAAGCTGCGTCACGCGCGAATCACCGTCTGGCATAATGGAGTCAAGACGCACGATAATCGAGAGATAGAGGATAAGACAGGAGCTGGCAAAATCGAAGAGCCCAGCTTGCTGCCAATACGACTGCAAGACCATAGCAATCCAGTGCGCTTTCGGAATATATGGATTATCGATCGCGGATTAATCCCCGCAGCGGGCTTCCCGTCACTGCCCGCTCAGTAGCCAGCTCGGCTCGCCGCGCTGCCGCAGCGCGCAGCGCTTACGGACATCGCTAAGCAGGTTCAGCCGCAAGTCGGCAGGCCGGCCAACGCCAAAACGCTGCGCTGCGCGATAGCTCGCCCGCTCAGAGGCAATTGAGAAGCTCCGAAGCACGTGAGAAGGTCTACCGCATAAACTACCACTCAGAAATCTAATGAACCAACTTACAACCCCGCTGCGTCCCGTGCTCGGCAGTCTGATCGTTTTGCTAGGGCTAGCGACGCTGACAATCGAAACAGCCAATGCACAGTCAAATGATGCACAGTCAAATGATGCACAGTCAAATGATGTAACAGACGCACCGGCTCCGCCAGCGACTGCCAGCTCTGCCAGCTTAAGCGGGCCACTGAAGATTGTAAAATTACTATGGACTAGCAACCCGCACAGTGCAGCGTCCACGCTGACGCGCAGTATCAGCACTTCCCTAGCCCGCGGCGAACTCGCGGCTCTCAGCGAGGCCTTGGGACCACTCCAGCCGCAAACAAGCGAAGTGCTCTCTGCCCAGGATCACGGCGACCCGAGATACGCACCAGCGCTGGCGGTCGCCTTGCTGGCCGGATCGCTCGACCGGCCGACCGTCACGATCGAGCTGGCTCTGCAAGAACTTGAAAATATCGACCAGCGGCAGATGCTGTGGCAGCTATGGTTATTGCTAGATGCCCCGGCGGCCCAGGATTACTTTCTGTCGCAGTTAACTGATGTAGCGGAACAATCCAACACAGCTCAGGCATCGGCGCATGAGCAGTGGAAAAACATCATGATCTCAGCCGCGTTGAGCAGTCAACGCGACTGGGCCAGTCGGGCACTGATCGATCATTGGCCGCATCTAAATCCAGCCACTGCCCTAGCGGCAATTGAACCGTTGACCACGCACGCAGAGTCGATGGGTCTGCTGCTAGAAGCTGTCGAGCGCGGCAGCATTTCAAAGGACTTGATCAACACCAATCAACTGCGCAAGTGGCTCAACAGTGACAACGCGCTGCTCACTGCGCGCATCGAAGCGATATGGGGCACGGTCCGCATCGAAGACGATGCAGCCCGGCAGGAGCTGGTCGCGCGAACTTTACAACAATTAAAGGCTGGGGCGAGCGGCAGTGCCAGTCGCGGCGCGGCGGTCTTTGATCGCGTCTGTTCGCAATGCCACGTGCTGCATGGACGTGGTTTTGAAGTCGGTCCGAACATCGCCCAAAATGGTCGCGGGAACCTACAGCAGCTGGTCTCTAACATTCTCGATCCCAGCTTGGTGATCGGCGAAGCGTTTCAGGCTAAGACTGTGCTCAGCATCGATGGTCAAGTCGTATCCGGTTTAGTTGCCGCTGAGAACGACCGCTACTTGAGCCTTAAGGTCCAAGGTGGCGAGATCATCGAATTCGACAAACAGGACATTGAGCGGGTCAAATCGAGCACTAAGAGTCTGATGCCAGAGGGAGTCGAGTCGCAAATGCAGCCCCAGGAGCTCTTGGATCTGCTGGCTTATCTATGCTTGCTGGGGCCACTAGACTCGGCCGAAAACCAGCTCGTGCCCGGCACGCCGACTGACTTTGTGCAGCCGTAGACAGTACGATAGTACAGACCTCGCCATGGCATTCGCAGTTCTTGCCAGCGGGCGAGTCGCGGCCCAGGATTGCTTACTTATTAACAGCTCACTGTAACAATAGTTTCCTATGTCTGAACCCACCTCGCCCGCAGCGCCGCCAGCCATTCAGTGGATCGGCGGAGCAGACGGTTTTTTGCGTTTAATCGACCAGACCCTGCTGCCAACCAAATTCGCCATGATCGATTGCCACCACGTAGAAACGGTGTGGGAAGCTATCAAAATGCTGCGCGTCCGCGGCGCGCCGGCTATTGGCATAGCGGCTGCCTACGGGGTCGTGCTGTCGCTGCGCGGGGCTGAAGAATTCCGCTCCGACGCGTCCGCCCAGACCGCCCAAGACGCCGCCAACTACTTGGCTACCAGTCGCCCCACTGCCGTAAATCTGTTTTGGGCTCTGGACCGCATGCACGGCGTCATCTCGGAGCATTCCCAAGGTCAAACCGGATTGGCTCAGCGCCTGCTAGAAGAAGCTCGTGCTATCCATGAAGAGGACCGGCACATGTGTCGTCAAATCGGATTGCACGGCGCCGGTTTGATCAAAGACGGTGCTACTATCATTACCCACTGCAATGCGGGTGGACTGGCGACGGCCGAATACGGAACAGCCCTGAGCGTCATGTTTACTTGCCAAGATCAAGGTAAGCAATTGCACGTTTACGCCGATGAAACACGCCCGCTGTGGCAAGGCGCTCGGCTGACAGCCTGGGAGCTCGCACAACGCAATATTCCCACCACGGTGATCTGCGATTCGATGGCCGCTCACGTCATGCAGACTCGCACAGTCGATGCAGTCATCGTCGGCGCTGATCGCATCACCGCCCGAGGCGACGTGGCCAATAAGATCGGCACCTATGGTCTAGCGGTTGTGGCTCAGTATCACGGCGTGCCGTTTTACGTCGCGGCCCCGAGCAGTACGTTCGACTTGGAGTTGCTCCATGGGGCAGACATTCCTATTGAACAGCGTGATCCGGCCGAGGTGGTGGCGCCCTATGGACATGCCATCGCGCCACCGGACATCGGCGTTTACAATCCTGCCTTTGACGTGACGCCCGCAGAGTTGGTGCGCGCTTTGATTACTGAGCATGGTATTATTTCACCAGTTAATCGCGACACCATTGCACAGCATTTCTCGCGATAGCCAAATCTCAAACCTAAACATCTCATCGCGCAAACAGCTGCGCTAGCGGCTGCATATGCAACTCTTCAGCGCGACATGCACACAGCGCTTCGACTAGATTCTTAGTGGTCCAATCGGCACGCGTAGGGATGGCAACCGCAGTCGCCCACCGCCCGACTTGCAGACTGCCAAAGTCCCGAGAGATTCCTAGGGCGCGGGCCGCGTCGAGAGTCACACTGCCCAACCACTCGCTGGGCTCTCGCTGCGGATGGTGGCAAGACGCATGCTGCACTTCGTCCCATAAGCTCAGCGATGGATTGCTGGCTCGCGAGTCGGTGCCCAGCACGACTCGCACACCCGCATCGCGCATGGCTTGCAGTGGGTAAGGCGCATGATGAAAGTGGCTGTGAGTTCGTGGACAGTAGACGAGGCTTATATTGGGCGTCGCGGCTATGCGGGCGATTTGAGCTTGCGTTAAATAGTTTCCATGGATCAGCAGTGCGTGGTCAAAACGCGAGAGCAACTCAATGCACGCGTCGATCGTGGGTGGTGCCACTTCGCAGTGCAGGCCCAGTCGCTCGAAGGCTTCTCCAAAAGCTCCTTGGCCTTGCTCAACCCACTGCAGTTCATCGCGGCTTTCTGCCAGATGCATGGCGATGGGTGTAGCGGCAGGCAGAGAACTGCAAGCCGTGAGGATAGATGGGAAATGCACTGAATAAGGCGCGTGAGGTGAGACGCCATGGCCAATCGCTAGCTCGGAACCCTGGCTTGCGCGTGCCGCTTGGCTCCACTGCCAATTGGCTGTAGCCCGAGCTTCGGACATACCGATCAACTCTGTGAAGGGCAAGACGCGTGGATAGCTGATGGGGCAGATGTGGGCTCGCCAGTCGGCTTCGGTTAAGTGGCCCCAGCCATGCTCAGTAGCGTTCACAGCGGCATGGACCTGGAGCGCAGCGTTTGAAAGTTCGTGAGCAAATGCGTGCGCGAAGCCCTGCGCATCGGGGTAGTCGGGCGGCATCCAGGGCGCGCTGACAATGTCGCCTAGCACCGCCGTACCGCCGCCAAAAGCTTGTCGCAGCCCGGCATGCAGGGCTCTCTGCAGTCCTTGTGTTTCGTCTAGTTGCGCAGCCCGAGCTCGGACCACCTGGGAAATCCAAGCTGGAAAATTGTCGCCGGCTGCCAACGGTCGCTGGAGCCCACTAAATTCCAAATGAGTGTGTGCATTGATCAGTCCTGGTAAAAGCAGCATCTCTCCCAGATCCACGTCGGCCTTACACGGTTGGCCCTGGACGACCTCGACCACCCGGCCATACCGAATCAGCACCTGGGCAGGGTGCAGCAATCGATCCGGCGCTACCACACAGAATTTAGCTTGAACCCGAATTGCTTCCACAAAAAACTTCCGTTGAGAATCTGTATCTGATGCACTTTTTTGACCAAAGACTAGGGTTACCCAATGGGCAGGAACAGCGCAAGTAAGTGAAGCTGGGCAACGAGCTAGAAACTTCTACAAACAGGTGCCGACCGCCTGCTGCCGCGCCGCTAACTGTAGCTTTCCACAGAAAAGCTATGCTGACAAGCTGCGGCAGTAGCAGGTAGATCCCAAAAAAGCCGATAACAACATCGAGTGAACATACTTGACTAAATTGGTCAAAATAGTACTCTTTATACTGCAAGCTAGTCGATGAAAGAGGAACTATGAGCATCACCGCAGAAAATGACCACCGCATGACCGATCTAGCACCGGACGTGAAATCGTCGCCGACCGGCCCGTTGCAAGCCAGTACAGCCTCAGAGAATCGAGTTGAAAGTCCTCGCGAAATGAGCGAAACAGTTAAAAGTGCAACGCCCGAACTGCTGGCGGAGCTGGCCCAAGCTAGCCGCGAACTCGAATCCGCGACCCCGCAGGAGATCTTGGCCTGGGCGGTGAAGAGCTACGCCCCCAAGTTCACTATGGCCACTGCGTTTGGTCCCGAGGGGATGACCATCCTGCACATGCTGGCCGAGATTGCCCCCCAAACGCCCGTATTCAACCTGGAGACGGGCTATCAATTCAAGGAGACCTTGGAGCTGCGCGAGGAGGTCAAACGGCGGTACGGGATTGAAGTCGAGTTCAAGCGGCCGGCGTTGACGGTCGAGCAATACGAGGCGGCCAATGGCGGGCCGGTCTACAGCCATGATCCCAATCGCTGCTGCTTTGACCGCAAGCTAACTGTACTCAGACAAGCTGCGCAGGGCTTCGAGGCCTGGGCCAGTGCCATTCGCCGCGATCAGAGTCCGGACCGCGCCACGGCGCCGATCATTGGTTGGGACAAGAAGTTTGGTCTGGTAAAGATTAGCCCTTTGGCCAATTGGACCAAAAAAGATGTGTGGAATTTGATTACCAAGCACGACATTCCCTACAACCCGCTACATGACAAGGGATACACCAGCGTCGGTTGCTGGCCCTGCACACGCAGCGTGTTGCCTGGGGAGGATGAGCGGGCAGGGCGCTGGAGCGGCTTTGCTAAGACTGAATGCGGTCTCCATACCACAGATTAACGTGAGCCCAAACAATGCAGTTGCCGATCAAAGCCCATTATGCCACGCTGGCGATGCTCGCGCTGAGTGAAAAGTATGCATCGCGTGAAGTCCTACCCTCGCGAGCCATCGCGGCCGAGCAGGGGATTCCCAACCAGTTCTTAACACAGATTTTGCAGCAGCTGCGCGCCGCCGGATTGATTACCAGTACCCGCGGATCGGCGGGCGGATTCTACTTAGACCATGCACCCTGCCGCATTACCGTGGGCGAGGTCGTCGACGCAGTGTGTCCGCCGAGCAATCCCGCCTGCGATGCTCTAGCTTCGCCCCTGAGCCAGATCGTCAGCGAGGTATGGGACGAGGTAAAGCATCGCCAACGCGACGTGCTCGATCGGATCACGATGGCTGACCTCATTGCGCGCCGCCATGATGCCTCCAACCGTATGTTTTACATCTAGTGTCGTGGACGTGCACGGTCCCTGCTGCCAGGTTGCGTTAAGCAGCGCATCTGCTCCCGGAGCAGTTATCGACCCACACAGTCTCTGCAGGTGCCTAGCTACTGTTTTAGCGTGCGGCGAACCTGACTCATTACCGACATCATCCACCGCCCGATGTCGTCGCGGCGCTCGGCGTACTTGGCCGCTTCAAATGGACTGTCGTCGTAAGCCTTGGGATCGAGATAGGGCATCGACACGCGCAGTGCCGCACCTTGCACCACGGGGCAGCCTTCGTCAGCTTCGGTGCAGACCATCAATGCAGCAAAATTGTGGCGAGGATTGTGTTCGTCGGCATAGTGTTTGGAAAACTCAAGCATTTGCAGCCCGGGCCCCCAGCCAACTCGATAAATGGGATTGGGCGTATTAGTTTCGCCGCTGGTAGCTTCGTTTCCCGTAGGGACGATTTCGAAGCCGATCTCTTTCAAGGCTGCGATGGTACGCTGGTTAAATGCGCTGGGAGTCGTTCCGCCCGAATAGAAACGAATGTTGTCCAACCCATAATAGGTGGCTGCCAAGTTACCCATCGACGAACCCAGGATACTTCGGCGCGAGTTGCCGGTGCACACCACTACGACAGACAGCGCCTGGTCCGCTTGATAGCTCTCCGATAGCCACTTAGCCAGCTTGTCGGCGGCCTGCCGATGCGACGCGTCGATCAAATCAAACGAGGTGCTTAGCAGATCTGCGTGGCTCCGCAAACTGCCCGGCAACAGCTCGCGACTAGTAGGCAAATGAGTCTGGAACGCTCGCTGGATTTGCGCGGCGTCCATCTGCTCAGCCTGCCCACTGAAACTTTTTCCAACTCCTGATTTGTTTCCAGCCATCTCTCCGAACCGCTCTCGTGTTATGAACTCGTCAATGTCGTCCAACGCGATGCCGTGGCCATCTGCCAGAGCTTTGGCAATAGCGGATTTGAGCCGTTCATCCTGCGCAGCCGCTGGCGTGCCGAACTGCTGGACAAGCTGCAGGGCCTGTACGAAAGACCCCACATCAGCGGCATTATGGGAGCCGCTGGCCGCGTTATCGGTCAGCTGCGCCAGCAGCAAGAAAAACAGTAAGTGGAGCATGGCGTTTACTTCTTAGCTTGTGCTCAGGCACTTAGATCAAACCCATCGCTTGCATGGCGTCGGCCACGCTGATAAAGCCACTGATATTTGCGCCCAGACAATAATTGCCTGGCACACCGAAATCGTCAGCCGTCTCCAGGCAACGGTCGTGGATATCCTTCATGATCGCCGCTAATTTCTTTTCAGTAAACTCAAAGGTCCAAGCATCGCGCGAGGCATTCTGCTGCATCTCCAGAGCGCTCGTGGCAACACCGCCAGCGTTAGCCGCTTTGCCAGGCCCATAGGCAATGCCTGAATGGATGAACAATTCGGCACCTTCAGGAGTGGTCGGCATGTTAGCCCCTTCGGCTACCGCGATACAACCATTTTTGAGCAACGTGGCGGCATCTTTGCCCGTCAGCTCGTTTTGAGTTGCACACGGCAAGGCCACATCACATTTGATGTGCCACAGATTGCCGCCGGCATGGTACCGCGCCCGCCTTCGCGTCTCGCAATATTTTTCGATCGACAAGCGATCTTTCTCTTTGACTTGTTTGAGCAGTTCCAGGTCGATGCCTTGCTCATCATAGATCATCCCGCAGGAATCCGAGCAAGCAACCACTCGGCCGCCGAGCTGCGTAACTTTTTCGATAGCATAGATGGCTACGTTGCCGGCACCTGAGACGACACAGGTCTTGCCTTCGAGTGAATCGGAACGAGCCGCCAACATTTCCTGGACAAAGTAGCCCAACCCGTAACCGGTGGCTTCGGTGCGCACTAGTGCCCCACCGTAGCTCAGCCCCTTGCCGGTCAGTACGCTCGACTCGTAACGATTGCAGATGCGTTTGTACTGGCCAAACAAAAATCCAATTTCGCGTTTGCCGACACCGATATCACCCGCTGGCACATCCGTGTACTCGCCTATGTGGCGATACAGTTCAATCATAAAGCTTTGGCAAAAGCGCATGATCTCATTGTCGCTGCGCCCTTTGGGGTCGAAGTCGCTACCTCCCTTTGCGCCACCAATGGGCATGCCGGTCAGCGCGTTCTTAAAGATCTGCTCGAAGCCTAAAAACTTGATGATCGACAGATTTACCGAGGGGTGGAAGCGCAGACCACCTTTGTAGGGCCCTAGTGCACTGTTGAACTGCACTCGAAACCCGCGGTTAATCTGTACTTCGCCGCGGTCGTCCAGCCAGGGGACGCGAAAGATGATCTGACGCTCAGGCTCGCAAATTCTTTCGATGATCTTTTGATCGGCGAACTTGGGATACTTGGCCAAGACCGGCCCCATCGAGGCCAAGACTTCCTTGACCGCTTGAATAAATTCAGTTTCGCCCAAATTGCGCTGTCGAACGTTTAGGTAGATTGCTTCCAGTTTCTCGTCCATCGTCTCTTTCTGTTCTCAATAAGTACTGCGAGCGCACAAATGCCAAGGAATTGTAGCTCGTGAATTTTCGCGGCGCGATTTTAACTCGCCATCCCTTGGAGCGGAATACGCTAAGCACTGCTGAATGGGCTGATAGACCTAATTAAAGGGCTAAAGCGTCAATCCTGGTTGACACCGCGGCGGTTTGCACAGCGGCTGCGTCAACTGATGTAGACGCAAACCATCTGTAGCCAGCGCATCGTGCCGACTGTCCAACTCGTGGGCACACAACCCTACACTGCTAGCAGATGATTCACAAGCCATTTTTTGCAAGCCGGAACAGCGTTTGCAAGGTTGCGTAGGCTGAGTCGAACGTTTCGCGCTACAGTTGCCCAGCCAAAGATCAGAGCACGATTATGCCCAGCGATTTGCAATCCGATATCGTTTCAGATGGGGTTTCCGATGTGGTTATAGTACAAACCAACCACGGATTGGTTTACTCGGTGCCTGTGCCGCACCAGTCGTTCGAAGAGAGCCGCTCTAATACTTTGGAGCGAAGCGCTGTAACGGAAGCTGGCACAGCAGATCAGGTGTGCACGGCATCTCAGGTTTGTACACCGGCTGAGCCGATTGAAATAGCTGAACGCGCTGAAGCTGAGTCCGTGGCTGAGCGAGCCGCGCACGCCTAAGCTACGCGGCACTACTTGCCGTGCTAAGATCTGTTGTGAGCAATTGATTTCAGTAGCGGTGGAATTTTCGCAAGCCATCCACTACCGGGGATGAGCTTCACTCCATCGTGGTTGGCGGCTTAGGTTTGACCAGTTTCATGGCTACCCAGGCCAGCAGCAAGACCACGGCGGCGGCGATAGCGATTTTAATTGCGATGGGAATTACCGTATCGCGCAGGTAATCTGCTTCCTCGACTTGAAAATCTTCCTCGCCGAAATTCTCGAACTCCTCCGTCCCTAGATCGATGTCAAAGTCCACGGATTCTGGATTGCTCGCCGAATTGGCCGGGGCCGGCGCAGGTACCTTGGTTGCCTCATCGACGGCTTGAGCCGACTCAACGCTCGGCGGCTGTGCCCTCACTGAAGCCACGGCCGGCATCAGCCCGACGATCATGCAGCTTAATGCGCAAAGTAGTCTTAGTACCACGCGAGGCAATTGCTGATAGCCGCAGTGTTTGCCCCCGCTCACTAGCCTTGTTTGCGAAATGTCCTCTGGAATAGCGCTAATAACTGAACCGCTATGGGGAGTGTCGAAGCAGAGCGAAATCTCGCGTTGTCTGGCAGGTTGAAGCGTCATAACAAGTGAATCCTTGGATAGTGGCAAGCGAAATCAACTGGCCAGCTTATGCTCAATCGCTGGAACGGTTCAAGAGCACGTCCTAGCCTGCGAGCTTTTAATGTGTAAAACAGCCAAAATTCCCGTTCTCGAGCCGCACCACAAGGCGCCGCCACCGTTCGAGCAGTTGTGGTAGGGGTGCATCGAATTGCCGCGGCTGAATCACCAGCCACTGCAGCCACTGCACGGCGGCCAGCAGCGTGCCGACGCGATCGAGCAACTGCACCCGGACGAGTTCGATGTGGGGATTGCCCGCATGATAAGCCTGCCAGCCCAGCAGCCACCGCGAGGCGTCCAGCGGCTCGAGCGACCCAAGCAGCCGCGCCACATCGGTCGCGGGCTCGTCGACTCGCGCCGCACCAAAATCAATAATGCCACTGACGCGATCTTCGCTGAACAGAATGTGATCGCTCCACACGTCGCGCAGCACAAACTGCAGCCGCACTGGCGTGGCTTGAACTTCGATCAGGTGGCGCAACAGCCCTGGGCCGAGTGCGGCTAAGTGCAGCAGCGTTTGCTGCGCCAGCGAGCTTAGCGCCGCTGCGGTCGGTTCAGAAAAGTTGGGTCCAAAAACATTAACTAGACTGTCCGTCTGCCTTGCCGCGCAATCCGCACCGCTAGCAAACACGCAGCGCTGCCAGGCTGATTGCTGCTGTAGACTGAACTCCAGTTTCTGCCGCCGCTCGGCGACTGTCGGACTCGCTCCCGAAACAGGTCCGACCACGCTTGCAACAGCTGCACTACAATTGGACCATGCTGTCGAGGCATCCCCAGCGGCAGCGCGATACCAGGCCAGATGCAGCTCAGCCAGGGACCGCATCGCGGCCTGCAGTCGCTGTGCAGAAGGGGCTGAGTGGTAGTCCGCCGCACCTGGCATCCACTGCGTTAGCTCCCACAGTCGCTGGCCATCGCTGACATAGGAATCACCTTGACGATTGCCAAAGATTCGAGGGATGATTTCCAGGCCCAGTTGGCGAGCGGTGCGCATGGCTGCATGGATTTGACTTAAACGCTCAGGCGTTGGATGCACTGTCGGCCACGCGCGCAGGGCAACTGGACCATGTGGCGACTGGCCCTGCCAGATCCAGGCTCCGGAGAGCCCGCCGCTGGCCATAGCACCTAAGTGCACTTCGTGCGGTGCAACCAGTTCATGGCGGATGACTTGTGGGATAAGATGGAGGTTCACTGGGCATTGAGTCCGAATGCGAACAGCATGGCCTTGAGGGCGTTTCTAAGATGATTTTAGTCGGCACGATGAATTGGGCGAGCACCCGCTCGAGCGGGCTGTTTCGTTGTCCGCAGTGTGGGAACACGCAGACTTTTCGTCTGAGAGCCGCGCGACCTTTCTTGACACTGTATTTCATTCCAGTGATACCGATCGGTGGGCTGCAGGAATACGTCGAGTGCCGACACTGCAAGAATTCTTTCGAACCTGCCATTTTAGCTGGCAATATGGCGACCACTCATCTGAGTTCCAGACCGTCGGCCAGTAGGGAAGATACCTATGCGGAGGCCTCCACTGGAAACCGGGCCGTAGCCCCGTTTCGCGAGGATTTGCTGAAAGTCATCGCGCTGATCATGGTCGAGGACGGACACGTCACCGAGGACGAAATTCGCATCGCGAGGCTGGTCTATGAAAACATGGTCCATCAGAGTTTGTCGCGCGACGATCTAGGCAGAATGTGCGCTAGCGTGCAGCAACAGCGGCTGACAACGCTCAGTTTCCTTGCAACGGCCCGCGATCGCCGCAGCTTGGAGGAAAAATTGCTGCTTACCCAGGCTCAGTTCGCGGTCAGCGGAGCAAACGGCGCTGTCACTCCGCGCAGATTAGAGGCTTTGGTCAAAGCCCAGAAGATGCTTGGCCTGGACGAGGGGGAATTTCAGCGAGCGATCGCCTCCACAGACCAGTGGTTGACCTAACTGTCCACACCAGCTGTCTGAGGCCTGGGCGAAATTGAGCGAATGTGTTGGACGAGCATACTGATAGGCGGCTATCGCCACCTTAAGCCAGTATTGCCCGGACGTCCAACCTTCACTGCAGGCGACTGTCTGCTATACTAGCCGTTGTAAGCTAAGGTTTTCCTAGGGGGACTAACCGACATGAGTTCGGATCTTGATTTTTTGCTAAACCAATGGCCTTATGAGCCTGAGTCCTTGTGCGCGCGCCTAATCAAGGCTCACGATGGACGAGATTTGATCCAGTTGCGGATCGATCTGGGGATTCTGCAGCTGGAGACACACGGTCGCCCCGATGGTCAGCGGCCGCAAGGTCACGACACGCTGCTGGATTGCTTGTGTAAGCAAGAGGCAGAAGACCCCGAATTTGAGCTCGACGAGGCCACCTGCCTTGAGATCGATCGCGAGTTCGTGCAGTTTTATCATCGTCGAGTCGCGTGGCTGCGCCTGCAGCGCTTTGAGCGCGCTGTGCAGGACGCCGATCACACTCTGGCACTGATGGATTTTTGCCGCGAACATTCGCCCTGTGAGGACTGGACGCTGCAGCATGAACAACATCGCGCTTTTGTCCTCTTCCACCGCACACAGGCCGCCGCTCTGCAAGCGATCGAGGAGCAGGCGCCGGAGGATGCGGTCGAAGCGATAAACGATGGGCTAGACCTGATCGAAGAGAACTTCGTCGACATGGGTTGGGAGGAGCACTTCGAATCCGATGAATTGGTCGAACGACTGATGGAACTTCGCGAATCGTTGCGTAGTGATTTCTCGATCGAGAAAACACTCAACGAGCAGTTAGCCGACGCGGTTGCCAGCGAGCAGTACGAGTTGGCCGCCCGCTTGCGCGATCAGATGTCGCAGCGTGGAACCTAATCGGACCTTTGGTCATTGGCCGCAGTCATCCTTTTTTTAAGCTTCGATCTGTAGTCCCGCCGTTTTCAAAGCGGCCGCTGATGTTAATGCTCAGCGTTCGCCAAGCGGTGGCACCGTGGGGTAGCTGCCGTCATACCAGGGCTCGCGATTATAGGTCGGCGTCAGTGGGAAACCACGCGAATCGTGCGGCCCATAGGTGTGCGGACGAGCGCCACCCTGAGGATAGCCGCCCCAGTTGCCGGGTCGGCGTGCCGGAGCGTGGTTAGGGTCGGGATGAGGACCTGTTGGATAGCCTGCGGGTCCGTGTGAATCCGAGTATCTCGGCCCATCATAGCCCCCGTAACCTGCATCATATCCGCTACCAGGGCCGTAGCCACCTCCAGGGCCGTAGCCACCTCCAGGGCCGTAGCCACCTCCAGGGCCGTAGCCACCTCCAGGGCCGTAGCCACCAGCGCCTGCCCCAGGGTGCGGCGGCCCGCCGGGGTGACCAGACCAATTCCCTCGTCCCACACCGAATTGGACCGAGCTGTTTGAGATGCCATAGGGCGCTTGTGGTCCCCAGGCGTCGTAAGGCACGGCATAGGGTCGGAAAGGGAAACGCCACTGCTCGTAGGGAATGACCGGCTGTCCCCACTGTTCGACAATGTGCATGTTATCCGCCGACTGCCCGGCCTGCAGTGTGCTGCGAAAATGGCGATAGCCACTGCGCGTAAAATCTTGGCGATAGGGCGAGATGGGCTGCTCGCCTGCGGCATATTGGTCGATGCGCTGGCCAGTCTGCGGGCTGTGAGTATAGCTTGAGCTCCAAGTCATCCAGTCGTCGGCGCACAGCGGTGCCGCCAAAGTGAGTAGAGCCACAGCTGAACAAAGTCTGCCTGAAAGGGCATGGAGCGGATTGTGAATGATTGCTTGCATAGCTCCCAGCATAATTGCCGGCAGCTGCAAACACGACTTTCGATCTAAATTCCCGGATTGGACCCTGTTCCAACTTCCCCTTAGGACGGTCGTAGTGACTTTACCGCTATCTGGCCGCTGTGCGGCGCTGTTTGAGTATTCCTCCACACGTTCTTCTCTCGCAACGACTTGTCGGTATCATAAGGCACTCCCCCGCATCCCTGTTCCCCCATCCTCCGCTACTTCTAGCGCCATCAACTTACATAACCTCGCAGTCCACTTTACTACTTGACTCACTACTCAACTAACCTCCGAAGCCACTACTTCCCCAACCCCCGCTACTTCTAAAATCCGCACAGCTTCTAAAATCCACACAGCTTCTAAAATC
>CAKQWG010000077.1 GCA_934278005.1 uncultured Pirellulaceae bacterium | reverse complement strand
CGAAGCATATGGCTCGAGAGGATTCGCAGCTCACGATTTGTAACGTGCGTTGAATTACCGACGCGGAGCGTCGGACCACACTTTACTACAACGAGCTTTGGCTGGGCGTCTGAGAATCGCTGAGAGTAAGCCGCTGCTGATCCAGCCAAGAGGCAAATGTCCCGGCGGCCAATTGACGACGGGCCTCAGTCATCAACTGTTGGTAGAACGTCAAGTTGTGGTGGGTCAGCAGAATGGGCCCTAGCATCTCCTTAGCGACAAAAAGATGTCGCAAGTAGGCACGGCTGTGGCGGCAAGCCAAGCAGGGGCAGGAGGGATCGAGCGGACGGGGATCGTCAGCATGACGCGCATTGCGTAGACGCAGCGATCCTTGCCAAGTGAAGGCGAGAGCATTGCGGCCGTTGCGAGTGGGCATGACGCAGTCGAACATGTCGATGCCTCCAGCAATGCCTTCGAGCAGATCGATGGGACGACCGACGCCCATCAGGTAGCGCGGTTTGTCGACGGGCAGGTGAAGGGTCGTGCCATGGATCACGCGGACCATTTCGCTGGGTGGTTCACCGACGCTCAGGCCGCCGACAGCGTAGCCGTCAAACGGCAGGCTTGTCAACGCTTCAGCGCTAGCCTGCCGCAGCTCCAAATCGAGCCCACCCTGGACGATAGCAAATTTGGCTTGTTCGACGCGAGTGGCCACCTCTAGGCAGCGGGCGGCCCAGCGGGTTGATCGGTGCATAGCCTGCTCAACCACATCTCGTCCGCTGGGCAGCCCGACCACATGATCCAGGACCATGGCGATGTCGCTTCCCAGGCGTTCCTGAATGCGTATGGATTCCTCTGGAGACAGATCCAGTAGACTGCCGTCGATGTGCGAGCGAAACTGTGCGCCGCTTTCGGTAATCGTTGCCCGCTGGGCCAGACTGAATATTTGAAAGCCACCACTGTCGGTGAGAATCGGGCCATCCCAGCCCATGAACGAGTGCAGCCCGCCCAGTTGCTCGACACGTTGGCTGCCAGGCCGCAGGGCCAAGTGGTAGGTATTACCCAAAATCAGCTTGGCTTCAGACGAGCGGAGCTGGTCATTGGTCATGCCCTTTACCGTGGCCTGCGTACCAACGGGCATAAAGACGGGCGTGTCGACGCAGCCGTGGGGCGTTGTTAAACGCCCCAGCCGCGCAGCGGTTGCTACATCGCTGTGCAGGAGATCAAATCCGAAACCGCTGGCCATCCGCTGCTTTCACGCCTAATTGACAGGCAGATCAATCACCACGCAGCTTCAGCGACAAGCCTTCGAGCTTTGCGCGGACCTCGTTAAGGCTGGTCACGCCAAAGTTCTTGGATTCGAGCAGGTCGTCGGCGGTCTTGCGCATCAGTTCGCTGATCGTGTTGATTCCCAAACGCACCATGCATTTGCGCGCCCGCACGGACAGGTTCAGATCGGAGATCGGACGATCCAGTACCGCTTGTTGGTCGGGAGTTAATCCGGAAGTATCTAGCGGTGGATCCGGTTCGCGCTGCTGGTCGGCGAATTGGCCCAGTCCCAAGCCTTTGCTGGAGAGCATTTCGCGAATCTCTTGCAGGCTGGTATCGCCAAAGTTTTTGCTCGATAACAGCTGTTGCTCGGAGGTGCGCACCAAATCGCCCAGCGTTTCGATGCCCATCTTCTGCAGGCAATTGCGGCTGCGGACCGAGAGCTCGAAATCGTTGACCGAGATGCTCAGCAACTGGCTCAGTCGTTCGCTCTGCCGCGCAGAATCTTCATCATAGAAGACGTTGCCCGAGGCCGAAGCGTCTTTCATGTACAACCGAGCTCGGGGATGGTCAGGAAACACATCCAAGACGCGCTTGTAGCACCCCTGCGCTTTGGCAAAATCGTTGCGATCTTCGTAGACGATGCCCAGGTTGATCAGCGTGCCAATGTGAGCAGGGAAACACGAGGCGGCGCGCTCATACAACTGCAAGGCGTGGTCGTCATCGCCACGTCGGTCGCTTTCAAGGGCCAATCCAAACAGTGCGCCTGGATGGCGATCGTCGTACTGCAGCGCGCGATTGTACAGACGCGAGACCTCTTCGGTGTGCCCGTCGCGCATGGCGACGGTCGCACCACGCTGGTAGTTGTACTCGGCCGTCTGCTCAGCCGGCCCGAATATGTTGTCCAGGATGTCCATCGACTCAGGCAACTTGCCCTGGTAACGCAGAACCTCCGCCGAAGAGATTTGGCACTGATCGGCGTCGTAGCCCGCCCCCTTGGCAGCCGCGAAGTGCTTCAGCGCATCTTCATAGTGCAGCAGCTGAAATTCTGTTTTGGCCAAGTAAAACAGAGCCAGCGCACTGCCATCGGCGTGCGACAAAGTATCCAGTGCCTCACTGAATTTACCCAGTAAATACTGGCTCACGCCTAAGCGCACCGATTGCGCAGGACTGCGGTCGCTGACTTGCGCCAACTCAGTGACCGCGTCGCGCAAGATTCCAAGTTGACTGTAGTCTTCGGAAATCGTCTTGCAGATTTGCCGAATTTCAGTGGGCCCGAATGACTGGTTTGAAACCACCATGTCGCGCATATCGAGTACCGATGCGTCCGCCATCCTAGAATGACTCCTGGGTGTTGGTTGCTAAGTGTCGCGAGGGAAAATACGATCGTCGTTTACCGTGGATTTGTTCCGCCAAGAGCCAGCGGCGGGAGTTGAACCCGCAACCCCCGCATTACGAATGCGGTGCTCTGCCAATTGAAGCTACGCTGGCGTCCTAAACCGCAGATCGCAAGACGGTTCCTTCGCGAGGGCCTATTGAGGGGAACCAAAAATTTAATGCTTTTTTTACCGAATCGTCAAGGGCTAACTACGTTTCGGCACAGAAAAAGCCTTATAGACCCACCTAGAATGAGTACTATTGAGGATTTAGTTGCTGTCGCTGCGGCGATTACTCGGGCAGCTTGCCCTGGGCGATCTCCTCTTCCCACTGATCCATCAGCGGCCATTCGGTAGCGCAAGTCCCGAAATCCGCCATGTGCAGGTAGCCTTGCAAACGCTCAATAGTGCTGTCCAGCAACGCATTGTCTTTGCGGAAAATCGGGCCGTGGCTCGGAAGCAGCCATTTCACGTCCGAGTTGCGAATGCGCTGTAGCGAGCGTATGAAGGCGGGAATGTCGCTACCGTGGTGCGCGTCGATAGCTCCCACGCACCCGTCGCGATAGATGTTGTCCCCACTAAAAAGCAGGTCTCCCATGCGGAAGGATAACTGGCAGTCGGCATGCCCAGGTGTAGCCCAAACCTCCAAACGCAGTTTGCCCACTTCGATCACCGAGCCTTCGTCGATCAGTACGTCCGTTTCAACTTTTGGCATATCCAAGTGAATATCCTGAGCTTCGATGACCGCAAAAGTCTGCAGCGTGTCCCCTCTGGCCAGCAGTTTGGCGGCGATCGGGTGCGAGCTGAGCTGGGCTTTGAGAGTCTGTTTTGCCAAGGCCATCCCCTGCACATGATCGACGTCGGCGTGGGTGGCTACGAGCATCTTGCATTTGGAGAGTGGAAAATCGAGCTCGCGTATCAGTTCGATAATCTCTTCGACCGACTCCTCGTAACCCACATCGATCAATATCCATTCGTCCCCATCAAAGATCAAATAGACATTGCAACCGATCACGTGACCAGCTTGAAAGTTCAGTTCGATCACGTTGGGGAAAATTGGTTTGCGTTCCAACATCGGTGCCAGCAGCTCACTATGGGTCAGAGGACGAAGTTAGTGTCATCGAATTGTAGAGCAAAACCCAGTAAGTACAAACCGCCAGGCACTTAGATCGCTAACTACCGGTGCGCCAGGAGTAATACGCCGCGGCAGCTGTGCAGTGCCCGGGCAGACTGAAGGCTAGCGACCATCTGGCGGCAGCAAGTCGGACGCGGCGCTAATCATCGCTAATACGCCAGTCGCCAATGCGTCGTGTGCATCGGGATAAAAGGCCGGAGAGTGGAGCGAGGGAGGTTGCTGGCCGAGCTCCGCGAAGCGGGCTAGTCGCTCAGGGGCGATGACACCCAGGCGAACCATCACGATGGGCACGCCGGCCAAGCCAAACTGGCTGAAGTCCTCACCACCCATTACCGGCGGCATGGGCAGCACGTTCTCGGAGCCCAAGGCCAACCGCAGACTGTCGATCACTTGCGGCGTCAGCTGGGCGTTGTTCTCTAGAGCGGGAGTCCCTTCAGAGGTGGTAATATCCGGCGCCGGCGCGTCGTAGGCCATGGATACCGCCATGGCCTTGCGCTTGATGGATGACAGAAGCTGCTTGCGAACTTCGGGCGAATAGCTACGGACTGTCAACTGCAAGTGGCACGAGTCGCCGATGATATTGTGCTTGGTGCCGCCGTGGATCGCGCCGACCGTAACCACGGCTGACTCGCTGGGCTTAACCTCGCGCGAGACGATTGCCTGCAACGACATGATCAACTCTGCAGCTTGCACAATCGGATCGATGGTGCTTTCCGGCGCAGAACCATGACCGCCTTTACCCTTGACGGTGATATCAACAGAATCCACGTTGGCCATGGAATAGCCGGGGCTGAGTGCGACTTTACCCGTGGGCGTGTTGCTCTCGCAGTGCAGCGCAATGGCGTAATCGGGTTTTCCAAAACGCTCGAACAGTCCGTCCTGCAGCATCGCTTTGGCTCCCGCCCCGCGCTCTTCGGCGGGCTGGCCGATGAGCATCAGCGTCCCCTGCCATGCAGAGCGATGCTCTGCGAAATATCGAGCCACGCCGATCAAGTTGGTCATATGGATGTCGTGCCCACACGCGTGCATGACACCAGTCGATGCGCCCGATTCGGTCACTGCGGTCTGCTCCGAAGCATAGGGAAGCCCAGTCATCTCGGTTACCGGCAAAGCGTCCAGGTCGGTGCGGAGCATAACTGTCGGACCCTGGCCGTTGCTGAGCAAGCCGACAACTCCAGCCCCCCCCACGTGCTCCGTAACCGTATAACCGGCATCGCGCCAAGCTTGAGCGACATACTTCGCAGTGGCCGTTTCATGAAACGACAGCTCGGGATGCTGGTGCAGATGAGTATAGATCTGCAGCAGGTCCGGCAGTTGGGATTCGATCCATTTTCGCGTTGGCGCGGTGTCTTGCGCGCGCGCCGCTGAGCAAGTCAGAGTCAGCAGCGCAAGGCAGCTACAGAGGGCAATGTTTTTCAGCATCGATGGACACTTCCTATCGAGAGAGTCGTGGTGTGCAAACAGGTCGTAAGGTTCTCAAGGATTCGTTCGCTGTCGAGGGCTAACCAAGCTAGCCATTAGCGGTCATGCGGTGAGTAGGCACGGGGCGACCAGGCCGGAAGCACTGCAGCGAGCGAATATCGATGTTGGCTCCGACGGCCGAGGCCTGCGCAACCAGCGCATCGCGAACAATCAGCTCGAGCTCTTCAGGCGATGTGGCGACTCGAGCATTGACCACCAGATCAACTTCAGCACCATGCCAATTAGAAGCCAGGGACAGCACCGGCCGGTCCTCATTGCTGATCAAGTTGGCGACTGCGTAAACCCCCTCTGCCATCCCGATAACTTTTAAATGCGCCGTTTCAGCGTCCAGACTTAACAGTCGCGCGTGCAGTTGTCCCAGCAATGCCATCAGGAATTGGTCTAAGTCAAACGCCGCGTCGGCACGCAGGTTGGCTTGGCAATTCAGCCAACCGAGTTCTGCCTCTCCCGCGGCATAGATGTCGTAGTCCACGTCCATCGCTCGCTTTCCGAACTGGCCTCGCAGTTCCAAGTGTTGGCAGAGTTCGTCGAAACCGTCTCCGCGCTTGGCTGAGATGCGCAGGACTGGAGTCGTAGGGTATTGCTCAGCAAGTTTTGCAGTCAGGTCTTCGAGCTGATTCTGCGATAGCTCATCGATTCTATTGATAATGACGAAATCGGCTTCTTCGATTTGCTTTCGGAAGATGTACTCCGCCTTCGGAGAAAATCCGCGTTGTCCTGCACCACCCAAAATTTTGGCACCGTGACTGGGTTTGATAATTACACCGTAGGGGGAAATTTCGAAGGGTTGGCTGTAGATTTGCTCCAGAGGCCGAATGACCGTAGCCACTAGATCGGTGCAACTACCCACGGGTTCGGCCAGGACCACATCGGGGCGCTGGGTGTGGCTGAGCGATTCGACCGTGCGCGTCAGCTCGTTGAAATCGCAGCAGAAGCACGATCCGGCTACTTCTCCCACGCTAAAGCCTTGAGCCCGAAGCGTGAGTGTATCGACCAGATCAGCCGCTTGGTCGTTGGTCACGATAGCGACATTTTTACCTGCGGCCTGAAAGCGACTGGCGAGTCGTGAAACCGCTGTGGTTTTACCGGCCCCGAGGAATCCGCCGAGCATGATAAAACGAGGTGCCGAGGCCATAAAACTTTACTCCTGCGAACCGGAACGAAAGCGACAGCCATGCATTCTAACCGATAATCTGTCGTTGATGCGGCGCACGGATTCGCCAGCATACATTGGCGTGCTGCGCGTCGATGATGACTATTTCTTGGGTCTGGGAACGCGGCTTTTGGATTTCCCACGCCGGCGTGGCCCGCTGGGCTGTGCCGAGGATTTCGCGTAGTCTTCGACCGTCTCACCCACTCGATCGCGTAGAGAAGTCACCTGATCGCGGAGCGTTGCAGCGCGTTCAAATTCCAGATCTTCAGCAGCTTGCAACATTTGCGATTCGAGCTCTTCCAAGAAGTCTTCAGTGATCAACTGACCGCCTGTGGAAGTCTTGCCACTGATCACATCGCGCGCTTGCCGATGAGCGGCCGCGGCGCTGTGAATGCCCGACTTAATCTCACGCTTGACGGTGGTGGGGACAATGCCGTGGGCCTGATTAAACTCCTGTTGAATCTTGCGCCGACGCTGGGTTTCATCGATGGCAGCTTGCATGGCTGCGGTCATCTTATCAGCAAACAGGATGACTTTTGAATTGACGTTCCGCGCGGCCCGTCCGATGGTTTGGATGAGGGAGGTCTCGCTGCGCAAAAAGCCCTCTTTGTCAGCGTCGAGCACGGCGACCAAAGACACCTCGGGCAAATCGAGCCCTTCCCGCAGTAGGTTAACACCGACCAAGCAATCGAACTTGCCCTGCCGCAAATCGTATAGCAGTTCGACGCGTTCAAACGCATCCAGTTCACTGTGCAACCAGCGACAGCGGACGTTTTGCTCGGTGAGATATCCGGCCAGATCTTCGGCCAAGCGTTTGGTCAGCGCGGTCACCAACGTGCGTTCGTCGCGTTCGGCCCGCAAGCGGATCTCGCCCAACAGATGCGCCACTTGCCCGCGCGCGGCAATGACCTCGATCTCAGGGTCGAGCAATCCGGTGGGACGAATGACCTGTTCTACGACTTCCCCTCCGGTCTTTTCCAATTCGTAGTTGCTGGGAGTGGCCGATACAAAGATAACTTGCTTCGTCTTCTGCTCCCATTCGTCGAACATCAATGGGCGATTGTCCAGCGCACTGGGCAAGCGGAAACCGTGATTGACCAAGGTGGTCTTGCGACTGCGGTCGCCGGCATACATAGCGCGGACTTGTGGAATCGTGACGTGCGATTCGTCAACCATCAACAAGAAGTCATCGGGAAAGAAGTCGTACAGCGTATCGGGCGTGGCACCGGGTGGCTTGCCGGACAACGGCCGCGAGTAGTTTTCGACTCCCGGACAGTGCCCCACCTCCTGAAGCATCTCCAAGTCAAAACGAGTTCGCGCGTTGAGCCGCTGCGCCTCTAGCAGTTTCCCTTCGGCTTCAAACTTAGCCAACTGCTCGCGCAACTCTTCGCGAATCAATACGATGGCCGCTTCGACGCGCTCTTCAGGTGTGACGAAGTGTTTAGCCGGGTAGATAAATATGTCATTCACTCGAGAGATGACTTCACCGGTCAATGGGTTCGTAATTGATATCTGCTCGATGTCATCTCCCCAGAGTTCGATGCGATACGAAAATTCTTCGTAGGAGGGCCAGATCTCTAAGCAGTCGCCACGCACTCGGAATTTAGATCGTTCAAAGCCCACGTCGTTGCGCTGATATTGAATGTCGACCAATTGCAATAGCACGTCGTCGCGGTTAATCGTCTGTCCAACCTTGAGCGGCACCACCATTCCGCGATAGTCCTCTGGGTTGCCTAAGCCGTAGATGCTGGACACACTGGCGACAATAATCACGTCGTTGCGACTGACCAAGGCGCTGGTAGCGGCCAGCCGCAAACGGTCGATCTCCTCGTTGATCGAAGAGTCCTTTTCGATGTACACATCGCGGGCCGGAATGTAGGCTTCTGGCTGATAGTAATCGTAATAGCTAACAAAGTAATGAACCGCGTTGTGCGGGAAAAAATCGCGGAACTCAGAGTACAGCTGCGCGGCTAGAGTTTTGTTGTGACTGAGGATCAAGGTCGGCCGCTGCACACGCTGGATGACATTGGCCATGGTAAAGGTCTTACCGGAGCCAGTCACACCCATCAACACCTGCTCGCGAACGTTGGCTTCTAAACCACGCACTAAGCTATCGATGGCTTCTGGCTGATCACCTGCGGGCGCGAACTGGCTGACAAGCTGGAAGGGAGCGCCGTGGGAGACAGAGGACATGCAAGTTCCAATCAGTTATCTGATGCTGTGGGATACAAATCAATATTTTGCCTTGACACTCGCGGCGACTCGTGGGGCAGGCCTACCAGCAGCATGGGCCGCAGCTGTTCGAGCGTGCGTGGCCCGAACCCGCGCACGCGCATTAAATCGTCGACGTGGCGAAATGGTCCCTGCCCCATGCGAAAGTCGACGATGCGAGCCGCCAGGCTCGGGCCGACCTCCGGCAGAGCTTCCAGTTCATGCTGCGGCGCGCGATTCACGTCGACCATAAACCGCGGCGCGGCCCGCTGAGCTGGTGTGGGCTCAGCTGCTTTGGGATGGGGAGCAGTGGGCTGGGAAACGGTGGGCTCAGCTGCTGTGGGCTGGGGGGCTGCCGCGGTAGGACTGCGCAAAGAGCGGATAGACTGCTGAGCGGCGGCCAGAGCTGCCAAACACACCAGCAGGCGACACCAAACGACGAAAACCGACAGGCGTGGCCGGCCCTCACCGGCCGGCAAACTGACCTGCGCAGCGTGTTTTTCGATAGTCGTCATTGCGTCCCTGCCTCGGGGCTTGGTAGAGATGGAATCGTGTATTATACAGCCCCGACCGGCGACAAGGCAATTCGCCGGCAGGGCATCCACACGCTGGTCACTGTACCCAAGTTCCCAGCCACGCGGAGGCCATGCCCAGCTCCATGCAGCCACGCACTCGACTCTCGCTGCAGGGACTCTCGCTGTAGGGACTCTCGCTGCAGAGACTTTCGCTGTAGGGACTCTCGCTGCAGAGACTCTCGCTGTAGGGACTCTCGCTAGTGACTTAGCCTCCAGCTGAATTCGCGGTTGTTTTTGGTAAAACTGCGCAGTTAGTCTAAAATAAGCCAGGACCACTCTCGCCGGTTCGAGAGTGGCTAGGCAATTAAAGGACCAATCCATGACTGGGCCATTGGTAGGTTGGGCTACTTGTGGGTTGGGCATTTAATTTTAAGCGAGTTGCAAACATGCATGCAGTTCGCGGTGCTAAGCTGTTAGCCGATGCTCACTTTTCTTCTAATCTGATTTCTTCCATGCAACGGGAAGTGGTGCCTTAGGTATGGATCAGCGCAAATCGAAACCAGCCTCACCTCGGCCACCCTCGGCGAACAAGCCGGCCCGCGGGCCTGCCTCTACGCCGGCCGCAGGACCTGAACGGGATAATCTGCGAGCCAGCAAGCCGCGTCCGACGTCTAAGCCCGACCTGGCGGAGGTCAAGCCCGAGCTTACGAAGCGGGCACAGTTCGATGCGAACAGCCAAGCAGCAGACGATCTGAATGGCGAGTGCGGTGACGAGTTGCGGCTGCAACCTTTGGAGGAGTTGCCCAGCGCTTCCGCCAAGGTCGGCCCCAAGGTTCGCGCTCAAGATCGCCGCCCGGCTGCAGCTCTCACGTCCGCCGCTTCCACAGCCGCTACAACGGGCACAGCCAGCAAAGTTGGCACTGGTGCTAAGGCCATCACCGACCCGCGCGAAGCGGCTCAGGCCGATGGGGCGGCAGAGGGAAAATTGCGGCGACGGTGGCACATTGGTGCAGTCCCTAGCTGGTTGGTCAGCTTGGTCGTCCACGTGATTTTGATATTCACCCTGGCTGCCATTACGCTCGATCCGGTGGACAAAGTCTTGAGTATTCTCAGTGCGGCCACGTCCGAGTCGGCCGAATCGATCGAACAGTTCGATCTACCCGGAGCCCAACTGGATGCTGTGAAAAGCGACAGCGAGCCACTGCTACCACCGACCACCGAGGTTAGTGAAATCATCGAAATGCCAGAGCTCACCACGACGATGTTGCCTAATCCCGTGTCAGTCAATGTGCTCGATAGCAATCGGTTGACAGAGAGCATCATGCCCTCGGCCCTGCTCAGTGGCGGTGCTTTGAGCCAGATGACCACGGCGCTGAACAGTCGTTCGAGCGCTTCTAAGAGCGAGATGCTGGAGCGATTCGGAGGGACATCAGAAAGCGAAAAAGCGGTTGCCATGGCACTTAAGTGGATCGCCGAACATCAAGCGCCGAACGGCGGCTGGACGTTTGCGCATTCACAGATCTGCCGTGGCCAGTGCGACGGAGGGGGCGATATGGGCGAAGCCACCAACGGTGCTACCGCCATGGCTATCCTGCCATTTCTGGGCGCCGGGCAGACGCATATGGAGGGTCAGTATAAGCAGACCGTTCACCGAGGCTTGGCCTACTTGATCAATCGTATGAAAGTGACCAATGGGCAACTGCCCGACGGCTCGTGGCACGAACCGGGCGGCACGATGTACTCACACGGTCTGGGCGCTATCGCTATCTGCGAAGCCTACGCCATGACGCACGATGCAGATCTGTTGCAACCGGCACAACTGTCGCTGAACTACTTGATAAACTCTCAAGATCCACGCGGCGGAGGATGGCGCTACCAACCGCGTCAGCCTGGCGATACGTCCGTGGTCGGCTGGTGCGTAATGGCCCTCAAGAGCGGCCGCATGGGCAATCTGATCGTCCCTGAGCAGACGTTCGTGGGAGCCCAGAGCTTTCTGGATTCGGTCAGCACGAACAACGGCGCGTACTACGGCTATGATCAGCCCACATCCAAGATCGAAGGCCGGCAAGCTACGATTGCCGTGGGGCTATTGTGCCGCATGTACATGGGCTGGACCAAAGAGCACCCCGGCATCCAGGAGGGAGTGCGCCACCTGAGCAAGATCGGCCCTCGCGCGGACGATCTGTACTACAGCTACTACGCTACCCAGGTCATGCGTCACTACGGTGGTCCTGAGTGGGAAAAGTGGAATATCAAACTGCGCGATGAGCTGATCAAGTCGCAGGTCTCCGAAGGGCATGCCGCGGGAAGTTGGCAAGCCACTGGTCCGCACAGCAATAAAGGCGGTCGACTCTACGCCACATCGCTGGCCACCATGATCCTCGAAGTCTACTACCGCCACATGCCACTGTACAGTGAACGCTCTGCCGAAGACGATTTTGAACTCTAAGTCAAAGCCTGACGACTGCCATGCTGCTTGCCTGCCGGCTGGGCATGCCATTTGCACCGAGCATGCTCGGCGAGCGTTTATGTCAGAATGTGCGCCCCCAAGTCGGCAGCGGATTGCGATGCTACCGCGTGAATTATTTGCAATTTATTTCGGGGACGAAAGGACGAATCAATGCAGGTCGTATGCCCACGGTGTTTAGCCGCTAATCGTGTTCCCGATGCGCGCTTGGCAGATGGGCCAATCTGTGGGAAGTGCAAAGCGGAACTGTTGCCGGGCACCGCGATAGAGCTGACCGATGCGACGTTTTCCACTTTTCTCAACCGCAGCGATCTACCGGTTGTCGTAGATTTCTGGGCTCCCTGGTGCGGTCCCTGTCGCGTCATGGCACCTGCCTACGAGCAAGCGGCCGGTGAACTGGCCGCCACGGCTGTGCTGGCCAAACTCGATACCGAAGCATGGCCGCAAACCTCGGCGGGATTTGGAATCAGCGGCATTCCAACCATGATCGCTTTTCAGCGAGGGCACGAACGCAGCCGACAATCGGGCGCCCTGAGCACTTCCCAGATTGTGCAGTGGGTGCGGCAACACGCCAGCTAGGAGAATTCGCCATGTCTCGTGCATTAGTAACTGGGGCGAGTGGATTTATAGGTGGTCACTTGGTCCGCGCCCTGGCGGACTCAGGGGCGGAGGTTACCTGCTTGGTTCGCCCGCATTCCGACTGCAGTCAAATAGTCGAATTCGCTCCACGGTTGGTCTACGGTGACGTGACCGACGCGGAATCGCTGCAGGATGCTTTTAGAGGGATCGAGGTGGTTTATCATTTGGCCGGGGCGACCAAATCGCTGCGCAAGCGCGATCTAGAGCGGACCAATAAAGAGGGCGTGCGGAATGTGGCCATGGCCTGTGCTCGCCAGCTCACTCCACCGATCTTGATTCACATTTCTTCACTGGCAGCGGGCGGCCCTGCGCTTGAGGGGCGGCCACGCAGAGAGACTGACGGAACACAACCCGTTTCCAACTATGGCCACAGCAAGTTAGCGGGTGAGCAAGTTGCGCGAGCACTGGCCGGCGATGTGCCACTGACCATCCTCCGCCCACCTATCGTGCTGGGCGAGGCGGACCGCGATGGACTAAACATGTTTGACAGCATCGCGCGGTGGAATCTGCATATGGTACCTGGCCTAACCGACGAGCGGTTCTCGGTCATCCACGGGGACGATTTAGCGCGGGCAATGATCTCAGCCGCGCTGCATGGCGGTCGAGCCAGCGTCGCTGCCGCGTGCGATGGCGTGTATTACGTGGCTGCCGATGAGACGCCGACCTATGCCGAGCTAGGCCACATGATCGGCAAGGCTGTGGGACAGCAGAGCGTGCATGTGATACGCAGTCCCAAGTCGGCGGTGTGGGCCATCGCAGCCGTTAATGAATTGGCCAGCCAGCTGCGCGGTCGGCCGCATATTCTGGGCATTGACAAAGCTCGCGAGGCCACCGCAGGCTCTTGGACTTGTGACGACGCCGCCCTGCGCCGCGACACCGGCTTTGCCCCCGCCTTCAACCTCCCGCAGCGGATCGAGCAGACCGCACTATGGTATGCCCAGCAAGGCTGGCTTCGCAGTCCCTCCGTCAGCCGAGTGCCGCAAGCTGCAGGCGTTCAGGCGCCAGACTAATAATTTTTGGCAGAGCGTTCGCAGAAATTGTCGCAGCCGCTAGTTGGCCGCTATCAAAGCCTCCACCTTCCCTAGGATCAAGCGATTTCATTTATCGAGAGAGGTCTACAGCCAAAAGCTGGACCGAAGACAATTCGGATGCTCCACTCGGCATCAGCGTCAGTTGCGAGGGATATTGAGCCGTAGCGCGCAGCGATCTGCAGATGCACAGGTCCACTGGCTAACGCGCGACGATCCATTGCACCTCATCCCCCTGCCAATCCGAATAGCCGCGGCCTGGGCAGGCGACGGCACTTCACAACCTCCCCACTCAGTCAACGTACTGTATCCACAGCGCTGTCGCCGCCCCCACTTTTAAGCTCACGTTTCTATGTCAAACGCACTGCCGTCGGGTAAACGACGCGGAGCGTCGTGCCACACTTTCAGCCGCGAAGCGGCGGCAGCTAATAGTCCCAATGTGGCCCGACGCTCCGCGTCGGTCTTTCAAGTGGGAGTTTCGACGCAGGGGCTTAGCTTAGACCAAGACTCTATAGAATCCACATTGTTGCAGTGAGGGACCAACGGGGTCACTCTACTTTGAGGAGCGTTCGATATCTTGCGGACCGGCGGCTCACGCGGCCGGCAGGGATGTGCCGCCCGCTGGGCTACAGGCATTCGCTGTTTTTCAGAATTTTCAAACTGCTACTGGTCTGCCGTCAGATGGCTGGTCGGCAGGCCCGACTGGCCGTACTGATGCGCCAGCCTAATCTGCAGTGACGCGAAGAGATGCTGATGCTCGGAAGTTGCTCGAGAACTCGCGGACAACGGCTAGCCAACTGGGATAGACAGTATCGCGGTAGACGGAGTCTGGCGGCAGATTGGCCATCAGCCGGCGATGGGCTTTGGCCAGATTGTGATAAGGCAGTCGTGGGAACAGGTGATGCAGTGCATGGTAGCGCGTCCCTAGCGGGCACAGAAATTCAGTCAATACTGGAATGCCCGTGATGACTGTCGAGTCCAGCACTTGCGCTTCATGGCTCATCTTCTGGCCTTCTCCCATGTAGCGATGCGCCGACAGCGTGCGTACGTAATTGAGACTCAGGATCGTAATGGCCAAGAAATACAGCTGCGGCAATCGGGTCCAGTGCGAGAAGCCGAGGAATACCAGGACAAAAATTAGCGCGGTGCGTACAAAACAAGCCAAGTCCATCAGTGCCCAAATCCGTCGCGGTGCATCGGCGGGTATGCTGCGGTGATAGTGGAAGTCGATAACCAATGACGAGGCATGCTTCAGCGTCCACTCGCGAACGCGCGGATGCGCGAAGGTCAGCGGAGCCAGCAAGAACCTCAGCACGATCACAATCGGCTGCACAAACACTTGCAGAAAATAGGACATCAGGCCGCGCCACCCGCCGGAGCCCAACGGCAGATATTCTCCATCCTGCTCGGTACCGTAGTGATGCGAAGTGTGATGGTCGTGATGCGATTGATAAAAGTAGGAGGGAGTCAACAACGGAATGCCGGCTAACAGATCCCAAGCTATGCGGAATGATCGCATCTCATGGCTTTTGAAGTGGGCGATCTCATGCGTGAACGAGCCCAGGCGGTACAGCGCGATCACGGCTACGATGAACCCGCCCCAAGCGACTGGAGAACTGATGGGGAGCGTCAAATAAAAGTGCGCTCCACCATAACCCAACACCAAGCTTAGGAGAAAGTCGCTCCAGTACACCTTAGGGTCATGCTGAAATAAATCGCTAACCAGCGGGCGAGCCTGGGCTAAGAGGCCCGGCCGCGAGTGTTGCATCCGCCTGTGTTTAAAACTCGCCTGTTCAGAACCAGCTCGTTCAGAACCAGCTCGTTCAGAAC
>CAKQWG010000076.1 GCA_934278005.1 uncultured Pirellulaceae bacterium | reverse complement strand
CCCTAGCTGGTCACTATTCGGCACATGGCGTGCGCAGATTTTCTAACCAACCATCTTCTAACCTTTGTCCTACCGCTGCAAACTTGGCCACGTCGGCTGCGACCTACAATCCCTACTCATCCCATCGCGCGGAAACCGCAATGCGCCTGGAAAAAATCGCGGGAGCGATCTTTGGTTAGACTTCGGCCGATTGCTGCGCTAGCTGGCGGCACTGGTCGGCGATACCTGCGGCTGAAAGGCCGAGTTCGCCCAGCAGCTCCTCACGCTCGCCGTGCTCGATGAACCGATCGGGGATGCCCAAGCGGCGCAAGTTGCGCGTGTCCCAGCCGTGGTCGCTGGCGAGTTCCAGAACGGCGCTGCCAAAGCCGCCCATCAGCGCACCTTCTTCAGCAGTTACCACGAACTTGCATTCGCTGAACACTCGATGCAGCAGGTCGTGGTCGAGCGGTTTGACGAAGCGCGGATTGATGACTGCCACGTCGATACCCTCTTGAGCCAGTAGGTCGGCCGCTTCGAGTGCTAGTTCTAGCATCGCGCCGAAGCCTAGGATGGCTCCGTCGCTACCCCATCGCACGATCTGCGATTTGCCCAGCTCGATGGGCTGGCCGCTCAGTTTCAAATCCAGTGCGGAGGCTTTGGGATAGCGAATGGCCACGGGCTTATCGCCGGCCACGGCAAAGTCGAGCATGGCGGCCAGCTCGGGACCATCGGCCGGAGCCATCACGACCAAGTTGGGGAAGACGCGCATGTAGCCGATGTCGTACACGCCATGGTGAGTTGGTCCGTCGGGGCCAGCCAGCCCTGCGCGATCCATCATGAAGATCACCGGCAAATTCTGCAGCGCGACTTCTTGGAAGATTTGATCGTAGCTGCGTTGCAGGAAGGTGCTATAGATGGCCACGATCGGACGCAGGCCGGTCTTGGCTTGCCCGGCGGCAAAGGCAACCGCGTGCGATTCGCAAATCCCCACATCGAAGAAGCGATCGGGAAACTCCTCGCGGACCGGCTCCAGCTTGTTGCCTTGGCACATGGCGGCGGTCATGACGGTGACTCGCTGGTCGCTGCGCATCGAGCTACCGATCGCGTCGCGGGCAAAATTGGTGAAAGCCGGCGTGCTGACGCGACTGTGTATCTTGGCCTGGCCCGCTTCATCTTCAAACGTAGGAGGAGTGTGGAAGAAAACCGGATCTTGCGCAGCCGGCTGGTAGCCGTGCCCCTTCTCGGTAACGACGTGCAGCAGTACCGGGCCGGGCTGTTCCTTGAGCATTTTCAAGTACTTGCGCATCAGTCCAATGTCGTGGCCGTCGATAGGACCTACGTAACGAATCCCCAACTCTTCAAACAGCATGCCGCCATGCAAACCGGCTTTGACCCCTTCTTTGATCTGTGCCAACATTCTTTCGGCGGGATCGCCCAAGACGGGCACGTGGTTGAGCATTCGCACCACTTCGCTTTTCAATCCGGTGTAGAACGGATTGGAACGCAAGCGATCCAGGTAGCGCGCCACCGATCCGACTCTGGGGCAGATGCTCATGCGATTATCGTTGAGCACGATCAGTAGATCGCTCGACAGCTCAGCCGCATTGTTCAGAGCTTCGAAGACGATGCCCGAGGGAAAGGCGCCGTCGCCGATCACAGCCACGCTCTTGCGATGGCCTTCGCCTCGCAAGTCGTCACCGCTCTTGAGTCCCAGAGCGGTGGAAACGCTGCAGCCGGCATGACCGGTCATAAATAAATCGTAAGGGCTCTCCTCCGGGTTGGGATACCCCATCAATCCGCCGCGAGTACGGATGTTGGCGAATTCCTTGGTGCGTCCAGTCACCAGTTTGTGGGGATAGATCTGATGCCCTGTGTCCCAAATCAATCGGTCGCTGCGGAAATCGTACACGCTGTGCAGGGCTAAGCACAGTTCGACCACGCCCAGGTTGGATGCGAAGTGTGCGGTACGAATGCTCAACAGGCCACACAGCACTTCTCGAATCTCGCTGGCCAATCGATCGAGCTCGGCGCGACTCATGCCGTGCAAATCGATGGCCGAGCTAAGTTGTTCCAGGTGTTTTGTCATAGGCTGTATTATACTTTCCTGTCAACGACGAACCGAGCTAGCCGAACTAGCCGCTCGCCCCTATCCCCAAATATCGCAACTGCAGCGCAGGCTTGTGCAATGAGTTGTTCGGCAAGTTCATGCGAAGCATCTAGGCCGAGCAGGCTGGGATAGGTTAACTTTCCCAGTTGGCTGTCCTTACGAGTGTGTTTTCCCAGTTGTGCGGAAGTGCTTTCAATATCCAAACAGTCGTCGATAATTTGAAAGGCCAAGCCGATAGCCGCACCGTAATCTGCGAGACTCTTAAGATGATCCAAACTACCGCCGGCTGCCACCCCACCTAATTGTAAGCTGGCTTCGATCAAAGCGCTCGTTTTGCGACGATGGATGTGTTTGAGGAATTCCACCGGGGCTAGGCCAGACATGTCGACAGGGCCAAACCTGCCTTCGGCCGCCAGATCGTCGGCTTGTCCGCCGACGAGTTTTTCGCGTCCGGCGGCGGTTGAGAGTATCCGCAGCGATTCTCTGGCGGGCTGGGGCTCGAGGCCTTCGCAAATGGTTTGGACGGCTAGCATCTGCAGGCTATCACCAGCCAAGATGGCCGTCGCCTCATCAAACTGGATATGGCAGCACGGCAATCCACGCCGCAGCGTATCGTTGTCCATAGCAGGCAGATCGTCATGGATCAGCGAATAGACGTGGATAAATTCGATCGCACAGGCTGCCGGTAGGGCCGCCGACCAATCGCCGCTGATGGCCTCACAGGCCAACAGGCATAGCAACGGTCGCAAGCGTTTGCCGGGCGCAAGCACACTATAGCGGATCGCGGAACTCAGCCGCTCGGGGCAGCCCTGGCTGGGAGCCGTCAGGCGTGCCAACTGCTCTTCGACGACGGCCTTGAGCGGAGCTAGCTCGCGCATCGGGTCGCTAGATAGTTGATTTTCCATGGACTAAAACAACCCCGTAGCGTCTGGATTCGAGCTATCCGACGGGGGCGTGGATGTGGCCGCGGTGCGGCGACTGCTGCGTGACTGCTGCTTTTCCTCCAGCGTGCTCTGCAGCGCCTCGACGGGGCGCGTAACGGGATTGCCCTGAGCATCCACGCCGCTGAGAATCTCCACGCGTCGCTCGGCTTTCTCAAGCCGGCTATTGCACGTTTTGAGCAAGCCGATAGCGTGGGAATAGTCGCCCAAGGCCTCCTCCAGCGGTCCACCGCCTTGCTCTAATCGCCGCACGATGGTCTCAAGCGACTCCATGGCTTCTTCAAACGTGGGCTCGTCGGCGGTGTCGTCACTGGTGCGTTTCTTAGCCATGGAACTTGCCTTTCTGTCCAATCCCACCTTGCGGACCGGAAATCGAACTGAAAATCGGACTGGAAATCGGACTGGAAATCGGACTGGAAATCGGACTGGAAATCTGACTGGAAATCTGACTGGAAATCTCTGTGACTTGCCTGACGCGGCCAACTCTGGGGAGTTTGGCTGAGTCTTTGGCGGCGGCCTAAAAAATATGCGGTGCTCAGCCTAAATTATCGCTACAACCGCGCGTTAGCCTAGTGGTCCGCCGCAGCAATGCAGGACTCGAAACTAGAAAAGCTCGACCACTCGTTAGAAAAAAAGCTAAGTAACCACTGTGCTTGGAATTATCAAACGAGGAAACAGGTAAACATGTTAGCGCATCCAACCGACACGCGGGAACTGAGTGGGGTGGTCGAAGCCCTGCGCGATCAGTTGACCAAGTCTCGTGGGGAGAGAGCGACCAATCGAGGACGAAAATCGCCGCCAGCCCCAAACTCGGCGGACCTGGAGGATCAGGTCCTGGCCCTGCTCAATCTGCTCGACGAGCAAGCGGTCGCGGCAACCGCCGGCGATCCTGCCGCAACGGAACGGCTAGACTCACCGATGTCCCCCTCAGTGCCTGAGCCGGCTGGTGAGGCGCTGTTTAGCGAGCGACTGGCCAGCGAAGTCGTCGAAACGCTGGAGCGCAGCCTAGCTCAGTGGCAGGCCCAGGTCATGTTGGCCTATTCGCAAGGGGCCGCACAAGAGCTCAATGAACAACTGCGGGCAACAATCCAGCTCAACGAAACGCTGCAGCAGCGCGAAACTCGCCTAGAATCGCAGCGGCAGTCCCTCGAGCAACTTTCGGCCGATCTACTGCAGCAGCAGGCGCGAACGCAGCGCCAACGCCGCTCGATCGGGCTCATGCTGCGCGCTCAGAAGGCGGAGATGCTAAGCGACATCGAGCGACAGCGGCAGCAGAACGCTGAGCAGCTCCGGCAACAGCAGTTGTCGGACGACAGCCAGAGCACCGCCGCCGCGAGCCAGCAAACTCAGCAAATCGCTGAGCTTCAACAAGCCCTCCAAGCGGCCCACAGCGAATTGGCAAACGCTAGGCAGGATTGGCAGGCCGCGCTGGCCGAGCTAGAGAGCAACCAGCTCGATGCGCAAGGGCTGCGAGATGCACTCAACGACGCGCAGCAAGAACTGCAACAAACTCACGACACGCTCAGCAGTACTCAGCAGAACCTCCAGGAAACAGCTCAACTGCTGCAGGATCTCGAGCTGAGCCAATCCACTCAAAGTGCGCAGTCGATTGAAGCGGAGCAAGTCCGCGAGCGTCTAGCGGATTTGCAGCGGCAACTAGCGACAGCCAATCAGGAACTTGAAGACCTCAAACAGCAGAATTTCGACTTAGCCTCCCAGGTTGCCAAGCATCAGGTCGTCACCTCGGGCCACACGCCGCATGTCAGTTTTGATTCTTCCACGCTCTCCTGGGAGGAGCGCAAGAAACTCATCATGCGGCAATTGGAGCAAGATAACCACGACGACGAACTGGCTACTGAGCCTGAGCAGACCGCTCGGCGACTGCAGATCGAGGATGTCGTGCGAGCTACGCAAATGGAAATCGAACAACGCGATGCGCAAATTGCCGAATTGCAGACGATCGTCGAACAGCAGTCCGACACGCGTCAGGGAGTAGCCATAGGCGCAGCCGCCTTTGCGCAGGCTTTCGAATCCGACGAAATCATCCAGCAGGAGCGCCTCAAGCTCAAGGAGATGCAGCTTCAGTGGGAGCAGAAACTGCGGCAAGCCGAGATCGATGTCTCGCTGGAGCGGGCCAAGCTGGCCCGTGAACGGACTCAGTTGGAATACGAGTTGGAGGAAACCAAGCGCGAAAAAGCCACATTGCCTAGCGATCCTGCCAACAGCAAAAAACGCAAATGGCTCGAGCATCTAGGGCTACGGGACGAAAGTCGCGGCGAAGGCTAAACTAGGTAATTGCCATCATCCAACTCATTCACCCCACTGACAGCGGCTACAGTTACATTCATCCTGCTTCGCCAAATCCTCGATGAAGATCAGCTCGATCCCACAACTGTATCGCAATCTACGTCGCTGGCAGGACATTCTGGCGGTACTGCGGCGGTACGGGCTCGCGGATTGGCTCAGCCAACTCAAATTCGACTTCATCCGCGATTGGATCAAGGATGAACAGGGCGTACCGCTGGCCAGCTATTCGCGCGAAAAGCGAATCCGGCTGGCTCTGACCGACCTGGGGCCGACCTTCATCAAATTGGGACAGGTTCTCAGTCTGCGGCCCGATCTGATCGGAACGGCGCTGGCCGCTGAACTGACGTGCCTACAAGCTGAACTGCCGGCGGACTCGTCCGAGGCTATCAGCAAACTGATCGCCAAGGAACTGGGTCAGCCCGTAGAGGAACTCTTCGCCGAATTTGACGGGGAAGCCATCGCCTCCGCCTCGATTGGCCAAGTCCACTTGGCGCGGCTGCACGATGGCAGGCCTGTAGTGGTCAAAGTGCAGCATCCGAATATCCACAATGTTGTCCGCGAGGACATGGAAGTGCTGGCCGGATTGGCGACCCTGGTCATGCACATTCCGGAAATCGCTGTTTGGAAACCCATTGTACTGGTGGAGCAATTATCCAAATCGCTCAAGCGTGAACTGAATTTTTCGCGCGAACTGCAGAATCTTCAGCTCTTCTCCCGTGAGTTGAAGAACTACAGCGGACTGAGGATCCCGGCACCGCATCCCAAGCTGTCCAGCTCGCGCGTGCTCACCATGGAACTGCTGACCGGCGTGCCAGTCAACAAGCTGGCCGAGAGCGCGCCGGCGCACTGCGATGAGCAGACGCGGCAAAGGCTGGCCAAACTGGCGGCGGAGATCTATGTCGAGATGATTTTCGTGCACGGTGTGTATCATGCCGATCCGCACCCTGGCAACGTGCTAGTGCTCGACAACGGCGACCTGGGACTACTCGATTTTGGAATGGTGGGACGCATCGACGACCGCTTGCGCGAGACGATCGAAGAGATGCTGTTGGCCGTGGCCTCGCGCGATACGTCGCTGCTGACCACCTTGATCAAACGCGTTGGCAACACGCCACCCCGGCTAGACGATAGCTTGCTGTCCATCGACGTAGCCGACCTGATCGCCAACTACGGTTCTCAGCCGTTGGATTCGTTCGATCTGGCCGGTGCGCTCAATGATGTGACCGACATCATGCACCGCCACCAGATATCGCTGCCGCCGCAGACGTCGCTGCTTATCAAAATGCTCATTACCCTCGAGGGCACATTGCGCCTGCTCTCGCCGCATTTCAGCCTGCTCGAGGTAATGCAGCCCTTCTTCCGTCGCATGTGGTTGCGGCGGCTATCGCCCAAACGGCAAGCCAAACGCATGCGTCGAATCTATTTGGAGCTGGAGAGTCTCTTAGAGACGCTTCCCGCTCAGGTCAGTAGCATTATGCAGTTGGTGCAGGAGGGAAGGTTGGACATTCATCTGGCCCACAAGGGGCTCAGTCCCTCGGTCAACCGAATCGTGCTCGGGTTGTTGATCAGCTCTGTGTTTCTGGGATCGTCGATGTTGTTAGCCTTCAAGGTTCCGCCGCTGCTGTTCGCCCACAGCGAGTGGTTGGGCATCGAGAAGCTTAGCTTATTGGGAATGATTGGCTATGCGGTGAGTTTGCTAGCCGGCATGCGTTTGGTATTGGCCATCAATCGATCCGGGCACCTCGATCGCGACGAGGATAACGATTAGAAACCACAACCCAGTTGATCAGCCTGCTATCGCTTGTCACCATCCACCATCCAGCTTGATCAGCCGTTTTGGCGTTAGCCACGGTTCCTTGATTAGCCGTTTTGGCGTTAGCCACGGTTGTCTATATAATCCACCTGGCGTCAGTCCCACTTCAGACTACAACTTCGCCTGTCACCATCCCTAGTCCTACTTGATCAGCCGTTTTGGCGTTAGCCACGGTTGCCGATATAATCCACCTGGCGTCAGCCCCACTTCAACTCAACAACTTCTTTGTCGCCACTCACACCGATCAAAAACAGTCATCAGCCTATGATGTCAACACCTACGGCCGTCATCCTCTTGAGCGGCGGTCTGGACTCTGCCACCGTGCTGGCCATAGCTCAGCAGGCGGGATATTCGATGTATGCCATCAGCTTCCGCTATGGTCAGCGTCACCTGCTGGAACTTGAGCGGGCAGCGCAGTTGGCGCAGGCCGCTGCGGTTGCACGGCATGTGGTCATCGATATCGACTTGGCCCAGTTCGGTGGTTCCGCACTGACGGACAATATCGACGTGCCCAAGCACGACTCGGCCGATCAGATCGGCCAGGACATTCCCGTCACCTACGTGCCCGCGCGCAATACGGTGTTTTTGTCCTTGGCGTTGGCTTATGCGGAGAGCGTCGGAGCCAGCGATATTTTTATCGGGGTCAACGCGCTGGACTACAGCGGATACCCGGATTGTCGCCCCGAGTTCATCGCGGCATTCGAAAGGCTGGCCAACTTGGCCACCAAGGCGGGAGTCGAGGGGACTCGACCAATCAAGATCCATACGCCGCTGAGCGACATGACCAAAGCTCAGATTATCGCGCGTGGCTTGGAGCTGGGGGTCGATTATGCGCAGACGACCAGCTGCTATGACCCCACGCCCGCCGGCGAGCCTTGTCAGCACTGCGATGCTTGTCTGCTGCGCATCCGCGGCTTTGAACAGAATGGCCTCCGCGACCCTGCGCTCAACCCTGCCAGCCCGCAGTAAAGCCCATCTCTCGTAGCCCAGCTAGCAACACATCTCTACTATCCCGGCCGGCAGCATATCTCTCTTAGCCCAGCGGGCGGCACATCCCTGCAGGCAGCGTCAGCCGCCGGGTCCTAGGCCCCCAATGATATTCAGCCCGGAGGGCGGCACATATATCCACTCGCGGCATGCATGTTTAAAATTAACTTCTGTCCTCGATCTGTCGCCCGCCGGGCTAAACACCCAGCATCCAACACACACCGCCGATGAATGACATTCCACCAGCGCTACACTTCATTGGCCGCGGGGCGCAGTCCAATCCGGACAATCGCTTTCACAAATTGCACTTGCAAGCCGAATACGATCAACTGGCCGACGACGATGAATTGCTCTCAGCCGCTAAAAAAGTCACCACCGACTATTTCGAAGACGCTTCGCAGTCGATTTTGTCGGAGAACAACAGTCCCGATATACCTTTTCGCTACAGTCTCAATCCCTACCGCGGCTGCGCACATGGCTGCGCTTATTGCTACGCTCGGCCCACGCACGAGTACTTGGGGCTGAGTGCAGGAGTCGACTTCGAATCGAAAATATTTGTCAAGACGCGAGCCGCCGAGCTGCTGCGAGCTCACCTGAGCAAACCGAGCTGGCGACCTGAGCCGATCATGATGTCAGGCGCCACCGATTGCTATCAGCCGGTCGAGCGACAACTGCGACTCACGCGCGGCTGCTTGGAAGTCGCCCGAGAGTTTGGCCAGCCGATCAGCCTGATCACTAAAAATGCATTGGTCTCCCGCGACATCGATATCCTGGCTGATATGGCTCGCCGGAATTTGGCGCGAGTGGCGATCAGTTTGACCTCGCTCGACCAATCGCTGATCCGCCTGCTCGAGCCCCGCACCAGCTCACCTGAGGCTCGTCTGCGGACCATCCGCGAGCTGTCCGCCGCTGGCATTCCGGTTACAGTCATGACGGCACCGATTATTCCCGGCTTGAACGACAGCGAGATTCCAGCATTGTTGCAAGCGGCCCGCGAGCATGGAGCGACCTATGCTGGCTACGTTCTGCTGCGTTTGCCGCTGACGGTCAAACCGGTATTTCTGCAATGGCTGGCCCAGCATCTGCCGAGTCGGCAAGCAAAGATTGAACAATTGATTGAGCAGACGCGTGGTGGCAGCCACAATCAATCGCAGTTCGGCCAGCGCATGCGCGGCACGGGGGCAATCGCTGAGCATTTGAGCAACACCTTTAAAGTCTTCGCACTCAAAAATGGCTTACAGCGCAAGCCACCGCCGCTCGACTGTTCCCAGTTCGCGGTACCCGCGACGGCTGATCAGCAACTGTGGCTTTTCTGAAGAGAGCGCCCGATTTTTTAACCCTGCATTTTCTAACCTCGATTTCACTGAGTCTGGGGTATCGGCCACGGGGACCGAATATTGAGCTGTGCGATCAAAGGTTAGAAAATGGATGGTTAGAAAATCCCTCGCGAAGTAGTGGCCTTTTGCCCGCATTCCCGCTATTGTTACTAGTTCCTGCTCGCGATTCTGATGTCTGTCGCAGGTTCTTAGCAAGCTACTAATCCTGCCAGCTCTAAGGGACTCGTACACCGGTAACGGCTACCGCCCTGAAAAGGTCTCTCACGGAGGAACTAAGGCACGGAGTTGAGCGGCGACTGCAATTATCTGATGCCAAGTAGCGTCGAGTCTATCGTTAACCGCGTGAAACGACTGCGAATAGTGCGTAGCTCTCCGTGCCTTTGTGCCTCTGTGAGAACAAGATGTGCCAGTGAGCATGTATCCCGGGAGGACAGTTCTGGATAGTTGTTCACTTTTATCTCAAGCGGCTGCGGTGAATATCTGCTGCGGGCGGGGTTGGTTGTCAAGGGGGTGTGCTGTGGAAGTCGCTCTTCCTGTGCGGTTCGGCGGGCGTGGCGTGTTTTAATGGGTGTAGGGTTTTCGTAGTTGTCGATTAGTGGTCTACTCACCACCATGGCAGTCGCAGAAATCTTTTCGTTATTTGTAGAAAATGTCGATTTCCTCACTTGTGTTTGTACTCGGGATCTCTATAGTGACTAGTTAACGCTCGCGTTTCCGATCATCATTGTCGTCTATGAGAAGCTGAACTAATGATGCCAGCTCACCAGCTCACCAGCTCACCAGCTCACCAGCTCACCAGCAATAGAAATTGGCTACCAGTCGTGGCCTTGGTGAGCTTGATCGCTGCGCTTGGTTTTTTGGGTAGCGGTTGCCGCGTCAGCACCACCACTGCAGGGGCTACCAGCAACGCTCAGGCCGACCGCATGGAATTCGACGCTGGCGTTATCTTTGCTGGCGAATCGAATTATCTTTGCATTCCCTTCGAGCGGCTGGGGCTCGCCTTTTCCACGCAGATCACCTCCATCGAAACGTCATGCGAATGCGTGCAGGGCTCAGTTGTTTCGTACCTAACACCCAACAAGGCCACGGCCCAAGCAATCCGTTTGGATTTTGCACCTGAGCCGCTCTTGGAGGATTCCGAATTTGTTCCAATGCTGCTTTCCGTGCAAGTTGCGCTAGAGATCGAAGGCGTTAAAAGCAAGCGAGAGTTCTCCGTCAATTTGAGGCGGTCGGTGCGAATTGGAGGGCTTAGCGTTGCGTGCCTGGTGCCAGGGACGAGTGATCCAACTAGGGATTGGCTGCTTTGGACGAATCCTTCGCCAAGTTGGTTGCGCTGAGCCTACTGTTGAACTAATTGAAGGGAAGCAGTCAATGAAAATTCCGTCGTTTCCGCACGCAAGTATATGGACGCCGGTGGCATGTGCTTGTATTGCTGGGGTAGTTCTTTTTGGGCTCTTTGGGATCGGAAGCCGGCGGATCAGGGCACAGTTGCTTGGGGAGAAACTTCTATTTGATCCCATCGACCAAATAGAAGTCTCAGAAAATCAGATTAAGTTGAAGGATGTTACGGTCCTTTCTCTTGCCACAACTCAAGTTGATATCGTCGGTGCGCGAACGCCTTGCACCTGTATATCCGTCGAGAGAATTCCGGTCACTATTAAACAAGGAGAAAAGAGACAGATCACGCTACGTATAGACGGCAATTTGATAAAAAAAGGAGAGCATGCCATAAAAATTCCACTTTATCTCTCGGTGGAAAGTGCTCCAGTTAATCTAGAATTCAAACTAGTCGTCAATTAGATCAAATACTCTATATGAATTTAAGAACTTAACAGAGGAGATTGAGTAATGGTACAACTGCGATTGGTGTTTGCCTCACTTGCACTTTGCGTTCTTTGCGCTCCGTTAGCACATGCGAGCTGTTACGGATTTAGTATCTGCAGTAATACTACATGCAATAGGCAGCCGGCCACAAAATGTGGAAATTTTGCCGGGTGCGCGCTTCCGAGTTCATACTTCTGCACTACGTGCGAGTGTAGATCAGACGCTTCAAATACAGGCTGCCTTTGTAGGTAAGTTTTTCTTGTCGCTTTAGTGGCTTAAGATCTCGCCGCGGCTAAGGGGTGACTTAAAGGTTATGCTTTGGCCGCATGTCCAGGCTTGAGACTTGTGTTAGAGGTGATGTGAGGTGATATTTGACGGGACGAAAAAGAGAGTTAGCTCTCAGGAGCCGGTTGCTGAAATCGCCATCGCATAGTGACAAGATTCAACGACAGAGGAGATTCTGTGTTTAATTTTCGGTGCTGTTTGGTAGCGATCTGCTTCGTTGGGACGGTGTTGAGCTTGCAGCTTAACTTATACGCGGAAGTGGTACCCGCTGCGGTAGTTGCTGACTGGAGAAGGCTTCATGTCGATATTGAGCGCACGACGGGAACCTTGCGATGTGTGATAGCCAGTCGTGAGAGGGGGCGGGAGATTTATCGCGGTTTAGATACAGCTTACCTGGCAGATCGAGGGAAAGTTTTGAATGAAAGGGAGTGCGTTCAGTTGCAGGCAAGCAAGTCTTGGTTGGCGGGCGAAGTTAGCTTTCGGAACGGTGAGGGCGAGTACGGCATCGTTAAAAACAGTCCAGAGAAAGATTGGAGACTGGAGTTTGCGAGTCCGCTTTCGCAAGGTGAGCAGTTGGATTTCCATGAGGTTTATATCCTGTTTAACTTGCCGATCCGAATAGCGGGGCACACGATTCTTGATCTGGTGGATTTAGATACTGCGCAGATTCGAAAGTGGGAGGCGTTGCCATCGGGCAATCGCCAGGTTGAGATTCTGGTACCCGAAGACGTTGAGCGTATTTCGGGTGGAACGTATTTGGTTGAGGTTGATCCCAGCCATTCGCACCGCTTAGTAAGTTGGGTTCTGAAGGATGGGAGCCACCTGTCGAAGGGAAGGGCTGACTATGAACCAGGCAACCCGTTCCCCAAAAAGTATCACACGCAGTATGGAATAGAGTCGGGTATCGCCAACTCCGAATCTGTGATTGAAACTACGGCGTTTGATCACGCTGACATCCCCAGTGAACGCTTCACTCTCGAGCATTATGGGATTGCCAATGTTGTGTTTGCAACGAGACGCTGGCCGTGGGCGTTGTATGTGAGCTGTGTTGTAATAGGGAGCGTGCTCTTGTACTTCAGCATCAGAGCATCGCGTGCAAGTCCAGCGTAGGCCAGGAGACACAGGGGATAAGCCGAAGCACGAGCAGTGTCCCGGTAGGACAGTTCGGGACAAATTGTTAATCGCTCTAAAACGGTGCTGGGACTACTAGAATTATGCTCAAAGGTTCACCAGCACGCTTCAATCCTGCGCCACTACTGACGGTTGTAGTTCCCGTTTTTAACGAGGCCAATACCGTTATTGCTCTGTTGGATCGCCTGTACGATGAGCGGACCAGTAAGGAGATCATCGTGGTCAACGATGGCTCCACGGACGGTTCTAACAAGCTAGTGGACTGTTGGATCTCCAAAAAGGGAAACTTGAACCCACAAACCAGCCGCATCGTTCAAATTTCCCATGCCTACAATCGTGGTAAGGGACGCGCCGTGCGATCAGGCTTGGAACTGGCGCAAGGCGAATTCTTTCTCGTACAAGATGCGGACCTGGAACTGTGCCCATCGAATTACCGATCGCTGCTGGCACCGCTATTGGCCGACCAAGCCCAAGTTGTGCTCGGCGCTCGCGTAGTCAGCCACGCCGGATATCGCGGGTTTCACCGGCTTGGAATTGCCATCGCCAACAGCTTGATTCGCATGGTTTACGGATACCGCGTAGCGGATGCAGCCTGCTGCTATAAACTGACTAGGACTGACATCGTGCGAGCCATGGATCTGAAGTGCGAGGGCTTTGAATTCTGCTCCGAGTTTTTAGCTAAAATGGCGCGAATGCGGCTTGTCGTCCAGGAAGTGGAGGTTGCCTATGCACCGCGCCAATCCGGCGAAGGTAAGAAGCTACAATTGATTCGAGATGGGCGCCTATTTCTCGCCACTTTAGCTCGTTACCGCAAATGGTCCCCGCCTGCGGTGGAAGCGTTTGCCCAGCCAAGTATTGCGGCAACTGCCCGCACCACGGATCTCGACACGGATTGCGACACTGCGCATGCACCCCAGGGAAACACTTTTAATTCAGATTTAAAGTAGGAGGCGTAGCAAAATGGCGGAAGCGTCTCCAGCGAAATCACAAAATAACGAGCTGCAGTTTCGGTCTGAACGTTGGCTCGTGGCAGCCATACTGTTGCTCTATACAGCCATGCTGGCCTGGGGGGATTATCGCCATTCGCCGATCGCGGACGAACCTGCCTATCTGGCCTCCGGCATCAGCCACTGGCAATACGGCCACTTTGAATTGTGCAAAGTAAGTCCGCCGTTAGTGCGCTTGGTGGCCGCGCTGCCGGTGGTGCTGTCCGGCGTAGAATTGGACGAATACGGGCTGTCCTTTCGTTCGATGGGTAGGTTTGAACACCACGCTGGCAGGAAGTTCCTTAGCGCCTACGGGCAAGATTCTTTTTGGTGGTTTACGGTGGGCCGCTGGGCATGCATCTCGTTTGCTCTGTTGGGAGCTTGGATTTGTTATCGCTGGGCGAAGCAGTTATACGGCTCCAGCGCGGGGCTTGCCTGCCTGATTCTGTGGTGCGTCAGCCCAAGTGTGTTGTCGCATGCTCAAATGCTCAACGCTGATGTGGGTGTAACTTCCCTGTCGGTAGCGACGTGCTATC
This sequence comes from uncultured Pirellulaceae bacterium, assembly GCA_934278005.1. Taxonomy (GTDB): domain Bacteria; phylum Planctomycetota; class Planctomycetia; order Pirellulales; family Pirellulaceae; genus Aureliella. The sequence continues at coordinate 859 of CAKQWG010000076.1, read as the reverse complement.
TGTTCTGGCGTTGGGCAAAGCAGCTCGATTTACTGCTGGCCATCTTGGCAGGCGCCACTCTGGGATTAGCCATTCTGGCCAAGACGAACGCAGTCGTCCTACCACCGGTGATCTGCCTGGCCAGCCTTACCTATCGATACTGGCAACGGGATGTGCAGCTTGCCAAGCAGTGTGCCCATCTGTCGATAGCTTTTGTCTTAGCTGTTTATGTGATTAACGCGGGTTACGGTTTTGCCGGGTCGTTCGTACCGCTCAAAGACTTCCACTTTGTCAGCCAAGCATTTACAGGCGGAGCCACCCCCGCCGGCAAATACGCTTTTTATGGCTCGGTGCTGGATCGAGTGCCAGTACCGCTGCCAGCGCCTTTTGTGGAAGGCATCGACCTCCAGAAGCGAGACTTCGAAAACTCAAATGATGGTTTCAAAACCTATCTTCGCGGCCATTGGTACGACCATAGTTGGTGGTGGTATTACTTGTACGTGGTGGCCGTCAAGGTACCTCTCGGAACTTGGGTCTTAGTGGGACTGGGAGCCCTGTTGCTGATCGGACGCATGGTGCCTAATCAAGCTGACGTGCTGTGTTTTATCATCGCGCCGGGCGTTGCGATGTTTTGGCTGACTTCTATGCAGACCGGTTTCGGGGCTGGTATTCGTTACGTTCTGCCAGCCTTCCCATTTGCGTTTCTGGTGGGCAGCGCCGCTTTTTATCGAGGGATTTCGCACCGCGTGCGATGGCTGGCTGGGCTTGCGCTGGTGCTTGGCCCGGTTGCGAGTTTGTACACCTTCCCGCATAGCTTGTGCTATTTCAACCTGCTCGGTGGCGGCCCCAATAACGGGCACTTCCACCTGATCGACAGCAA